>JBPCNO010000024.1:0-23197 GCA_051001135.1 Acidobacteriaceae bacterium
GACAAGGAGTGCGTGATGGTCTTGTTTTCTCCCGGCGTTGCGCCCCCATCGAAGAAGCTCAAAATCTTCTGCAACTCGTCTTTCGGCGGCGCGGCAAAGTCCCAGTGGCTGAAGGTCTCTTTGGTAAAACGGCCAGTGTACGCCTCGCCATAGCTCTTCAAAACGGCGGGCGTGTCATAGGCCGGATCGAAGCTGACGCTGAGCAGATGTGTCTTCTTGTAAAGCTGGGGATCGGCTGCCAGTTGCTTGTCGATCTCCGCGAAGTTGCGGCTCATACGAGGGCAATAGTCGGAGAGGGGACACCGTGTATAGATAAATGTGATCAGCAGCGCCTTGCCGCGGAAGCTGTCGATCGAGATCTTCCTGCCATTCTGGTTGGTCAGTTTGAAGTCGGGCACAACATTGCCGGGCGCGGGCACGTGATACTGCACTGCGGGCTTGTAGTCTGGCTGCGCCTGCGCGGTGATGACTATCTCATCCAGCAGCGCGCCGGCATCCGATATCAGCAACTGGCCGGTCATGTGATCGCCCGGATGCAGGTCCTGCACAACGTTCGGATTCTTCAGCTTGTACGGCATGGTCATCGCTTCCATGAAGCCCGGAATCGGCTGCGTATCGATGGTGACCTCGCCCCGCGAGGCATCGGTCGACACGATGACGCCTTTCATGGCGTATTGCTTGGCCGCACTCTGTCGGGCATCGGCGGAAGGGTGCATTGACGTGCTGTGGCAGCCTGACACCACAGCTAAGCAAGAACACAGCAGACCAGCCTGCGCATACCGGGTCAACACCATCATGGGGTGAGCTCCTCCTCTAAGTATGAAAGCCCAAATATGAAAACAATGACGCTTTTAGAAATGAAAGCGATAGCGCACCTCCACGGAAAGCATACGCGGATCGGCCACGTGGGTTCCGCCGAAGGTATTGCTGTCATCGATCTGATAGCGCTTGTTGGTGAGATTGGTCGCACTGGCGCGCACTGTCAGCGATTCGCCGAACTCTTTACCGAGCGCCAGATCGACGGTGCGGTAGCTTGGCAGATGTTGCGGCCCGTTTCCATTGAGAAATCCCGAACCATAGATAAAGTCGAAGGCCGCGAAGGTGCGCCATGGAAGACTGCTGTCGAAGCCGGTGGTCAGCGTATTTCTCTGGTCGTGATCGAGGTAGAAGCCGCCCTCCTCGGGAGGGCTGAAGTCCGTGAGGCCGCCGGTGACCCCGCCAAATCCTTCCGCCTGCTGATTGGAATAGACCAGGTGCGCATGTGCCTTGCGGGCGATCAGCGGCGACTTGATGTTTGCCTCCCATCCGTTGATGCGCGCGTGGTCGATGGTGAGCGGGAAGAAGATGTCCGAGTTGCCGATCGGACTGTGATCGAAGAAGTTGCGCGCGCCGGTACGGAAGTAATCGAAATTGGCCGTCCATCCACGCAGCGGAATCGCTATGCCGAATTCGTGCTGCTCGTCGCGCTCTCCCTGCAGCGGCAGAAAGCCTAGCTGCTGATCGAGCGCGAACTGCAGCAGGCCGCCGGAGACGGTATCGAGTGGCGGCGCTTGATAGTAGCGCGAGTATGACGCGCGCAGCACCCACCCCAGATGCGGAATCGCGACCGCCGTTCCGACCCGCGGATTCACCGCGTGCTCACTGAACGCGCCGTTGAAGTAGGTAAAGCGCACTCCCTCGTTGACGGTCCACCATGGAGTGAGCTTAAGTTGCTCTTCCACGAAGGCTGCATCCACCTGCCCGCCCGGCGCAATGCTCTGACGAAACGCATGGCCGCTTCCGTCGTTCGCTGCCAGCGCAAACAGGCGGTTATCCTGCTGCGCGAAGGCGTAGACACCGGCCCGCAGATTGCTTCCGCCTTTCACCTGCGAGAAGACTACCTGGCCGCCCTCATAGTTGGACGCGCGATCGTCGGTTGTACTCGGCACATCGTCCGGACCGCCAACATACGCCGCGCGATTGAAGTGGTAGAGCGGCGAGACGGTCAGCATCGTTCCCGGATCGAAGGTATGCACGTACGACACGACTGCAAATCCATCCTGCTCACGATCCCGGTCGCGCACCCCGCTGGCCTGCTGGTCTGGCGTATTCGGTACCTGATAGTAGTCCGCGCGGAAGCCGCCATCGAATCGCACCTGGTCATGCGCGGTCTTGTTGAAGATCAGCGACGTGAAGCCACCGCCGCCCGCGCCCAGGTTGTGCAGGTTCTCATGCGTCGGCGGCTCCAGCCCGTAATCCGTCCGGTTGCCGTTGCCGCTCGCATACCAGGCGAAGCGCTCGGAGTGATCGCCGAAGCTGAGTTGGTCGTTGGTTACGTTGTAGGTTCCATAGCTGGCCACCAGCTCCGCCACCCGGTCGCGCTCGAATCCGGTGCGCGGCGCTACATTGAAGACGCCGTAGGTGCGATCGCCAAAGTCCGCCGCATACCCGCCGGTCTGCGCCTCCAGGTAATCCACGTCCTTAGGGTCAAACGCTGGCCCCACATTGCTGGCGATATTGGTGTTGGGAATCGGCACCCCATCCAGAGCCCACGTCACCTGATGCCCGCCGCGGATGTGCAGTTGGTCATGCACCATATAGGCGCCGGGAACGAAGTTCGTAATCATCCGCAGGCTGTTGGTCTGGTCCGCGCCGGCGTATTGCTCGATCTGCCGCCGCGTGACCGTCGTCTGGGTCGTCGATGAGCCGTCGGCGATGCCGGCCGGGATCGCGGTCACATCCACTTGCTCATGCGCCGACGCCGGATGCAGCTCCAGGTGCAGCACCGGCGCGGCCCCACTAGTTAACATAAATACCTGGTCCTCCGGCGCAAAGCTCTGCGCCGTTACGTGCACGCGATACTCCCCCAGCGGCACAGCACCCTGCTCGAACGAGCCGTCCGGACCCGTCTTCAGCATCTTCTGGAAGGCCGAGGTGGTGGACTTCAGCTCGACCGAAGCTCCGGCTATCGGCCGATGCCCGGTGTCATGGACCACTCCGCGCACGTTCGCGAATACCGTCGCGTAGGCCGCGACACCTGCCAGCAACGGCAGGCACGCCAACGGCGAACATCTTCGTAGCAGCACGTCTCTCTCCCTGCGTGGCTCTCCCCCAAGAGGCGAAACCACGCGCAAACGAACGCGCACAACCTCCGGCGTACGTCACGGCGAGCAATGCTGCCGCGGCATACGTACCGGTCAATTGGTCAGGAGCAGGAGAGGGGTGGAGCGCGGGGGCGGGAGAGACGAACTATGGACGACGCCGCCATCGATGGGCCGGCGCGCTGTTCGATCCGGGTGATGGGTAGATGGAGCGAGTGGAGCTGTGTCGGCGCCGGAAGCGCGGGAACCGTGAGCACGGCAAGCGATGGATGCGCGAACGGGCACGCCACGCCACGAAGTTGAAGCCCGTGCTGTCCTGCCCCGTTCTCCGCGGACCGCATGGCGCAGTGGTGCGCGCCATGTGCCCGGCAACATGCGGGCAGCAGGCTCTGCGGCGCAGCGAGCGACAGCGCCGTGGCGGCGGGCAGCAGCAGCGCCGTGACGCACAACGTGAGGATGGCCAGCAACCGCCGCATGCCTGCAGTCTACACGCGCCACCGGTGAGAATCTGAACCGCTGCAAAATTCCAGCTATTACACTGGAGAGAAGCGATGGAGTCCCCTGCCGAGATACGCGCGCTGCTCTCCCATGACGGCCTGGTCATAACTGCGAGCGCACGCGCGGCACGAGCACTCCGCGGGCGCTATGCAGACGAACTGGAGCGCGAGGGTCGCCGGGTGTGGGCTGCTCCTCAAATACTCGACTACGACAGTTGGCTGCAGGGGTTGTGGCGTCAACTACTCCTTGCCGGCCAGGAAGACCGGCTGCTGCTCAGTCCATTACAGGAGCAATCGCTCTGGTTGCGCATCGTCGCCCCCGCGGTGCGGCAGCGATCGCTTATCTCTTCCGAAGGGGTGGCGGCGCTCGCACAGCAGGCCTATGCCCTGCTCGCCGACTATGGTGCGGTCGATCGACTTGCCGGCCAGCCGTGGGGCGCGCCGGACTCCGAGGTAGAACTCTTCCGCCAGTGGGCACGCAGCTTCCGTGCGGAATGTACGCGAAGAGGCTGGATCGCTCGCGGAGACCTGCCGGCGGTGCTGGCGAGCGCCCTCGGCGAGGGTCAACTTACGCTTCCCGTCGCACTGGGTTGGCTGGGCTTCGATCGCATCACTGCCGCGCAACAGTCGCTGATCGAAGCCGGCGAGCGGGCGGGGTCAGTGATCCGCTACTTGAGGGGCGCGACTCCCGACGCACAGAGCTCGCTCTACACCGCAGCCACTCCCGCCGACGAACTCACCGCGTGTGCGCACTGGTGTCGCGAGCAGCTTGAACGTGAGCCGCGCCTTCGCATCGGCGTCATCGTGCCCGATCTTCGTAACACCCGCGCGGAGATCGAGCGCACCTTTCTCCGCGTGCTCGCGCCGGAGGCTCTCTCCATTCTCGCCGCACCCGCGCCATCACTGCCCTTCGAATTTTCACTCGGCGCTCCGCTGGCCCACATGCCGCTCCCGCGTTCGGCCTTGCTGATGCTGAAGTGGCTTCTTCGCCCGCTCCCGCAGGCGGAGATCTCCTGGCTTCTGTTGTCCGGCTTCTTTAGCGCGACGAGCACGTCTGCGGATGATCTCGCGATGGCACAGTGGGATGCGGCGCTGCGCGACAGCAAGCTGGCTTCGACCGAGATACGCCTTGAGCAACTGATCCGGCATTCCGCAAGTGTGCGTGTTGCTCTCATCGTCCGCTTGCGCCAGGTCTTCGATCGCTTCCGCAAGGAAACGGCCCCGGCCACCCTGCGACACTGGTGTTCACTCGCCGAAGAGCTGCTCGACCTCTCCGGCTGGACCGGCGCTCGCTCCACCGACAGCGTGCAGTTCCAGACCTGGACTGCCTGGCAACGCCTGCTGGAGCAAGCGGCGTCGCTCGACCTCACGACAGGCCGTGTTGACTTCCCTTCCTTCCTGCGCATCCTGGAACAGGCGGCGGCCGAGTCCATCTTCGCGCCGGAGTCCGAAGAAGCGCCGGTGCAAATCAGCGGCGTCTATGAGTCCTCCGGGCAGCAGTTTGACGCCCTATGGTTCTTAAACGCGGACGACACCCAATGGCCTCCGCGCGGCAGACCGCATCCGCTTCTTCCCATCGGTCTGCAGCGCGAGCTGAACATGCCCCACGCTACACCGGAGATCGATTGGCAGTTGGCGAAGGAAGTCACAGAACGTATTCATGCAAGCGCGCCCACCTGCGTCTTCAGCTACGCCCGTCAGAACGAGACCGCGGAAGTCCGTTGCTCGCCCCTGCTACAGGATCTGCCCCCGGCGTTCATTGATGGGCCCACGCACCTCTCAGGGATATATGGACCTGTGCTCGATACGTTTAGCGATGATGCTCTTCTCCCCTGGCCGATAGAGCGCCCAGCCGGAGGCCAGGATGTGTTGGCCAGGCAGGCTGCGTGTCCATTCCAGGCGTTTGCGTCCAAACGTCTCGGCGCGCGAGAACTGTCATCGGCCGAACGCGGTCTTTCGCCTGCGCAACGCGGCAATCTCCTGCATGATGCTCTCGAAAGCCTCTGGTCGAACGAGCTGCCCGGCCATCCACCGCTGCGCTCGGGCGATGACCTGATTGCGGCGGCGATGAACGGCACGCTCCAGCCGCTCATCGCCGAGCATGTCCGGGTCGCCATGCGCGAGATCAGTGCTTTCGGAGTCGAGGCATGGCAGCAGGCGTACCTGCGTGCCGAGGAGTCGCGCCTGGTAGCGCTGGTCACGGAGTGGCTGGCTCTCGAGCGCGGCCGCATGCCGTTCACGGTCGAGGCATGTGAGGAGAGGCTCGATGTAACCGTCGGTAAGCTGAAGCTGCGCGTCCGTGCCGACCGCGTCGATCAGGTCGCCGGAGGCCGTCTCTTGCTCGACTATAAGACCGGACTGGTCACGCCCAACAAATGGGAAGGAGAGCGGCCGCAAGAGCCGCAGCTCCCTCTCTACGCCGCATACGGAGGTATCGATGATCTCGCCGGCGCGCTGCTGGCGCAAGTGCGCAGCGGCGACACCTGCTTCAAGGGGCGCGTGCGCGACGCGGAGCTGAATCTGTTCCCCATCCTCAAGCCCGGTAGTCCGTTGCTCAAAGAGCCCTACTCAGACGAGCTTCGCGACGCCTGGCGCGACACGCTCGAGACGCTGGCCGAGAGCTTCACCCGCGGCGAGGCGCAGGTGGACCCGAAGGAGTATCCAAAAACCTGCCAATACTGCGCCTTCCCTTCGCTCTGCCGCGTCGCCGAAACAGCAGCGGCGCTTCGCCTCGAAGAGGCAGAGAACGACGAAACGACCGAGGGCCAGGGCGATGCTTGAGAGCACACTCGCAACCGAACTGGTGGATGCTGGCGCCCGGCGCGACGCGCTCGACGTAGCCCGATCTTTCATCGTGCAGGCGCCTGCCGGATCTGGAAAAACGGAGTTGCTCATCCGGCGCTTCCTGGCGCTGCTCGGCACCGTCGACGAGCCGGAAGAGGTGCTGGCGCTCACCTTTACCCGGGCCGCGACGGCGGAGATGCGCAATCGCATCCAGGAGGCGCTCGCCGCCGCTGCAACCAATGGCGCAAGTCTGCCCAACGGCGAGCCATCAAGCCAACTCCACACGCTTGCGTCAGCCGCGCTGCACCAGTCTGACATCCGCGGGTGGAAGCTGCTGGAGCAGCCGCAGCGGCTCAATATCCAGACCATCGATTCGCTCGCTCTATCCATCGCTCACCAGACGCCGCTGCTCTCCCGGCTCGGCGGCCGTCTCTCTCCGGTAGAAGATGCGGCTCCGTTCTATACGCTCGCTGCCCGCCGCACCATCGAGCAACTCGGCGGATCGAATGCGCCCCTCTCCGCTGCCTTGACAGAGCTGCTCCACGTGCGCGATACCAGCCTTGCCGATTGCGAACGGCTGATCGCCGGCATGTTGTCCCAGCGCGATCAGTGGCTCCCCTTCTTCGCCTTCGCCCTCGGTCGCGATCCAGATTGGCCCAGTGTGCGCGTGGCGCTGGAGGAGCCCTTGCAGCGCGAGCATGACCGCGTGCTTGGCATCGCGCGCGGCTTACTGCTTCGACATCCGGGCATCACCGACGAGCTGCTCACACTTGCCCGCTACGCCTGTGACAACGAGACCAAGGAGGACATCTCCCTGCTGCGCGAGGTCTCCACACTCGAGGATCTCGCCACGGCCGCCCATTGGGGCTGCCTCAGCCATCTCTTGCTAACCGGTACGGCTAAAAGCTGGCGTAGACAGATCAACAAGAACACCGGCTTTCCCACCACCGGCCGCCCGCAGAAGGAGCGCATGGAGCAGGCTCTCGCCGAGCTGGCCAGCATCGATGGTCTGCTCGAGATCCTGTGTGTCATTCGCTCGCTGCCTCCGACGCGCTTTGACGATGCGCAGTGGTCCTTGCTCCAGCACATCTTTCTCGTGCTGCTGCACGCCGTCGCTGAATTGCAGATTGTCTTCGCTGAACGCGGCGAGATTGATTTCGCCGAAGCCGGAATCGCTGCGCGCCGGGCGCTCGACGATTCAGGGGGCGCCGAGACGGCGGGAAGGCTGAGCGAAAGCATCCGCCACATTCTTGTCGATGAGTTTCAGGACACATCGCGCCCGCAGTACGATCTGATCCTCAAGCTCCTGGATGAGTGGCAGCCGGGGGACGGCCGCACCTGCTTTCTCGTCGGCGATCCAATGCAGTCCATCTATCTCTTCCGCCAGGCGGAGGTAGAACTGTTCGCGGAAGCAAAGACGCACGGGCTGCGTCGTGAGGGTGCTCCCGGCTGGCCGCTAAAATTTCTCGAACTCGAGACCAACTTCCGCTCCACCCCGGAGATCGTCGAACCGCTCAACACACTCTTCTCGACTATTTTCTCCACACCCGCACCGGCCACCGCATCGTCGATCGCCTATGCGCGCTCCACCTCCAGCCTGAACAGATCGGTGGATAAAGATGCGGTCCACGTGCACGCCGCCTTTCTGCACCGCAGCGACCCGCCCGAGCGCGCGCAGGAGTTGCGCCAGCACGAGGCGGAGCAGGTACTCGCGCGGGTGGAGCAGCACCGCGCGCGGATTGAAGCAGCGGAATCCGCGCAGATTCCTTACCGCGTGGCTGTGCTGGTGCGCAGCAAATCCCACCTGCTACTCATCGCGAACGAACTCAGGCGCGCCGGCATTCGCTACCGCTCGGTTGAAATTGAAACGCTCCAGCAACGGCAGGAGATTCTCGACCTCCTCTCCCTGGTCCGCGCGCTTACCCACCCGATGGATCGCATCGCGTGGCTGTCGGTCCTGCGCTCGCCATGGTGTGGTCTGGACCTGCGCGATCTCCACACCCTTTGCGGAGATGATGTTTCTCACATGCATCAGCAGCCAATCCTGACTCTGCTGCGGGAGCGGCTGCCGTCGCTCAGCGAGAGCGGCCGCCGTCGCGCCTCGCGCGTGCTGGCGGTGCTGGAAACGAGCCTGCGTGCGCGCACCGCCGGCACGCTGGGCGCCTCGCCCGCTGCGTTGTCCCTCTGGGTGGAACGCACCTGGGAGGCGCTGGGCGGCCGTGCCTGTCTCAACCCGGAAGAGCAGGAGAATGCCGAGGTCTTCTTCCGCATGCTGGCGCAACTCCCGCCCGACGGCGCATCGTTGCGCGACGAAGACTTCGAACATCGCCTGGAGCGGCTCTTCGCCCGTCCCGATCCGCTGGCCAGCGAGCGCTATGGCGTGCAGTTGATGACCATCCACAAATCGAAGGGCCTGGGCTTCGACACCGTCATCGTGCCGGCACTCGAGCGCTCCGTCAGCCGCGACGGTTCTCCTCTGCTCTGCTGGATGACCCGCAAACGGCCCGGCAGCGCGCTGCAGGAACTTCTGCTTGCACCCATCGGACGGAAAGGCCAGGGACGCAGCCGGCTCTATAGCTGGGTGGATCGGCAGAAGCAGCACGGCACGCACGAAGAGCAAAAGCGCCTGCTTTATGTCGCCTGTTCCCGTGCGCGCTCGGAGTTGCATCTGTTCGGCGCCGCCACCGTGCGCCATACGAACGAAGCCGCGTCAGCCGATGCAAACGCCGCAACCGCCGCTGCTGGAACGGCACTCTCCGTCAGGTTTCCCACCAGCCTGCTCGCGACAGCCTGGCCGGCACTGCAACAGACCTTTCACGCTAAGTGGCGCGAGGAGTTAGCGAGGACCGAAACCGGCGGGGAAAGCAATCTGCGCACAGCAAGCAACGTCCTGGAGATGCCCGGACTGCATCAGGAGAGCGCTATCCTCCCTAGCCTCGCCGCGTCCTCGACGGAGTGCGATGGCCAACTCTCGCTTCCGCTCTGGGAATCGCGCGCGCTTCACCCCCAGCAATTGCGCAGGCTTCCGGCAGACTGGCAGTGGACGCCGCCGGCTGCCCCTCTCCCCGGGCGGGGCGAAGGCTCGCATCTCCCATATCGTGCTGTTGCCGGCACGCAGCCGCCGCCGTCACTCGACCCTGGTTCCCAGCGCCGCAGCGGCTCGCTTGAGTCCCGTGCCCGCGGAACCACGCTGCACGCCCTGCTCGAACGCGCTACCGAGCTTCTGGCTGCCCAGCCGGACACGAGCCTCCATGGCGACGACCCACGCTGGCGCAGCGCGGCGGCCGCTCTGCTCCACCACCAGGGCGTGGATCGAGCGACCCACGGAGCACTGGTAGAGCAGGTGCTCGCCGCCTTCAGCGCTGTGCTCAACGATCCTGCCGGCAATTGGCTGCTGGCTGCGCAGCGCGACGCCCGCAGTGAAGCAGCATGGAGCACCCGTGCCGCCGGCGGCCTGCTGCAGACGCTCCGCGCGGATCGAGTATTCCTGGCCGGCCCAACCCCTCTTGGCCTATCGACTGACGGCACCGAAACCGCAGATCCCGCTGTCGACCGAGGCTATCTCTGGATTGTCGATTACAAGACTGCCGCGCCGCGCGCCGGCGTCGTGCTGGAAGACTTCTTGGCAGAGGAGCGGGAGCGCCACCGCGCACAGCTTGAGCGATACAGCGCGGCCTTGCGGCACGTCTATGGCCCGACCCTGCGGCAAAGGCTTGCGCTCTACTATCCGCTGCTGCCGCACCTCGATTGGTGGGCGGTCGAGGGCTAGGGGCCCCCGCCTCCGCTCAGGCGCTCAGGTGGTGCCGCACATCCGCTCCACGCACCCAGAAGATGACGTCTTCGGCGATGTTCGTCGCGTGGTCGGCCACCCGTTCCAGGTTCCGCGCAATCACCAGCGCGTTCAGCGCCTGCGCCGTCAGTTGGGGCTGATCGCGAATGACCGCGGAGAGCGAAGCGTGCGCCATCGCGTTGATTTTGTCCACCTGGTCGTCCATCGAGAGCACGGATTGCGCCGTCTCCGCATCCCCTTCGATAAAGGCCTGCAGCGCCTTGCGCACCATGTTGGACGCCACCGATGCCATGCGCGGGATATCCACCGGCAACTCCACCTCGGGGTAGCTTTGCAGGTCGCGCACCCGCTCGCTGATGTTGACTGCCTGATCGCCCACTCGCTCCAGATCGGCGTTGATCTTGATCACGGCCAGAATAAAGCGCAGATCGATGGCCATGGGCTGCTCCATCGCGAGCAGGTCCAGCGCCATCTGGTCGATCTCCCGCTCCAGCCGGTTGATGGCGACCTCATTACGAATGACCAGATCGCAGATCGACAGATCGCGGACGCGGTAGGCTTCGATGGCGCGTTGGATCGCCTGCTCGGCCATGCCCGCCATGACCAGCAGCTTCTCTTTCAGATCGTCCAGACTTTGATGAAATCGTATGCGCATCATCCGAACCTTCCGGTGATGTAATCCTCGGTCCGCTTGTCTCGGGGATTAGTGAAAATCTTGTGGGTCTGGTCGAACTCTACCAGCTTGCCCATGAGAAAGAATCCAGTGTTCTCCGCCACGCGGGCGGCCTGCTGCATGTTGTGCGTCACGATCACGATGGTGTACTGCTTCTTCAGGTCGAAGATCAGATCTTCAATCTTCGAGGTAGAGACCGGATCGAGCGCGGAAGCCGGCTCGTCCATCAGCAGCACCTCCGGATCCACCGCCAGTGCCCGTGCGATGCAGAGCCGCTGCTGCTGGCCCCCGGACAAGCTCGCCCCGGACTGCTTGCGCAGATCATCCTTCACCTCTTCCCACAGCGCCGCCTGCTTCAGCGACCGCTCCACCACCTCGTCCAACACTCGCCGGTTGCGAAAGCCGTTCAGCTTCAGGCCGGAGGCCACATTGTCATAGATGGACATCGTGGGAAACGGGTTGGGGCGCTGGAAGCCCATGCCCACGCACCGCCGGATCTCCACTGGCGACGCGTCGTTATAGATGTCCAGGCCGCCGATCTCCACCTTGCCCGTCACCCGGGCCGTGGGATTGGTCTCGTGCATGCGATTGAGGCAGCGCACGAAGGTGGATTTGCCACAGCCGGACGGCCCGATCAGCGCCGTCGCATGATTGGCGGGAATATTCAGGGTAACGTCGTGCAGTGTGTGATTGGACCCATACCAGGCGTTCAAATCACCGACTTGTATCCCGACACCCACGGATCATTTCTCCTGTAACTCGAAGGCGGAACTTAGCGCAGCCATTCCTCAAAGGACGGCTGCACCGAAAGAACTCAGGTACACACGGAGCGGGAAGGGTGGCTAATGAGCCCCCTTCAGCATGCCGCGGCCAACCACATAGCGTACCAGCGCAACCGACACGATGATCAGCATGATCAGCACCAGCGCGCCGGCCCAGGCCAGCCGGTGCCACTCTTCATAAGGTGAGATGGCATAGACGAAGATCTGCAGCGGCAGCGCCGCGATCGGTTCGTTGAGGCTGTAGCTCTTGAAGGCATTGCCAAAAGCGGTGAACAGCAGCGGCGCCGTCTCCCCTGCAACGCGCGCAAACGCCAGCATGCACCCGGTCACGATGCCGGCCGAGGCCGTGCGCAGTGTAATGAACAGGACCGAACGCCAGCTCGGGACACCCAGCCCCAGCGCGGCTTCGCGGATGGCGCTGGGCACCATGCGCAGCATCTCTTCCGTGGTGCGGGTCACCGTCGGCACCATCATGATGCCCAGCACGACCCCGCCCGCGAACGCGGAAAAATGCTTCTGCGGCAGCACGATCAGCGCATAGACCGCGATACCCATTACGATCGAGGGAACGCCATTCAGGACATCCGCGGTAAAGCGCACAATGTTTCCCATCCGCGAACTGCCGCCATATTCCGCCAGATAAATCCCGGCGCCAATCCCCACCGGGATGCCGATCAGGCTGGCCAGCGCCAGAATGATGCCCGAGCCCACAATGGCGTTTTCCATGCCGCCGCCTGCCTCGCCGATGGGGCGTGGAATCTGGGTAAAAAACGCCAGATTCAGCGAGGAAACGCCCTGCTTCAGCAGGTAAAACAGGATCGCGATCAGAGGCAGGATCACGAGGGCTGTCGCCAATACGGCGAGCACCACCACCGCGCCATTGGTGAACCGCCGGCGCAGGATATTGACCTTGCCCGCCCGCAAAGGCGGTCGAACAGCGTGCGCGGCTGCCATCAATGGGCCCTCACCGGCGCTCCGCGGGTTACCGCCCACACCAGCAGGCGCGCCAGTCCGTTGACCACGATGGTGACCAGAAACAGCGCCAGCCCGATCTCGATCAGTGCGCTCAGATAAAGATTGTCCGATGCCTCGCTGAACTCATTCGCGATGACGCTGGCCATGCTGTAGCCCGGCGCCAGCAGCGACTTCGCCACCTCCGGCCGATTGCCGATCACCATGGTCACTGCCATGGTCTCGCCCAGCGCCCGGCCGAGTCCCAGGATCACGGCGCCGACGATGCCGATGCGCGCGTTGCGCAGTACCCCAATGCGGATCATCTCCCAACGAGTCGCGCCCAGCGCCAGCACCGCCTCGCGCTGCACCGTCGGCACCGCCGTCATCACCTCACGCGTGAGCGACGAGATGATGGGCAGAATCATGATCGCGAGGATCACCCCGGCCGACAACATGCTGTAGCCGGAGTTGGGCCGGCTGAAGAGCCCCGACCAGCCCAGCGTGAAGATCAGCTTGGGATTGACGTAGTTGCGCAGCAGCGGAATGAGTACGAAGATCGCCCAAAGCCCATAGACGACGCTGGGGATCGCGGCCAGCAACTCGGTCAGAAACGAGAGCGGTGCGCGCAGGAACTTGGGACACATCTCAGTCAGGAAGATAGCGACGCCGATGGCGAATGGCACCGAGATAATCAGCGCCACCAGAGAGGACACCAGCGTGCCATAGATAAACGGCAGCGCACCGAAGTTGCCATTGACCGGATCCCACGCCTGCTTGACGAAGAAGCTCAGGCCGAACTTTGAGATCGTGAGCCGCGATCCGCTGATGAGCTCAAACGCGATTAGGACGACGATGGCGAAGATACTGAGCGCGCACAACAGCATCACTGTGCGAAACCCCCGGTCGGCCCACGCTGAACTGCCGCGTCCACGGAGGAAGGTGCGGACCAGAGAGTCCGGAGCGGAGACCGTAACGGACTCGGCCGCAGAGGTCCCATTCTCTGCCGAAGCATGGACGGCGGGCACAGGCACCCCCGGTTGTTTTCGCTGCACGATCGAGTTCACCGGCCTTCAGCCTATCCACCGACAGTAAATAGAAGATGAATAAAGGATCTCTTAACCCGATTTTGGACAAGCACTTGAGTGTTGAGCCTTCGGTCAAAGGTAATGGGTACTCTCTTCAGAGCACCCATCTAGACCTCGCAACCCGCTTCTTCGGGTGCCTGGGTGTTACTTGAGCTGCCCGATCGACGTTTTCACTCGTTCGATCACCGTCTTCGGCAATGGCGCATAATCGAGCGCCGTCGCCTCCTGCTCATGATCGAGCATCCAGCTCAGGAACTCCTTCAGCACCTTCCCCTTGGCCTGGTCTGCTGCCGGCGTCGGGATCAGCAGCCAGGTGAAGCTGGAGATGGGGTAGGCATCCTTGCCCGGGGCGTTGGTGATCGAGACACGATAGTCGGCAGGCATCTGCTTGATGCTGGCCGCGGCCGCCGTCACTGAGTCCACCGTGGCCTTCTGCCACACACCCGCGGGATTTCTCACCAGGCCGGCGCTGATCTTGTTCTGCAGCGCATAGATCAGCTCCACATACCCGATGGCCCCGGGCGTCTGGCGCACCATGCCGGCCACTCCCTCGTTGCCCTTGGCGCCGATACCGCGCGGCCAACTCGGCGCCGTGCCCTTGCCCGGTCCGCCCTTCCAGTCGCTGCTCACCTTGGAGAGAAAGTCAGTAAAGATATAGGTTGTACCGCTGCCATCGGAACGATGGACGACGAAAATCTCCGTGTTCGGCAGCTTGGCAGACGGGTTGTCCTTCTGAATGCGGGCATCGTTCCAGTTGGTAATCTTTCCCAGATAGATATCGGCCAGCACATCCGGAGAGAAGTGCAGATCGCCGCCCACGCCCTCGAGGTTGTAGATCGGCACCACAGCGCCCAGCACCGTAGGAATGTGCATGATCTTGACCTTGGACGCGGCCAGTTGCTCGTCCGTCATGGGGCCGTCGCTGGCCCCGAAGTCCACTGTCCCCGCGGTCACCTGCCGTATACCGCCGCCCGATCCGATCGACTGGTAGTTGATCTGCACGCCCGGATGCTGCGCGCTGTATTCGCTGAACCACTTGGAATAAATGGGGTACGGAAAAGTAGCGCCCGCGCCGTTGAGCTTCTGCGCCTGACCTACGCTGGCCGCTGCGCATAGAACAACCGCGCCGGCCAGAGACAGGAATTTCTTCACGAAGTTTCTCCCTCGAACATGGAAATGCGTGTGGTTGACGCAACGATCTTGCGTGCTCTCCATGAACGACGCTTTACATCCCGGTGAATAACGGAAGAATGCCTTCGCCGTTCCCAGACTGAATCTCAACCTCGGGTTTCGCCTATCCCGCACACGCCGTCATCCTGAGCGAGTGCAGCCAGTGGAAGGATCTGCGTTTCTTCGCATCAGCTAAGGAAGAGCGCACCGTCTAGGCACCCTCTGCATCCTCCTCCACCGCAACCGCAGACGGTGCCGCCATCGCCCCCATAGCGCGATGCTCACTCGACGCCGCCTTGGGCAAATCAAACAGAAAGCGCGCGCCCTGCCCCAGTTCACTCTCCACGCGAATGTCACCACCGTGCGCATGCACAATATGGCGCGCAATCGCCAGCCCCAGCCCGGTTCCGCCGGACTCCCGCGAGCGCGCTTTATCCACCCGGTAGAAGCGCTCGAAGATCCGCGGCTGGTGCTCGAACGGTATGCCGGGACCGAAGTCCTGCACGTAGAACTCCACCCGATCATCGCTGTGGCTTGCGCCCATGCGGATCCGTCCGCCGCTGCGCCCATATTTCGTCGCATTCTCAATCAGGTTGCCGAATACCTGCTGCAGCGCATCCGGATCGGCCTGCACCACATCATCGGCAGTCTCGCCCTGCTCGATCATCATGCCGGCATCCTGCACCACGGGCATCAGCGACTCCATCGCATCCTCCACCAGCGCCCGTGCCGAAATCGTCTGCAGTCGCAGCTTGAAGTCCCCCGACTCGACCCGGGCCAGTGTCAGCAGGTCCTCGGTCAACCGGCTCATGCGGCTGGCGTTCTTCTGGATGACAGTCAGAAATTCGCGTGATACCGGACGCAGGCCCTTGTCGTCCAGCAGCGTCTCTACATAGCCGGAGATGGAGGTCAGCGGGGTTCGCAACTCGTGCGAGACGTTGGCCACAAAGTCGCGTCGCGTTGTCTCCGCCCGTTCGATCTCCGTCACATCGTGCAGCACCACCACCGCACCGCCGCCCGGCATCGGTCCGGCGTTCACCTCGAAGATGCGGCCCGGCACCACCGAAGTCGCACGCCCGCGGGCGACCACCCGCTCTCGCAGCGCCGTCGCCACACATTTCAGAATCTCCGGGTCGCGCACAGTCTGCACCAGGGCGCGACCCTCGCGAATGGGCTGATGTGCGAGCCGCGTCGCAATCGCATTCGACCAACTCACCTGTCCGGTGCTCGTCACCGCGATCACGCCTTCCTCCATGCTGTCCAGCAGCGCGGTCAGCTCACTCCGGCTGCTCTCGAGCGAGTGGAAGGTCGTCTCCAGCCGGCTGGCTGTCGCATCCAGCGCGTGCGCCACCGCGGAGATCTCATCGAGGTCTCTCTCCTCCACCCGCGCCGACAGGTCGCCGGCGGCGATCCGCTCCGCGAAGACCACGATGCGGCGTAGCCGCTGCGCCACCCGCCGGGCGAAGAAGGCCGCCAGCAGCGTAGCCAGCAGCAGCGAAACCAGCGACGCCAGCAGGATGTCGCGGCGCAGGAGATGCAGCTTGGTGGCCACTTCCGTCAGCGGATAGGCCATACGGATGAGGTACGCGCCCGCCGGCACAGCTACAAACAGGGTCTGATCGCGAACCGCGTGTCCATGTGGGGCGCGTCCGCTCCGGGCCATCGCCAGCTCGCGCGTTCTCTGAATATCGACCGCGCCAGCCTGCGGATCGGAGCTCTGCAGGACCGAGCCGTTCTGTTGAAAGATGGTGATCTGCGCCTTAGTCGCATCCGCGGCCGCCTGCACCAGAGGCTGGTTGACCGCCCAGTGGCCGGTGCCCAGTTGCACTCCCAGCAACCGCGCCTCCCGCGCCAGGCTTTGCTCCACCTGGTCACGCAGCGCCACGTCCGCGATGCGGCGGATGGAGAAATCCAGCACCGCTGTACCAATAAAGAGCACCAGGACGAACGAAAAGAGAAGCTTCGAAAATACTCTTCCGGTCAAAATGCCCTTCCGGTGAAAGCATCGCTACGGGGCAGAATGCCTGCCACGTCATCCTAAGCTTAACGCCCGGCGCTTCACTTCCCGCAGCCAGTTCAGTATGTCGGTGCGGTCTGTACCGCCCGCGGCACCTCGAAGCGGTAGCCCGCCCCCCGCACCGTCTTCAGGTAGCGCGGGTTCTCCGGATCGTTCTCGATCTTCTCGCGAATGCGCCGCACATAAACGTCGACCGAACGCGGCGTGACAAAGCGCGCATCGCCCCATACCGCGTCCAGCAGGTGGTCCCGGCTGAACACCCGGCCCGGGTGCCGGGCCAGATAATCCAGCAGCCGGAACTCCGTCGCTGTGGTGGTGGTCAGTTCGCCCCGTACCTGGAGCTGCATGGCGCTGGCATCGATCACCACATCTTCAAAGCTGATCACCGAGGGACTCGCCGGGCGCTCGAAGCGGCGCAACACCGCTTTGACCCGGGCGACCAGCTCGCGCATGGCGAACGGTTTGGTGATGTAGTCGTCCGCCCCCAGCTCCAGACCGAGCACGCGGTCGTTCTCCGCCGCACGCGCCGTCACAAAGATGATAGGTATGGTGCTGAGCGCGGGATTGGCGCGCAGCCTTTTGCAGACATCCAACCCGTCGCCACCCGGCACCATAATATCGAGGAGGAACAGAGCCGGCGGATGCCGCTCGGCGTCCGGGATCAGGTTTCCCGGTGTGAGGAAGGTGCGGACTGCGTAGTCCGCGGACTCTAGCTGGTGCTGTACCAGCCGCGAAATATCCGGATCATCTTCGAGAACGAATATCGTCTGGCTCAAAGGGTTCCTTTGCTTGTAGTTGCCACTGGGGCGCGACCCTGGAGGCTTTTGTAGGTAGAGCCTAGCGCAGAATTGAGAAAGGACGATGAATTGAAATCCCACTGCCGGGGTATGAGTGGGAGCACCCGACGGGTAATACTGCGCGAATGGAGGCAAATGCTATACTCCGCAGACCAAACAGCCCATTTACGCAATAATTTGTTGTACAAAGAGGTTTCCACGGTGGCGCAGGCCGCAACACTGCTCTGTATCGATGACGAGGTACTCGGCCTGGAGATCCGCAGGGTCGTCCTGGAGCGGGAGGGCTATGTCGTGTTGACCGCGAACGACGGCGCCGCCGGGCTCGCCCTCTTCGGCCAGAATCAAGTGGATGCCGTCATTCTCGACTATGCCATGCCGGACATGGATGGGGCGCAGGTAGCCCAGGCGCTTCGCCGCATCCGGCCCGGCATTCCCATCCTGCTGCTTTCCGCCTATCTGTCGCTACCGCCCATGGTAACCGGCATGGTGGATATCGTGGCCAACAAGGGGGATGGAGCCCTCTCCCTGCTCGCGTGCGTGCGAGATCTGGTCGCTCTGGGTACCAGCCGCGGATGACCTCCAACCATCCTGTCAACCTGCGCGAGTTCAACCGCGTCCTGCGCACCACTCTGTTGCTGCCCGTGGCCCTGCTGGCAGTCCTCGCCGGCCTGCTGGTGTGGCAGATCGAAGACACCCTCGACATCCAGAGGCAGGTCGATCAGAGCGATCGCTTGACTCTGCAATTGAACCGCCTGGGCACCATGGTGGTCGACCAGGAGACCGGCATGCGCGGTTTCCAGCTTACTGGCCTGCCCGCCATGCTCGAGCCGTACACCGCCGCTCGCGGGCAAACGGATCACGTGCTCGAGACCGTTCGTTCTCTCTGCGCGGCCGAGCCGCAGCAGCAGCAGGAAAATCTGAGATCGCTGGAGAAGAGCCTGCAGATCTGGCAGGCCTTCGCGGAAAACCAGATTGCTGTGCGTAAAGCCGGGCAACAGAACATAGAACTCGTCGGGCAAGGTAAGGAGATGATGGATTCGCTGCGCCGCAAGGTGCAGATCATGGTGCGCACGGAGAACACCCACCGCGCCGCTCTCTCCGGCAGGGTGCACGAACGCGTGGATCGCTTCCTGCGCATCATCCTGGTTCTCGCCCTGGCCGCGGGTGTCGGCATCGGGGTCTTTACCAGCAGCCGGCTGCAGATCGTCTCGCAGGCCTATGACGACGCGCTCAAACAGTTACGCGAAAAGAACGAGGAACTCACCGCCAGCCAGCAACTGCTGCTCACGACGCTTGAGTCCATCAGCGACGGCGTGATCTCTTTTGAGGAAAACGGCCGCGTCCGCTTCATGAACGCCATTGCGCAAAAACTGACCCAGTGGCCCAGCGCGGAGGCGCGCGGGCGGCAGCTTGACGATGTCTTCCGTGTGGTCCACGACCAGACGCGCCAACCGCTCGGCAGCCAGTTGCCGGAGGTGCTGCAGGCCAGTACCGCCGGTGTTACCAAGCACGCCCTGCTGATCGCCCGCGACGGCACCGAGTACATGATCGAGGGCAGCATCTCACCGGTGCTCGATGCGGAAGGACATCAGGATGGGTTTGTCAGCGTCTTCCGGGATGTAACGGAGTTGCGGCGGGCCGAGGCCAGTCTCATCTCCAACGAAAAGCTTGCTGTCACCGGGCGGTTGGCGGCCAGCATCGCGCACGAGATCCATAATCCGCTGGACTCCGTCGCCAACCTGCACTTCCTGCTCGCCAGCGAGCCCAGCCCGGCCAAACGCGCAGAATATCTTGCGCTGGCGCAGCAGGAATTGAGCCGCACGCTGCAGATCAGCCGCGCCATGCTCAGTCTCTATCGCGAGTCGCAGGTGCCGGTGCAGGTCAACCTGCAGGAGTTGATCGGCAGCGTGCTGTTACTCCTCGATCGCAGGCTGCGCGATCAGGGCGTCTCGGTCGAGCAGAGCTTCACACAGCCTACCGAGGTGCTGGGCTATCCCGGAGAACTGCGCCAGGTCTTCACCAACCTCATCACCAACGCTGCCGATGCCGCTGGAAGCAAGGGCCGAGTCCGTATTCAGGTTCGCCCCGCCTCTCCCCAGGAAGGACGCGCCGGCGTGCTGGTCGAAATTGCCGACAATGGGCCGGGCATCGCATCGCATGTGGAGAAGAAGCTCTTCCAGCCCTTCATCACCACCAAGGGCGAGCGCGGCACCGGACTGGGGCTTTGGGTGAGTCTGGGAATCGTGAAGAAACACGGGGGCACAGTCCGCATCGGCAACAACACCAAAGGCGACCTGCAAGGTGCACTGGTGCGCGTCTATCTGCCGGAGAAGCCGCTAACGGCAGAGTCCGCCACCCGGCCGCTTTCGCTTTAGCCTGTTTAGCCGACAGGCCGCTGGAGCGGTGGCCTTCATGGTAGTTATCAGGCAGTACCCCTCCCCCCTCCCCATATGGTATGGAACTCCTCTGGATTCATGGAGATGCGAACGCAACTGCCGCTCCATATCTCATTCTAAAGGAGTTATGGATAAAAATTAGAAAACAAAGGAGTTAGGGCTCCCCTGGTTTGGCCGCCCTGTCAAAAAGGCTGCTTGGCAGGGCGACGGATGCATATCCTTTCGACTCGCGAGGGCGTTAGCTCAAATAGTCCCTATTTCAAGTATAGGGAGATCGTCGAATTACTAAGACAGGTTCGCCGAAATTGCTCGCAGGCTGTTCGACCCAAAAGAATGATCAGGCCCTTTTCAGAATGATCAGACCCTTTCCGGGATTCTCGCAGTCTTCGATCGTCTCAGGCCTTGCACGCGGCGAAGCGCAGCCGGACATAGTCGGCAGACCAGTTGCCAGCGCGGTCCGCGAGTACCGGACGCAGGATGATTTCCAGGTGGTCCAGCAGCCGCTCTCGCTCCTCTTCTCCGCAGGTGTTCACCAGGGTTCCCCCAGCACCTCCGCTCCGGATGCTGCTATGACGGCGGTAGGCACGCCATCTCCGCAGCCCAGATCAAGAATGCGTTCACCCGGTTGCGGTTGGAGCAGCTTCAGCAACGGTGTGGTGAGATTCCGCGACAAAGCACCCATGCTGCGCGTACTCTTCCGCATTCCATACTTGCGTGGACATCGTTACTCTCCCGCTACCCCTCTCTGCTACATGGACGCGACCGGCACCAGCATCAGGTCGTCCACCAGGCCAACCTCTTTCTGCACAAAGGGCTCTCCATAGAGCACGCCCGCCAACAACCCATAATGCCGCGCCTCAGCCAGGGTGCGTTCGCGGATCTCCGCCGCCGGAACAAACAATCCGCTGCCCGCCGCCTGCGTACCGTACTGCGAGCGGTAGGCCAACAGCGATTGCAGCCGCTGCTCGACGAAGGGCGAAATATCCACAACGAAGCTGGGCCGCACGTCCGCGTAGAGGCTTGCGTACAGAATCTTGAAGGGCCGGTGCGGCGGAGCGCCGGTATCAAGCTTCGCCAGTCCCGCCAGGAAACATGCCTCGTACCCCAGCGTCGCCGTAGTGGAGTGATCGGGGTGGCGAGCCTGCCAGTAGGGCAAAATCACCACCCGCGGGCGCAGCTCGCGCAGCACTCGCACGATCTTCAATCGGTTTTCGTAGTTGTTTTCGACCCGCCCATCCGGCAGATCCAGTGCATTGCGCCAGCTCACGCGCAGAATCCGCGCTGCCTCCGCCGCTTCCGCCGCCCGCTCGGCCGCCGACCCACGCGTGCCCGCCTCACCCTGCGTCAGGTCGAGGATGCCGGTAAGCAGCCCCTTCGACTGCATCCGCAGCAAGGTGCCGCCGCACGTCTGTTCCACATCGTCCCGGTGCGCCGCGATGGCCAGAACGTCAACGGCAGCCGGTGCCGTCATCGGCTGCCCGATCGGGGCGCCAGATCGGGATCCCGGTCAGTTGTTGGCGTTGTCCGCATCGGAGGTGGCGTCCATGTACGCGGCATCGTAGGCTGTGTCGGTGATGGCTACGTTTGTGTTGTCGCGCTCGGTAAAATCGGCGCTGTTGTAGATGTGCACCTGGCCGCCTTCGGCCACATAGATCTTGTGCAGACCCTCCACCGAGGTCACGCCCGTCAGGTCGCCCTTGTACGGATCGATGGTGACGGCGTTGGTGGCGGTGTTGAACAACGTCAGGCAGCCAAAGGGCTGGCTCGCTCCCGCCTGGTTGTGTGCGTATTTCTCACCCGCCAGGCAGCGCTGTGAACCGATCCACAGGCTGTTGTCGTCGCCGAACAGCATCTTGGTATGGGTGCCATCGCTGATTGAATAGGTAGCGGTGATGGCGTTCGAGGGCAGATCCACCACCGTCAGGTTGCCGCCGAAGAGGCCGTCCGGCTGCACCTGCTGCCCGCTCACATAGAAGGTATTGCCGCTCTGGATGGCATCGGTCGATCCACCCGGAATCGGCAGCACGCTGCTCGGCGCCAGATTGCTTCCCGCCGGGCCAGAGGCGTTGCCATTGAAAGACCCAGCGGTGATCGGAATGGTGACAATACCCGCCTGCGACCCTCCGCACTCCGGCCCGCAGTTCAGCACGAAGATAGAGTTGCCGTCGCTCGAAAATACCGCCTTGATCGGCCGGTTGAACATGGTGGAAGTGGGGGCTACCTGCACCGCGCAGTACTGCGGCAGGTTCTGCGGCTCGCAGTCCTGAATGTTCTTGAGGCCCGGATAGGATGCCCAGGTCGACGGGCCGCCAGAGAGATCAACCGTCTGCTGTTGGGTCAACCGCACAACGCTATAGACGGCATCGCTGTTCTGCACGAATCCAAGCGCCAGCGTGCCGCCGGCATTGAGGGACACGCGATAGATACCGGGAACGCTCAGCGGGAAGGTCTGGCCCAGCACCCGGTCGAAGACCGTGAACTGATGGCTCGCCTGGTTCGCCGCCAGCGCATAGCGCTGGTCGCGGGAGAGAAAGATACTGCTGGAGAGCGGGCTCTTTGCCGGCAGCAACGTGGTGCCCGCGTTCTCCTTGGCGTAGTTCACCGTGGAGTAGCTGCCGTCGCCCGAGCCATAGACCGCCCCGGTCTGCTCTTCCGGCATGTTCTGAATGGTGACCGGTTCGGAGCCGGCGTAACCCGCGATGCTGAAGCTGTTGTTGGGATTGTTGAAAGAGTGGCGGATGTCATAGAACGCATCCACGAACACCAGCGTGCCGGTGGTGAAGGAGCTGGGGTTCTGCACTGCAATCAGGACGCGATTGGTGATCGCGCTCGGCGGCAGCACCCGGCCGGCAAAGTAGAAGTTCTTTCCGCAACCCAGAACCGTGAACATGAGCGAAACGGCAAGCAACAGAGCAGGAGCCAGCGACTGGAGACTTCTCTTCTTCAAAACCCTTTGAACCTCATCCTTCACGACGCAGACATAGAAGCGGGACTACGTGAGTATAGAACATTCTTCTTGCAACTCTAAGCGGAGCCCAATGCCCGGGTGCCCCATCCTGAGCGGATGTATCGCGAAGGGTGGGAGGCCGCGAAACTTCGACCTGTCACTTCCCCGCATCCTTACATCCTCAAGCGTCTGGCTTTCCCTCCGCCTCTCGCATAGCATGAAGAG
>JBPCNO010000025.1:0-34407 GCA_051001135.1 Acidobacteriaceae bacterium
GCGCTCCATATAAGATTTTAAAGGGCTTACGGGCAAAAATTAGATTCGAAAGGACTTAGCTGGAAGCAGCGGGTCAGTGAGCACCCGATTTCTCCATCGTTAGTTCAAGGATAGCGGAATGGGCGAATCAGTACGCCAGGTTTCCGTCCCTTCCTATTCAGCGGGGTGATTTGCCGAGCGATGGAACCAGCTTGCGTTTGCCTGCGTAGAAGCGACAATAGCGGGGACAGAGGTCATCTCCAGCACTCCGCGGAGGCACCATCTCTCAAACCCTGACGCCGCTACCTTCCGTTTCCTTCAAGAGCGAATCGCTCGCCCGCGCACTCCGGGTCGCCCTGTTCTTTGCGGCGATCAAACTTGCGCTCCACATCGCGGCGAACGCCTGGGAGGCGCATCTGGGCTGGGGCTACTTTCGCGACGAGCTGTATTACATCGTCTGCGGACAGCATCTCGCCTGGGGCTACGTCGACCAGGGACCGGTGGTGGCGCTGCAGGCACGGCTCGGCATCGCGCTCTTCGGCAAATCCCTGGTTGGCATTCGCCTCTTTTCCGCTCTTGCCGGCGCTGCCAAGGTTTTCCTCACCGGCCTGCTCGCATGGTCGCTCGGCGGCCGTCGCGTCGCGCAGGCGCTGGCCATGCTGGGGGTGCTGGTGGCTCCGCAGTTTCTGGGGCTGGACAGCTTCCTCTCCATGAACTCCTTCGAGCCGGTCTTCTGGATGGCCGCGCTGCTCGCCATCGTTCTCATCCTTCGGGATGGCTCCCCGCACTGGTGGCTGCTCTTCGGCGCCGCCGGCGGTGTGGGGCTTGAGAACAAGCCGTCCATGACCTTCTTCCTGGTGGCTCTTCTCGTCGGACTGCTGCTCACGCCCCAGCGCCGCATCCTCTTCAGCCGCTGGTGTGCCGCCGCCATCGTGCTCATGGTTCTGCTCGCGCTGCCCAACCTGCTGTGGCAGATCGGTCATCACTGGGCCACGCTCGAGTTCCTGCACAACGGCCGGGTGGAGCACAAGAACATTGTCCTGCCGCCGCTCCAGTTCATTCGGCAACAGATCGACATGCTTCACCCTCTCAGCGTGTTCCTCTGGGGTGCCGGGTTGATCTGGCTGCTGGTCAGCCACCGCGCCGTCACCTTCCGATTCCTGGGCTGGACCTATCTGCTCTTCCTGGGAATCATGATGGCCATGGGCGCCAAGGACTACTACGTCTCTCCGATCTATCCCGTGCTCTTCGCCGCGGGTGGTGTCGCCTGGCAATCGCTGCTACGCCGTCCGCGCACCCGCTGGATAGTCCCTGCGTATGCGCTGCTGCTGCTGGTCACCGGTGTGCTGATCTTACCCATGGCGCTTCCCGTCTTCACCCCACAGACGTGGGTCGCCTACGCCACACGTCTCCATCTACGCGGCAAGGCGTCGCGGACGGAAAACGAGGCGCAAGGAATTCTGCCGCAGTTCTACGCTGACCGCTTCGGCTGGCAGGAGCTGACGGATAAGGTCACGCGCATCTATCAAGGGCTTTCTCCCGCCGACCAGGCAAAGGCCGGCATTCTCTGCTCCAACTACGGCGAGGCGAGCGCGATCAACTGGCTTGCGTCTCCCGGCGCGCACTTGCCCTTCGCCATCAGCGGACACAATAACTACTATCTGTGGGGACCGCACAACGCCACCGGCGAGGTCATGATCGTGATCAACGGCGCGACCCTGGCTGAGATGAGGAAGTTCTATAACTCGGTCGAGATCGCGGGCGAGATGAACAACCCCTACTCCATGCCCTACGAGCGCCGGCCCATCTACCTGTGCCGCGGCCGCAAGGGCAATCTCGCCGCCGACTGGCTGCAGTTCAAGCATTACATTTGACCATCGACTCGAACAATCCGCAGACCCAGCAAGGTCCGGTCCTGCCGGCGCCAGCCGTTCTGTCATACGATCCGTGCTAACGTGGATTTGTCCACCCCATGAGCACATCCGCAGCTCCGGCTTCTTCCCTTCGACAGGCAGCTCCGGCTTCTTCCCTTCGACATGCGCTTCGTCTTGCATTACTGTTTGCGGCGGTTAAGCTCGCAATCCAGATTGGGATCAATCTGGTTGCGCCGCACTTCGGCTACAGCCTCTTCCGGGACGAGCTCTACTACATCGACTGCGGGCGGCATCTGGCCTGGGGATACGTCGATCACGCGCCGATGGTTGCGCTGCAGGCGCGGATCGCGGATACCCTCTTTGGCCACACCCATCTGTGGGCCTTCCGTCTGATTTCGGCGATGGCCGGAGCGGGCATGGTCTTCCTCACCGGCTTGCTCGCATGGTCCATGGGTGGCGGGAAGGGCGCGCAAATTCTGGCCATGCTTGGCTCATTAGCGGCCGTGGTGAACCTGCCGCTCGACGGCTATCTCTCCATGAACTCCTTCGAGCCGGTCTTCTGGATGACCGGCATGCTGTCCCTCATCATGGTTGCGCGCGGTGGCAGTCCGCGCTGGTGGCTTCTGTTCGGTCTGGCTTCAGGTCTGGGACTCGAAAACAAGCACACAGAGGTCTTCTTCCTGGTTGCGCTGCTGATTGCATTACTGCTCAGCCCGCAACGCAGATTGCTGCGCAGCCGGTACGCGGCCGCGGGCATCGCATTGATCTTCGCGCTGGCGCTGCCCAACCTGCTATGGCAATGGCACCATCACTTTCCTACGTGGGAGTGGTTGCAACGGATCAGCCGTCTGCACAAGAACGTGGTGCTGGGGCCCGCGGCCTTTCTCTGGCAGCAGGTATTCGTGCTCAATCCGCTGGCCTTCCCGCTGTGGCTCGGAGGAGTGCTGTGGCTGCTGTTCAGCGCGCGCGCGCGCCGCTTCCGCTTCGTTGGGTTGACCTATGTAGTCTTTCTGCCGCTCATGTTCGCGCTTCACGCCAAGGACTACTATCTTGCACCCATCTATCCGGCCTACTTCGCGGCGGGCGGAGTGGTTTGCCTTGCGCTGCTGACGAAGACCTGGCAGCGGCGAGTCCTGCTCCCCATCTACGTATTTCTTTTTTGTGCTCTCGCCGTGATTGGCGCGCCCGCAATCGCGCCGCTGCTTCCCTGGGATCGCTATGACGCCTACACTGCGGCGACCCATCTGCGTCCCCGCGACAGTGAACGCTTCGCACGAATCAGGCAGCCCCAGTTTCTGGCAGACATGACCAGTTGGCCCCAATTCACCGCGCAGATGGCTGCCGCGTATAACGCACTTCCACCGGATGTGCGCGCGCGCACCTTCATCTACTGCGGCGACTACGGTCAGGCCGGGGCGATCGATGTGCTGGGCCCTCAATACGGCCTGCCGCACGCCATCTCCGGCCACATGAATTACTGGCTCTGGGGTCCGCAGGGGCAGCTCACCGACAGCATGCTGGTGATAGGGCAGAGCCGCGAAGACGTGGAAAAAAGCTACCGGCACGTGCGCCAGGTGGGCCGGATCGACACGCCGTGGTCGATGCCCGATGAAAACGGACTGCCCATCTGGTACGCGACCGGCCGCTACCGCTCAGTCGCGGAGATCTGGCCAACCACCAAGAACTGGTACTAGAGGACGGGGCATCCCGCAGCCAACGAAGTGGCGCATACGCGCTGTGTGGCGCACGTGCGAGACAAGATAGTGCTTGCACTTCCCGATCCGCCCGGTAGGCTGGTGATACTTCGAGCGAGGAGCGCCCCCAACCATCGCCTTCCCGATTCCTGACACTGCTGGCAAACGCGGTACGGACGAACCGCTCCCGCGCGTCCTGGGTCTGTCCCACGCCACGGCCATCGTAGTCGGCACTATTATCGGCAGCGGCATCTTTCTGGTACCGCAGGAGATGATGCGCGCCGTCGGCACCTCGGGACTGGTCTATCTCGCCTGGACGGTTGCCGGCCTGCTCTCTCTCTTCGGCGCCATGACCTACGCGGAGCTGGCCGCGCGTATGCCGCAAGCGGGCGGTGAGTATGTCTACCTGCGGGGCGCTTACGGCGATCTCGTGGCGTTCCTCTACATGTGGACGTGGTTTGCCGTGGCCAAGCCTGCCTCCATCGCCAGTGTGACCACGGGCCTCGCGCGTACCCTGGCCCTGTTCCCCGCATTCGCGTGGCTGGACCACGTATGCATCGGCGGATCGTTCGTCGTCTACTGGTCGCAGCTCTTCGCCATCGTGGTCACGTGGCTGATCACCGGACTGAACTATCTGGGCATGCGCCGGGCGGGAGAGTTTCAGCTCGTCTTCACCTGGCTCAAGGTGCTGCTGGTGCTGGGCATCGCCGGCGCCTGCATCTCCAGTCCCATTGGATCCGTCCGCCACTTCGAGAGCATATTCTCCGGCGCGCAGGGTGGCTTCGCCGGCTTCATGGTCGCGTTGATCGCGGCGCTGTGGGCCTACGACGGATGGAACGACCTGAACATGGTTGCGGGCGAGGTGAGGCGGCCGGAGCGCAACCTGCCGCTGGCGCTGATCGCGGGCGTGGTCATCGTCGGTGGCCTGTACATGACGGTGAACGCCGCCATCCAGTACATGCTGCCGGCGGCGCAGGTGGCGGCCTCACCGCGGCCGGCGGTAGCCGCCATGCAATTGGCGACCGGACATATCGGGGCGGCCATCGTGACCGCGGGTATGGCGGTCAGCATCCTGGTCACGCTCAACGGCACCATCATGTCGGGCGCGCGTGTCCCCTTCGCGGCGGCGCGCGATGGTCTCTTCATCGCCAAGCTGGCGGAGGTGCATCCGCGCTTTCAAAGCCCGGCGCCCTCGCTCATCACCCAAGCGTTGCTCAGCACCTTCCTGCTGCTTGTCGTGGGGCGCTTCCAGCAACTTTTCGAATTGGCGATCTTCGCCGAGTGGCTCTTCTACATGGTTGCCACCAGCACTATCTTCGTCTACCGGCGGCGTGCGCTGCGGCAGGGTGAAGCGGCCACGTTTCGCATGTGGGGATATCCGCTATTGCCTGCGCTCTTCATCGCAGCCGCGGCCACGCTGCTGTACTACTCCTTCACGAACAATCTTCGAAACTCGCTGATCGGCCTGGCGATCATCCTCTGCGGCCTGCCGCTGTCTCTCTTCTTCAAAGGCGACAAAGGCGCGGCAATCCGCGGCTGAGAGTGAAAGCGGTTGACGATCTATTGGCAGATGGAATGCTCTCATGGCGAGCGAAAAAATGGCCCGCGCATGCCATAGGTAATGCTGCTTCCGGGGCATCAAGTTCGACCGACGGGTGAGGGACAGCCGCGCCCTTTCGCGATTGAATAGACCTCGTCATGATCTCCCTCGACCTCACGCACGAAGTCATCCTGGATCAAACCAAACTCTATCTCGTCAAGGGCCGCACCATCACCACCTGCCATACCTGCAAGAAGAGCGTCTATCGCATGACGGCGTTCCGCTGCGATGAATGCAAACATGATTTCTGCGGCGGCTGCGTCGCCTCCTGCCGCTGCCAGAGCCGCGGCTTTCGCGTGAACCTGTCCTTCTGGAAGCGCCAGACGGGCGCCGTGACCCAACAGCGGCTTGCCATCGTCCGCTAGCGGCCTCCTGAGCGCACAACACGCCCTTTAACCAATCCCTCTCCCAACCGTCGGCGCGGTTTTCTGCTTAAGGCAACGTTCATGAAACACGCTGCAGCAATTTCCGTCCTAATACTCGCTCACCTCGCGTCATTCGGACAGCAGCAGCAGAGTAAGACCTGGATTGACAGCGACGGAAATAAACAGATAGTCGACTTGAAGCAGGGCTACACTGAGATTCACAAGGATGGCACCAAGGGAAATCTGAGCCCAGCAGATGTCACTAGACTTTGTAACAACTTGGATCAGTACCCCGCATTGGGTCAGAGTGAGGATGGCAAAGCAGCCGCGCAGCTTTGCGAGGTATGGGCACTGTTGCAGCCCAGAACTCAGGTTGAAAAGCTACATTGGGATGAGCTGATAAATCGCCTCATGCTGCTGACCCCCGCATCGACTAATTTCGAAAGATATCGCGGGATGGAGTTGAAATCTGACGCCAGCGCCAAGACCTATGACGCGACCATTGTTCCCGATGATTTGGGATACCAACCTTCTTGCACGATTGAAGTGGAAGACCGGGCTGATCTCGGGATGCTATACACCTATGAGTGCATCGTAAAAACCCATTCATACGGCATGGCAATAAGTCTTCAAAAACTGTTAGCAAAGGAACTGGCTGATCTCCCTTTGCCGGTTGAAGATCAAGTCAGAGAACACGGCTTATATGCTAATGCAAAGAACAAGGGACTCTGCGCCCCGACTGGAGAGTGCGCGCTCGAGCATACTTACGTGACAGCCGTGAAGGATTGGAAAACTCTTCAGATCGAGGCGTGGCCAGATTTCACCCGAAATGTAGTCCTTGAATTGATGACAAGCGAACACGGGAAGCACGCGGCGATTACTGGCGTTGCTGGCGATTCGGGCTCAGTTTCGTTTGAGATTATGTCCGTAGGCCCACGTGAGGCTAATGATCATGGAACCTTTAGGTAGGTTATCTTATGCCACTGAACAGACGCCACTCCTGAGGTGGAGCCTATACGCTACGCTGATAGGAATGCGTACAAGATCCATTCATTAATTCCTAGGACCGCCGCCGTACACACTCCTCATACTGCTTCACATACTCCCCCGCCGGTACCGTCCAGGAGAAATCCCGCAGCATGCCATTGCGCATCAGGACCCGCCAATTCTCGCGGTCCTTGTAGGCTTCGAGCGCTCGCCGTAACGCATCGAGAAATGCGCCGACATCGTAGTTGGCGAACTTGAACCCGGTGCCCGTGCCCTGCTCCGGATTCCACTCCTCAATGGTATCCTCCAGTCCACCGGTCGCATGCACCACCGGCACTGTGCCGTACTTCAAGCTGTACATCTGGCTCAGGCCGCAGGGCTCATAACGCGAGGGCATCAGGAAGATATCCGCGCCGGCTTCGATCTTGTGGGCCAGCGTGTTGTCGTAGGCGACCTTCACGGCTACTCGATCTGGATATTTCTCCGCCAGCGAACGCAGCAGCCCCTCGTAGTACGCCTCGCCGGTGCCCAGCACGACCAGCAGCACATCGCGCTCCATCAGTTCGGGCATACCTTCCGCCAGCAGGTCGAAACCCTTCTGCGTCGCCAGCCAGGAGACCATGCCCAGCACCGGCCGGTCACCCTTCGCCCGCTGTAGCCCGAAGGCGTGCAACAGATCGCGGCGACAGTCTGCCTTCGCCTCGGGCCGTTCGGCGGTGTAGTGGGCCGCGATCTTGCGGTCGGTCGCAGGATTCCACTCGTTATAGTCGATCCCATTCAGGATGCCCGTGAGTTCGATCGATCGCGCGCGCAGCACGCCATCCAGCCCATTGCCCAGCTCCGGGGTCTGGATCTCCTCCGCGTACTTGCGGCTCACCGTGGTCATGGCATCGCAGTACACGATGCCGCCCTTGAGAAAGTTGACCTGGTTGTAAAACTCCAGCCACTCCGGGGTGTAGAGATCCCATGGCAACAGCAGCTTGTCAATCACCGACGACGGAAATCGTCCCTGAAAGGCCTCGCCCGCATTGTGAATCGTCAACAGGCACGGCACCTTGCGCAGCACCGGATCCAGGGAGTAGAGGGTCCGCAGCATCACCGGCACCATCGAAGCCTGCCAGTCATGTACGTGAAACAGGTCGGGTACCCCCAACTGCTTCACGCTCTCGATCACCACCCGGCAGAAGAGGCCATAGCGCTCACCATTGTCGCCGTATTCACGTCCCTTCACGCCGTAAAGACCCTCGCGGTCGAAGAACTCCGGGATATCCACGAAGTAGAACTGCACTCCGTCATGGACGCCGCCATCCATCACGCTGGCAAAACGGCTGAAGGACTGCCCGGGAATGGTAATGCTGGGGATCGCCACCTTCGCCTGTTTGCCGAGCTTCTGCACCTGCCGGTAGAAAGGAAGATAGACCGTCACCTGATGCCCTTGCCGCACGATCTCGCGCGGCAAAGCGCCGATGACATCGGCCAGGCCACCTGTCTTCGCGTACGGCACACACTCCGAGGCCACAAACACGATATGCATCGCACACTCCGCAAACCAGTCAAGCTGCTCTCGATGAGATTCTAGAGCAGTTCTTCGGGAGGCATGGCGATCGATACAAAGGACGCCGCTGTTTCTCTCTAAAGAGACTGCATGGCATTGGGCCCTTCGCGCGGAAAGACCGAGCGCGAATACAGTAGCAGGAGATCTGTTTCGCTCGTCACGCGCTAGCCCCTGTCCTCATCCCATGTTGAGTTGACCATGCCCAAGAAACCAAAACTCGGCCAGAACTTCCTCATCAGTCCGACGGCTCCCCGCGCCATCGTGGACGCGTTGGGCAACATCGCCGATGCCTGCGTGCTGGAAATCGGACCGGGGCGCGGCGCCATCACCCATCTGCTCGCCAACCGCGCGCGCCGCCTCATCGCCGTCGAATACGACCCCGTGCTTGCCGCAACGCTGCGCCGGAGCTATGCCAGTCGACCGGCAATTGAAATTCGTAGCGCCAGCATTCTCGACGTGAACCTGGAAGAGTTGGCGCGCCAGGAAGGCAAGCTGTGCGTGGTCGGCAATCTTCCCTACTACCTGACCTCCGACATCCTGCTCCATCTCTTTCGCCATGCCTTGGCCATCGATCGCGCCGTGCTGATGGTGCAGCGGGAGGTGGCGGACCGGATCACCGCGTCTCCCGGCAGCCGCGACTATGGCCTGCTGACGGCAACCGCGCAACTCTATGGGACAGTGGAGCCGCTGCTGACCCTGCCGCCGGAGGCATTCTCTCCGCCGCCGGACGTCTTTTCCACCGTCTTCCGCATGTTCATGCAGCCGCGGTTTGAGGAACTCGGTGTCTCGGCAGAAGGTTTCATTCCCTTCCTGCGTCTGTGCTTCGCGCAGAAACGCAAGACCCTCGCCAATAATCTGCGCAGCGCCGGATTCCCCGCCGATGCCATCGCGTCTGCGATGAACGACTGCGGCCTGCACCCGCAGGTCCGCGCGGAAGCCGTTCCATTGGAAGAGACCGCATGCCTCCTCCGCGGAATGACAGACAGGTCTTCATTTCACCCGGAGCAGAACCCGGGTGCCCCATCCTGAGCATGGCGAAGGGTGGGAGGCCACAACACTTCGCATGTGCTCACCTGCGCATGTGCTCACCTGATAGTGCGAGTCATCGCCATTCCTCCTGTGACCACCAGATCAGGAGCGCAAGGCATCCAGGTCCCGAGTGGCGGCCTGGGATGACACAATGGGCTGCCACGATAGAACAAGGCTGTCGTCACGCACCACCCGCAGCACGGTGATGTCGTCCTCCTGCCCGAAACGCTGCGCGGCGGAAGCGATCTCTACCGCGGATTGATTCTGCTGGATCAGTTCATGTCATTCCAAGCAGGAAAGGAGTGGCAACTACCGGCCTGGCGGAGCGGCGGGCGCGGCGACATGCGGCGCAGCAGGAGGCGCGGAGACGTGCGGTGCGGGGGCCATCGGTCTCGGAGCAACCGGTGCAGGCGCGACCGGTCTGGGAGTCATCGGCCGTGGCATCGTCATGGGCGGCGGCGCAACTGGCCGAGGCATGTACGTCGGGTGCGGCGAGACGATCGTAGGATGCGTGGGGTTGAGCGGTGCACCTGGCCGGGCTGGCATGGGAGCGCCCGGGCGCAGGGCGTTGCCAGTCGCGGGCGGGCGGGCAACGCCCACTGGCACACCCACGTGGCCATCCCGCGATGTCAATCGTCCTGGCGCTTGCCCGTGTTGCAATAGCCACGAATTCCTAACCACCGGGAGTGGCGAGATTGTTTGCCCATCCAGGCGGATGGCTTTGGTGTGCTCGGGCCGGAACGTCTGACCGGCCTGCCCTCCTGAGCCGCGATTTACCGGGATCAGCCGGGCGGGACCCATATGGCCATTCAGGATGGGCTTCGGCGGAAATCTGAAGCCCGGCGGTGCATTCCATATAGTGCCCGCCGGAGACCAGCCGAGACCGCACTCGCCGGGAATCCAACCCCAACCCACTGCGTCGAAGTAGTTCCACGCGCCGCAATGATAGGGCAGCCATCCCCAGGGATATGCGGAGATCCAGGTGTAGCCCCAGCCGGGATAGTTGGCCCAATATCCATTGCCGTATGGATCGAAGGATCCATTCGTGTAGCCCGGTACCCACACGTTCCCGTAGCCTTCCACCGGATACCAGTCGCCGTAGGTGTCCAGGTCGTTCCAACCCGGACCATTGGCATCGTCGCTCTGATTGCGCGCTTCGGTCTGGTTCTCACTTAAGCGGGCGATCTCGTCATCCCGCTTTGCATTCCAGCGGTCCCAGCTTTCGTTCCGGACTCCTGGAGAGAGGGCGTACTGCGAGGGATCCTCGGCGTTCAGGCGAAGGGTTTGGTCGGTGGGCACATCCTCTTCAAAGGCGCCGCCGCCGCTGACGTGCACCGCTCCTTCGAGCGTGGCCAACTCCGGCGTGTTATCCAGGTCGATGCGGAAGATGGAGTTGTCGGTGGGACGCGCCGTCCCGCTGGCGAAACGGACAGTGTAGCGCTGCCCCTCCGAGACATTGAGCTCGAAGTAGATCAGCCCGCCGAGTTGCTGCACTTCGGTGCTGCCGTTGCCGACGCCGCGGCCGGCAAGCCGAAGGATCTGCAGGGATGAATTGGGCGTCAGCCGGGCCACGCTCCCATCGGCGAACTCGATCTCCGCCTGGCCGTCGGCGCCCGTCTCGAGACGATTGCCGGTAACGATGGGCATGTTGGCCTGCGCCTGATCGAACTGTGTGGCTTCACCCTGGAGGATCTGAACCCTGCCCTGCACATAACTCAGACGCACCATGGCGCCCTCCTGCTGCGCCAACAGCGGGCCGCAGCAAAGCGACAGGAGAACCAGCAGAAGAAGGCCCTGAATCCATTTCACAGCGGCACCCGGGTGAGCTACATAAGTTAGACACCTTGCTGGAGACAAAAGTCGCTACGGTCTGACGATCCTCGCCCGAACAAACCGGGCTTGGGTTCACTGCTTCAGTTTGTCTTCGGCATCTGCTTTATCGGCGGCGAAGAGCAACTGACGAGCCCGTTTCTGGGCGCGCTGCATCACCGCATCGTCGCCGGCGATTTCGCGCAGCGTCGGCGCAATGTTTGTCAGCTCGACCGCCTGGCCGTTGTGTACCAGCGTCTCAAGGGTCTCCAGCTCTGCGTCCAAACTAAGCCGCCCGTGTTCATGCTGAATCGCCAGTTTGCGGCCCTCGTCCAAAGTTGAAGCTGTACCTTCAAATTCTCTGGTAAGCCATTCAATTTGCGGATCTTTACTATAGTTGTAACTGCAGGATCCGCGGCCGTCCGGACCACCATACTTCAGGGTCTTCTTCCCCTGGAACGCTATGTTTGCCCCGCCTGAATCGCAATCCATGGCAAAAAACTTCTTCTGCCGGGCGATCGCAAAGATCCGGTCGGTCGCGATTTTGGATAGCTGAACGTCACGATCCTGTGCTTCCTGAGGGAGCGCCGCGATATCGCCTGGAGTTACCTCGCCGGCGTCCGCATGAAAGTGGCCGGCGCCATCTTCGTGCACCAGGATGACGTACTTCGCCAATTGTTGCTTGGCATTCTCGTAGCGGAACTCGACCGCCGCGGATGTTGCGGGGCTCTGTGCATAGACCGGAACCGCTGCGGCAAAGAGTAGAGTGAGGGTCGAGCAGGCCTTCAACCAGAGCATCAATGGTAGCTCCGTCCGCTTTGCGCGATCAGCGTCTGCGTGGTGTGGATGTGGCAGATGGCCACAGCGAGCGCATCGGCCGCGTCGGCGGGCTCGGGCGGCGTCTCCAGGCAAAGCAAGCGGGCGACCATGAACTGGACCTGTTCTTTTTTCGCCAGGCCGTAGCCGACCACCGCGGACTTGATGCTGAGCGGCGCATACTCCGCTATCGGCAGCCCCTGGTTCGCCGCAGCCAGCAGCGCCACGCCGCGCACCTGACCGAGCTTCAACGCCGACTTGGCGTTCACCGAATAGAAGACCTCTTCCACTGCGACGACTTCCGGCTGGTGGAGCTCCATGAGGGCGCCCAGTTCGGCGTAGACACGCAGCAGGCGGCTGGGCAGGCTCTCGCGCTTGGAGAGCACGATGCCTCCGGCGGCGATGGCCCGCAGGCGCAATTCGCGCGATGTCGCTTCAACCTCGACCACCCCGTAGCCGGTGCACTCCGTGCCGCAATCGATACCGAACACGCGCATGACGAGAGTGTATCGCGTGGGTTTCCTGCGGACCCGACGATTTTTGCTGCGAGTGCGGCGAGAGTAAGCAGTGCAAGCGGCGTTAGGTGCGGGAGACTCCCTCGAGCGGCGAACTGGCCGTGGCGTACAGCTTGCGCGGCATGCGTCCGGCGATATAGGCCTGCCTTCCGGCGAGCACCCCATGCTGCATCGCCTCCGCCATCAGCACCGGGTTGTCGGCCAGCGCGATGGCCGAGTTCAGCAGCACTGCATCCGCGCCCAGTTCCATCGCCAGGGCGACGTCCGACGCGGTGCCCACGCCGGCATCCACGATCAGCGGCACTTCGGTGATGAGTTCGCGAAGGATGCGCAGATTGGCGACATTCTGCAGCCCCAGGCCGCTGCCGATGGGGGCCCCGAGCGGCATCACGGCCGCCGCTCCCGCATCGATCAGCCGGCGCGCGAACACGATGTCGTCCGAGGTGTAGGGCAGCACCGTGAAGCCTTCGTTGACCAGGACGCGCGTCGCCTCGAGCGTCGCCTGCACATCCGGATAGAGAGTCTTCTGGTCGCCGATCACTTCGACCTTCACCCAGTCGGAGAGGCCCACCTCGCGTCCCAAACGCGCGGCGCGGATCGCCTCTTCCGCGGTATAGCAGCCCGCGGTATTCGGCAGCAGAAAGTAGCGCTCGGGATCGATGAAGTCGAGCAGCGATTCCTTGGAGCGATCCAGGTTGATGCGGCGCACCGCGACTGTGACCATCTCCGTGCCGGAGGCCTCGATCGCTCGTCGCGTCTCCGCGCCGTCTTTGTATTTGCCTGTACCGACGATCAGCCGCGACTGGAAGGCTTTGCCTGCAATGACCAGGGGTTCCATGCTTCCATTGTAAGGTCGGGACTGCAAAGGCGGGATCAGGAAACCAGAAGCGTTTGTAGCGGGGTTGGCGGGAGTCCGAACAGGTTCCGCAGACGCGTGAAAGGCCCGCTCCAGGATGGCGACGGGCCTTGATCACCGGTGAACTGTTGAGTTTGACCTGAGGCGTCCACGCTTCGAGAGAAACTCGAAGTGGACCTCGGCGAATCTGTTGCGGTGTCGCCAGGTCTAGAGCGTGGATGCCCTAAGCCTCAGTCACCTCACGTGCTGTGATGCAACAACTACCATCAGATATATTCATTCGCTGGATCATCCTCCTTTCCCGTGTATTCCTAGGATATTCGCGGGGCAAACCGGAGTCAAGATGACGCCCCTAGCCGACGGAGTGGACGTAGGAATTCAGCGAAAGCTTCAATGGCCAGCGCCGCTCGCGAGGCTCGCGGGCTTGCTCGCCGAGGATGGTGCGGTCTGCGCCAGCAGGTGGTTGTCGCGGCGGACCTGCAGTTCAGCGTGAAGCTGGTCGAGGATGGCCCAGTCTTGCTCGAAATTGGGAAGCGTCTCGCGCTGATCGGGCTTGCTGTGCAGCACGTAACCGATGCGCGCGAGCATGAGCCGATACGCCAGGCGCCGGTCAGACTCCGGCGCAAGTATGTTGCTGCGGTCCACGCCGACGCGCCGCTCCGTACCCGCGCGCTGCTGCGTGCCCCCACTGCGAAAGACGATCCATGCGCCGTCGCGCGGGTCGATGGCCGGTAGACCTTGCGCGTCGAAGCTCCGGAAGATGTGGCGGGGGTCCTCGCGCTCGTGGATGATGTTAACGCGCGCGGCATCTTCGCGGATCACGTTGAAGCGCTCGCGGTAAGCCGCCCACTGCTGGGCCGATCCGACGGCGGTGGCGCGCGCTTGCTGCAGTTCCTCTTTCAACTGTGCGGCCTGTTCCCTTCCGCCGGCGTGACCGGTGACTGGCTCCTGCTCGATCAAGCTTGCGACCGCGGGCGATGGATGATCCCGGAAGGTGTGCGCCAGGCTGAAGCGGCCGGTAAGAAAATAACTGACGAAAAATGAGCCGGCGACCTCATGATCGCCGATGAGCGCAGCGGGCAGCAGATACTTCTTCTGGTGGAAGCCCGCCTCCGTGCCGCTGCGGGCAATGCCGGAGCGTGGCAGAGCGCTGGGCTGCTGCACGAAGTGGCGGACGTAGAAGCCCATCTCCGGATGACGCATGGTGTAACGGGAGAAGGAACGCGCCGCGGCCTTGGGTCCCATCATGCCCAGATCGTTGAGCAGATCCCGGTGCGTCGAATGCGGATAGATGCGGTTCACGATCTCCTGCGTGAAGTTGGCGCAGTTGTAGGTGAGCGAGCGATAGCGATTGACGTTCGGTTGCGCATTCCACCAATCGACAAACTCCTGGTCCTGCGCGCGTGTGGAGCGAGCGGCAAAGATGTAGATGTCGCGCACCATCGTGGCTGCGGTCAGATCGCGCCAATAGGCGTGCTCAACCGTCGGACACACCGTCGCGCCGCCACATACCGGCGCGAGGTAGTGCTCCCGCGCAAAGCTCTCCAGCGCATTCTTCAACGGGTGCGACGCATAGAGCAGCGCATCCCCGCGCGAGGTCGTGCCGAACAGGTATTGACTCAGGGGAACGATGTTCCACTCATACCGCTTCGCCTCGAAGTAGTCCGGGTACGCATTCAGAACCGATCCCTGCTCTCCCGGTGCGCACATGCGCAGACGGACGGGGGAAGCGGGACAGACATCCGAAAAGTAGACTCCGCTATGACCGGAGTTGGTGTACGCCGAGACTCCAATTCCGGTAGGACTGGCGAGGAGAACGCCGATATCACCGCGCGCTGCGGCGGTGAATGCGAGCGAGCCGGTGACGGCAAGAAAGGTGGCGAGGAGCTTGAATGTGCGGCGGGACCAAAACCACGATACGAACTTTGCCGACGAAATCTTCTGCATGCACCCTCACCGATAGGAATTCGCGGCATAGCCGCCTTCTCTGCTTGGATGTAACGTTGTCTGCTTGGATGTACTCGGAGCAGCTTCGCTTCTCGCCTCCGGTTGCAAAACACGGGCGGCTTTGTTGCGGAGATGCTTGGCGCGAACGGAAGCATCACTTGCTACAGTAGAAATCTGATGGAACTTCCTGCAGCCCTTCCCCACGGCTTCCGTTTCAGCGCCGTTCGCGCCGGTATCAAGGCGAGCGGTAATCCCGATCTTGCGCTCATCGTTGCGGACGTTCCGGCATCGGCCGCAGCGATGTTCACGAATAACAAGGTGGTGGCGGCCCCCATCACCATCGGCCGTCGGCATCTCGCGCGCTCGTCCAACCAGGTGCGGGCGCTGGTTATCAATGCGGGCAACGCGAATTGCGCCACCGGCGAGCAAGGACTGGCGGCGGCCGTCGACGTGTGCGCGGCGGCGGCTGGCATCCTTGGCTGCGATGCCCACGAGATCGTCCCCTCGTCCACCGGGGTGATCGGCGTGCCGCTTCCCGCAGACAGGCTGATCGCCGCGTTACCGTCGGCGTACGACGCGCTGGGCGATACACCCGAGCATTTGCTCGCCATCGCCAGGGCCATCATGACAACGGATACCAAGCCGAAGGTCGCGCACGGCGACTTCAGCGCCGGCGGTAAACAGGTGCGCATTGCTGGCGTGGCCAAGGGCGCGGGCATGATTCATCCGCAACTCATTCCGGCGATCCCGCATGCCACCATGCTCAGCTTCCTTTTCGCCGATGTGCAAGCCACACCGGCGCAGTTGGAGCGGGTGTTGGCGACCGCTGTCGAGGCCAGTTTTAATCGCATCTCCATCGACGGAGACACCTCTACCAACGACACCGTGCTGCTGCTGGCCAGCGGCGCCAGCGGCGCGTCCCTCGCGTCACAGGAGGTGGCAGAGCAGTTTGCGGCAGTGTTAGGCGCCGTTTGCACCTCGCTCGCCCGGCAGATCGTTGACGACGGCGAGGGCGTGACGCACGTGATCGAACTCGACATCCGGGGCGCCGTCCACGAGGACGATGCGCTGCGTGTCGCGAAGGCGATCGCGCATTCGCCATTAGTGAAGACGGCGTGGGCCGGCAGCGATCCCAACTGGGGAAGGCTGCTCGCCGCTATCGGCTACTCTGGCGCGGCCGTGGATCCCGCGAAGATCGCAGTGCATTTCGGCGAGCTTCCCGTCTGTGCGCGCGGCGCGCGGGCGGCAGATTACGACGAGCAGGCCGCACACCGCTACCTGCAACAGCGAGCCCTGGTCCTTCACATCGATCTGGGACTGGGCTCGGGGCGCTGCCGCTTCTGGACCACCGACCTGACGGCGGAGTACGTGCACATCAACGCGGATTACTCCACCTGACGCTCGCATCGTCTTTTGCATGCGGCGCACCAAAATCAATGCATAGCGTGCAAGCCCGCGCCCAGCCTGCAATTCGTGCAGTTCAGGCGCGATCATGCACAGGTTTTTTCACACTTCTGTTGAAAAACGTGGATTGCGCTCCGGTTCAATCTGTGTTGCTCTTGCTGTTTCGATGATTCGGCCGCTCGCGTGTCCTGAGTGATGCGGCGATCCGAAATCTCTGGGTTACAATCGTTTCCGTCAGAGGCCCCCATCGATATGGCAAGCAATACCAAGCGCGAGGCTGCCCCCGCGCAGCAACCGCCGGAGCGCATCTCAGAGCACGGCACGCCGCTGATCAGCGATGACAAGTTGAGGCAGCTCTACAGCGCCATGCTGCAGTGCCGTGCGCTCGAGGAACGCGCGCGGGCGCTTGCCCGGCGGAAGAACCTGCTCCACTTTTCGAGCGCTGGCCAACAGGAGGCGATCCTCGCCGCCGTGAGCATGGATCTGCGGCCGGACGACACCATTGCGCCATCAGAAGGCAGCTTCATCGCCGACTTTGTCAAAGGCGCATCGCTGCACACGACGCTGCATGCGATGCAGTGCCTGATAGCTGCGGGCAGCACGGGCAAGGGGCGATCTTCGCCCGGCCCTGCGTCTCCAAGCTCTGCATCTCTGGATGACGGTGCGGCGAACGCTCTCATCCCCCCGGCCAGCACGGCTGCACAAATCAGCATAGCCACGGGCCTGGGTCTGGCGAAGAAGCTGAGACACACAGGTCACATAGTTGTCGTGTTTGCGCGCGGTAGATGGGCGTCCGCCGGTGTCGAAGAGGAAGCGCTGCGCTTTGCGGGCATGCATGGACTGCCGATCCTCTACGTCGTGCAGGACGGGACGGGCGCTGATTCCCGCAGCGCGACCGGCGACGACTACGGATTTCCGAGCATCCCGGTCGATGGGAATGACCTGGTCGCGCTCTACCGGGTGGCTCACGAAGCGATCAAGCGTGCGCGCCAGGGCGGCGGCCCCACGCTGATGGATTGCAAACTCCGTCACTGCTCCGATCAGCTCGACCATGACCGGAGCGAAACGGATCCCGTTGCGAGAATGGAACGCTACCTCGCAACCAGGAAGCTCTTCAGCCAGGATTGGAAGCGGCAGATTGTGAGGGCATTCAAGGTGGAACTGGATGCAGCGGTTAAGCAGGCGCGAAGGGCGTAAGGTCTGCTATCCCGCCGACCGCGCTGCGAAACTACTCCGTCATCAGCATCACTTCAGTGGACTTGATCAAAGCCGTCACGGCGTCGCCCTTCTTGATTCCCATCTCTTCGACGCTCTGTCGCGTGATCACACTCTCGATCAAATTCTCGCCCACGCGCACGCTGACCTTGGCCGTCACCATGCCAAGCACGATCTCTTCGACTGTCCCCGCCAGTCGATTCCTCGCTGAGATTTTCATTATTCTCCGTCCCTTCTGTTTTGTGCGCTCCGTTGCGAACGCTCCCTACAGTCTGATGCGCAGATCACTGCCGCTCATCTCCTTGGGCTGCGGCAGATCCAGCATGGAGAGAATGGTCGGTGAGATGTCCCGCAGCGATCCGCCGTCCCGTAGCCGGTATCTCGCGGCATCTTCACTCACCAGAATGAACGGCACCGGATTGGTGGTGTGCGCGGTGTGTGGTCCGCCGCTCCTGGGATCGGCCAGCATCTCGGCGTTTCCATGATCGGCGGTGATCAGCATCGCGCCGCCATGCTGCCGGATCGCCCCGTAGAGCTGTCCCAGGCATGCATCGACCGTTTCCACTCCCCGGATGGTCGGCTCCATCTTGCCCGAATGCCCGACCATATCGGCATTCGCAAAGTTCACGACCACTAGATCGAAGGTTGCATCTGAAATCGCCTTGCCGACAACATCCGCGATGCCGCGCGCGCTCATCTCCGGCGCCAAATCATAGGTGGCCACCTTCTGCGACTGCACCATCTGCCGCTCCTCGCCGGGAAACTCCGTCTCGATGCTGCCGTTGCAGGAGTCGGTGACGTGCGCATACTTCTCCGTCTCGGCCACGCGCAGATTGCGCAACTGCGCATCGCCGAGCACGGTGGCCAGCAGGTTTTCCATCGACTCGGGCAGCATCACCATGGGCAGCGTGAACTGCTTGTCATACTGCGTCATGGTGACGTAATGCAGACCCTTTGGAACCTCGCTGCGCGGGATCGCCGCGTCCAGATCGCCGGCACCCGGCAGCCCTCGCCCGCCGTCCTTCGCCAGGCCGCTCTCCCGGGCCAGCACGCGGGTGATCTGGCGCACCCGGTCCGCGCGGAAGTTGAAGCAGATCAACACATCCTCATCGCGCACCTTCGCCACCGGCGAGCCGTCTTCCTGCGTCACCACGAACGGCACGATGAACTCGTCGGTCACCCCGTTGTTGTAGGACTCCTTCACGCGCGCGATGGCATCGCGATACGCGCCCCCCTCGGCGTGGCCCTTCACCATCGCGTCGAAGGTCTTCTTCTCCCGCTCCCAGCGCCGGTCCCGGTCCATGGCGTAATAGCGGCCGCTGACCGTCGCCAATTTGCCCACGCCAATCTCGCGCATAGCCGCGGCGAGCGCTTCCAGATAGCCCACGCCGCTCGTCGGCAGCGTGTCACGCCCATCCAGAAAGGCATGCACAAAGACGCGTTCTACGTGGTGATGCCGTGCGGCTTTCAGCAGCGCATACAGATGCGTCTGCTGCGAGTGCACGCCGCCGTCAGAGACCAGGCCCAATAAATGAAGCTGCCCTCCGCCTTCGCGCGCGCGCCGCATCGCGGCGGCGATCACCGGGTGATCTGCGAATCCGCCGCTGGCGATCAACGCATCGATACGCGTGATGTCCATCGATACGACGCGCCCCGCTCCGATATTCAGATGGCCCACCTCGCTATTGCCCATCTGCCCGTCGGGCAGGCCGACGAAATGATCGGAGGCATGCAGGAGCGTGTTTGGATACTCGGCCAGGAGCCGGTCATAGCTGGGCTTGCGCGCCTGCGCGATCGCATTCGACGCGCGCTCCGCGCGATAGCCCCAGCCGTCCAGAATTGTCAAAACCAACGGTCTCTTCATCGCTCTGCTTGTGGTCTGTTCATGGTTTTTCTATCTATGGTTGCTTGTAGCAGCCACGGGCTGCCGCACGATTTCGATAGTACAGTAAGGAGAACGCACCCGCCCTGATGCCCCGCTTCCCTCGACTGCACTTGCAACGCATCACCAGCGGCTCGAGCTGGATACCCGAAATTGACGGGCTGCGTTTCGTCGCGATCCTCTCCGTCGTACTGTTTCATCTGGCCGCGCAGGTTGTTGCGAAGTCCAGTGTGCATTTGACCGCGCAGGCCTGGTATCAGCCGCTCTTTAACACCTTGAGCCGCGGCCACATCGGCGTCCCGCTTTTCTTCGTCATCAGCGGCTTCATCCTCGGGCGTCCCTTCGCGCGCCAATATCTTCTCAGACAGAACCGGGTTCGCCTGCGCAGTTACTATCTGCGGCGAGTCACCCGGCTGGAGCCGCCCTACGTACTTAACCTGATCATCTCGGCGGTCGCGATCTATCTATACTTCGGCGGCCCCATTCACACTCTGCTGCTCCATCTCGCTGTAAGTGCCGTATACATGCACGGGTTGATCTTTCGGCAAGTGAGCCCGATCAATGGTGTCGCCTGGACGCTTGAGGTGGAGGTGCAGTTCTATATCCTGGTGCCGCTGCTCACGTTGATCTTCCGGCTGAAGAACGTGCTACTTCGCCGTGGCATTCTGCTAGCGAGCATTGTTATTCTGCCGGTCATCCAGACGCGCTATCTCTTCGGCCATCTTGCCGGAGATTCGTGGCTCTGGTCTTCGATCTTCTTTTATCTGCAGTACTTCCTGGCGGGACTGCTGCTGAGCGATCTCTACGTCACCGCCATGCCGCGCTGGCGCACTTCCTTGCTCTGGGATGCGGCGAGCGTCGCCGCGTGGCTGCTGCTCTTCCAATACGTCTACGGCTGGATCTACTATGTCGAACCGCTCGCTATCCTGATCGCATACATGGGCGCATTTCGTGGCAAGCTCTTCCCGCGCATCTTCCGCGTTCGCTGGATCGCGCTGATCGGGGGCATGTGCTACTCCATGTACCTCTGGCATTTCTTCATCATCGCGCTGGTCTTCAAGCTGACTCGCCATCTCGTGCTCACAAGAGACCTGTTCGTCAACTTCCTGCTGCAGGCCGCGCTCATTCTCCCCTGCATCCTGGCTGGGACGCTGGTGTACTTCATCCTGATCGAACGGCAGTGCATGGATCCGGCATGGCCGCGCAAATTAAAAGCCGCCCTGAGCAGAGAGCCAGGGCGGCCGGTTGTATGAGAAACGCTCACTACTGCTTGGAAGGCGGTGGTGGAGTGGTCGTGCTGCCACTGGGCGGCGTGGCGGGTGCGTTGGTGGCTGGAGGTGTCCTGGGCGACGGCGACGTACCCGGCCCGCTCGTAGCTGGACCGTTCCTGCCGGGACCGCCTGCACCGGGACCGCCTGCACCGGCACCGCTTGCGGGGGCGGCGGGCTGTGGCTCGTGCTCCTGCTGATACTTCTTTTGCGCCGCCTCGATCTCCGTACGATGCCGGTCGATGACCTCGCGCCCGACCTGCTGGCCCTTCTGCTGGGACGCCAGCATGATGTCATGCATCAGCGGCGGCATGACTTCCAGCATATGGTGCCCCGCCGGCGTGCGGTAGAACTCCAGAGACTTCGCGGCATCTTCCTGCGATAGATACTTGGCGTAGATGGGTTGAAAGATCGCGACGTAGTCGACGTTGCCAAAGCTCGTCTGGAGGTCAGTCCACACATCCTCAGGGACGAAGGGGGCCGCCTGCTTCTGCATCGCGATGGTCTGCATCAGCATGCCGTTCATCGTATTCTTGAAACCCATCAGATCGTACATCTCGCGCGTCTGGTCAATCGTGATGGGGTGCGCAGGTGGAGTTGCCTGTGTGGAAGCGGATGATGCCGCGTTGGCTCCGGTCGCGGTCGCAGTGGCGGCGCCCGGTGTTGCCGGTTTCGTCGCCGTCGACTTCGGGGTTGCCGAGGTCTGCCCCTGCAGACCGGGCGTGGCCATCAACGGCAGCGCCAGCAGCGCGCCGTACCATACATACTTACTGCTCTTCATGCTTCTTCTCCTCAGGTTGCGCGCGGTTTCATCGCTGCGCCGCCGGCTGCCCTACTCGCCAAAATTGACCGCTTCAATGCCCAGATACTCGGCCGCTTGTCCCAGCTCTTCCTCGATGCGCAGGAGCTGGTTGTACTTGGCAATGCGGTCCGTGCGCGATGCCGAACCCGTCTTGATCTGTCCAGCGCCGGTGCCCACCGCCAGGTCCGCGATGAACGTGTCTTCCGTCTCGCCGCTGCGGTGCGAGATCACCGAAGTGTAGCCGTAGCGCCGCGCCAGTTCCATGGTCTCCAGCGTCTCGCTGATGGTTCCGATCTGGTTGACCTTGATCAGGATGGAGTTGGCGATGCCCTCTTCAATGCCGCGCTGCAGGCGCTCGGTGTTGGTGACAAACAGATCGTCGCCCACCAACTGCACCCGCTCGCCCAGCATCTCGGTCATCGCGCGCCAGCCGTCCCAGTCATCTTCCGCCAGGCCGTCTTCCAGAGAGACGATGGGATACTGCCGCACCCAGCCCTCCCAGAAGCGCGCCATCTCCTCGCTGGTCTTCTCGCTCTTGTCCGACTTCTTGAAGACGTACCTGCCTGTCGTCTTGTCGTAGAACTCGCTGGCCGCCGGGTCCAGCGCAATGGCGATCTCATCGCCCGCCTTGTAGCCGGCCTTCTCGATCGCTTCGAGGATCACTTCGATGGCTTCGACGTTCGACTTGAGCGACGGTGCGAAACCGCCCTCATCCCCGACCGCGGTGCTGTAGCCCTTCTTCTTGAGCACGCCTTTGAGCGTGTGGAAGACCTCCGCACCCCAGCGCAGTGCATCGGAAAAGCGCTCCGCGCCTACCGGCATCACCATGAACTCCTGAAAGTCCACGTTGTTGTCAGCATGCGCGCCGCCGTTGATGATGTTCATCATTGGCGTCGGCAGAACGGATGCGTTCACGCCGCCCAGATAGCGATACAGCGGCATCTTGAGTGCGATGGCCGAGGCCCGCGCGCAGGCCATGGATACGGCCAGAATCGCGTTCGCTCCCAACCGGCTCTTGTTCTCCGTCCCGTCGATCGAGATCATGGTCGCGTCCACCAGCCGCTGGTTGGTGGCATCGATGCCGGTCAGCTCCGGCGCCAGAATGCTCTCGACGTTTTCCACCGCCTGCAGCACGCCTTTGCCCAGGTAGTGCGTCTCGTCGCCATCGCGCAGTTCGACTGCCTCGTGCTCGCCGGTGGAAGCGCCGCTGGGAACGGCGGCCCGGCCAATCGCCCCGCCTACCAGCACGACATCAGCCTCTACCGTCGGATTTCCGCGCGAGTCCAGAATCTCGCGCGCATGGATCTGCGCAATTTCCGTCATATCACTCCTTGAGATTTGGTGCCGTAAACGATCCTTCAATTGCGGCCTGCGATCGACCGCGACCGGCTGCCCGGTCGTTCCACCAATGGTGCTGACCCAGTTGCCCATCTCAGTAAAATTCCTCTTTCGGAGATCCTGCTTCGGAGTCCTTCTTCACCCGATGCCGGGCAGCTTCGGAAGTTCAGCGGACTCGGGTCCACATCGCACAGAACCGATCGCCAATCTTTCTGCAGGTCCTCCAAGCAGTCTAACAAAGCGGGGAGGCTCTCCCGGACCCGCAGGGCTGCGAGTGAGCGGTGATCAATGAACGGTGAAGGGCATCCCCGCGCAACGGAGAGGTTAACCGAACAGATACTGCCCCGCATCTTGCGCGCATCGCGAGAGTCGAGCGCCATCCTTCTTCGTCTAAGCTCACATTGACCCCTCGGAACGCTTTGCCAATCACGGCCGTATCAAGACCGGAGCTGCTTGATGAAAACGATCCATCTGCTTGCCGTCGCTACCCTGGCGCTCAGCGCCGCCGGGGCTACCGCCCAGTCCACCGCCGCAACCGCCAAGCCCAGTCCCTATGAAGGTGTCTCCCAGCCGCCGGTGAGCGACGTCATCATGTCCAGTGAGGACGCGCTCCCACCGGCGGCAAGTCCCAGGCAGCCTGCAGTGACAACGCCAGCCACACCCGCTCTGCCCCCCGCGCACGAAGCCGCGACGCACATCACCGCACCGGCCAGTCCGGCGAATCCGGACTACGGCATCGTGGAGACACCGGTTCCCGACGCTTCCACGGACAATAGCGTCGCCGCCCCGCCATCAACCACACTGCAGACGCGGCCTGTCTTCAACCCGGATGCGTCCATCGTCACCCACGTGGATACGCCGTCGAATGAGCTTGCCGAGGGTACGCCCATCCACGCCAGGCTCGATCAGGAGATCTCCTCCAGCGAGAATGGCGCAGGGACGCCCTTCACGGCGCAGGTCACGCAGGATGTCATCCAGAATGGACACGTGGTGATTCCCGTCGGCTCGGTACTGCACGGCCGGGTCACGCATGCAGACTACGGCCGCCGCATCACAGGACCGGCGAGTCTGCGGCTGAGCCCGGATGAGGTGGTGCTGCCGGATGGCACGCACTACACTCTGCACGCGCTGGTCAGCCAGACCTCCCGTAGCTCCAACACCAAGGTCAACGGCGAAGGTACGGTCGAGAGCAAGGATCATGCGAAGCGTATCGCGGCGGAGTACGTCGTCGGCAGCGGCACCGGCGCGGTTGCGGGTGCTGCCGCGGGCGGGCCTGTGGGAGCAATCGTCGGATCGGCGATCGGCTTCGGCGTGATCACGGCGCACTGGCTGCTGGAAAATCACGCCGCCGTTCTACCGGCCGAGTCGGAGATCACCTTCGGGCTTACGCAGCCCATGATTCTGACGCCGATCACCACCTCAGCTCGCAACTAGGTCGGCGGCAGTTCAGACACGGAGTTCCGCTCAGACTATGAGCGAGAGCGGACGCAAAGCATCGCGTCCCCTCATTTTATTTCGTTCACCCCTGCTGTCTTGAGATACCCGTGATGTAAGCGGCGCCGAATGCTTCGCGCAGGGTGTCATCCTACGGGGTGCCGTGGGCGCTGCGCGATAGCGCCGAATGGCAGAACGCTACGGCTGCGCCCGCGGAACCTGCTCCAGCAGCCGCCGCCAGGTCTTCTGGTTTCTACGGTGGGTCTTGCGCAGGTCCTCCAGGATGCGCTCGAAATCGGCATGGCTGTGCAGCCGGCTCCACGCCGGATTCTTCGAGAACCAGGGATAGTTTTCGTTCCCCAGATAGATGGCGCGGCGCAGCCAGTGCAGTGCTTCGCTCTCATCGCCCTCCACCGCAAAGTAGGTCGCAAGCCGGTAAGCCATCTCACTATCCGCTTCCGCCGCCGAGAGTGAATCTTCTTCAATCAGCGATGCGGCGCGCTCCCGTTCACCCACCTGCACATAGCACAGAGCCAGCGTGGGGAATGCCATGCGCATGCTGTCATCGTCGCGAATGACCTGCTCCAGAATCTCAATCGCCGTCTGCAACTCGCCCTGCCGCATGCGCTGGTAGGCGAGCGAGGTGCGCAACAGGGCGTGTTTCGGCTCGAGCGTCAGCCCCTTCTGCAGTTCTTCTTCCGCCAGCTCCAACTGATTCTGATATTGGTAGACGCGCGCGCGGTGGTTGTAGAGGATCGGCGCGTTTGACGGATTGAGCTGCAGCGAGCGGTTGAACTGGTCCAGCGCATCTTCGTACATGCCGTCCAGGCGCAGCGTGATGCCCGCCACCAGGTGCACATTCCAGTCGTTGTCGGAGGTCCGCAGCAGTTGCTCGATGCCATGCCGCGCGCTCTCTTTTTCGCCGCGGGACAGCAGCATGTACACACGGTAGAGATTCGCCTCGATGGAGTCCGGATCGATGGCCAGAGCCTTGTCGAAGGCGCGCCGGGCGCTCATCACGTGCAACTGGCCGCCGAAGCCATGCCGCACATATTGCAGGTGGGTGATGCCCAGCCCCGTCCATCCCGGCGCGAACTGCGCATCCTGCGCCACCACGCCTTCGAACTTTGCCAGCGCCCGGTCGAGATCACCGCGTGAACCGGCCCTCGCTATGAAGGAAGAGAGCAGTGCGCGGGCCTGCAGATAGTCTTCCGAGAGCTGCTCGTCCAGATGCGACTTGCGATTGGCGCGTTCGAGCGCGTTCGCTGCCCCGCCCAGCTTCTGCCCCATGCCTTGCAGCGTGCTGAAGACTTCGTTGCAGATCTCCGTCTGCACCGCGATCAGATCGAAGGTCGGCACGCTGATGGCGCCGCCGGTGCGCACGCTCTGTCCTGAAACGTCGAGCATCTGCCAGTTGAGATCGAAGCCCTGCTCCGACCGCAGGAAGTTGCCCGCGACCACATACTGCACCAGCAGCTTTTGTCCGATGGCGAGCGGATCCATCTGCTGTACCGCCAGCGGCAGTGCATCAGCGAACTGGAGGGCCGCACCACCAGCGACGGCACACGCGCCAGACGAGCGGCGATAGCGTCCGCCAGCGCGAAGCCGTACATGGGCGAGACCTCACTCTGCCCGAAGTTGGCAAACGGGAGCACCAGAATGCTGTTCTGCTTCGCCTGGCTCTCGGCGGAGTCGCGGAAGCGCTCCGCCAGCATGGAAAGCAGACCGGTCGTCCGCTTCTCCTGCTCCGGCGGCGAAACGTTCTCCGCCGCTGCCCCAGGCAGAATACCGGTCTCGATCTGCAGTGTGCGCATGGTCGTCTTCAGCGCCTCACGCACATCCGCCGCGGAGGAAAAACGGTCCGCCGGATTCTTTTTCAGGCAGGTGTCAATCAGGCTCGCGAGTTCCTTGGGCACCTCCGGGCAGCAGCCGGAGAGCGGCGGCGGATCGGCGAACTGGATGGCCCGGACAATCTGCATCTCCTCCGCATCGGGACGGGCGAAGGGATGGCGGCCACTCACCATCTCATACAGGATCACGCCCAGGGCGAAGAGGTCGCTCTGCACGCTGCTTTGCCCGGTGACAAACTGCTCCGGCGCCATGTAGCCGATGGTGCCGCCGCGTGCGGTGTAGGTGGTCCGGACGGCGCCCTGCTTGCGCCGCGCCGGCTTGGCGGGGTCGAAGTCCGCCTCTTCCGGGCTCAACCGCCGCGCCAGACCGAAGTCCAGTATCTTCACCAGGCCGCCGTCGGTCAGCATCACGTTGGCCGGCTTCAGATCGCGGTGGAAGATGCCCAGATTGTGCGCGGCGCTGAGTCCATCGGCGATCTGAATGCCGACCGAGAGCACCAGTTGCACGCTGGCCGGCCCCTGGCCGATCACGTGGTCGAGCGAGCGGCCAGGCACATACTGCATCACGATGTAGGCTTCATCGCTGGACTCGCCTACCTCGTAGATGGCACAGACGTTCTGGTGCTCGATGGCGGAGGCCAGCCGCGCCTCCCGCAGCACTGTCGTCCGCATCTTCTCCAGCGACAAGGCTCCCCGCTTCAGGATCTTCAGCACCACGGGACGCATCAGCAGCGTGTCGTTGGCCAGATACGCGATGCCGCTGCCGCCCGCCCCCAGCTTGCGAAGTATCTCGTAGTGCTCGATCGTGCGACGCTTCATCGTTCCCACAGTGTAATGTGCTCGCCTCAATCTCTTGTGAATGGCAAGCAACCCGCCACGGCTACAAAAGAAAGACGGACGGCGTCCAACGAATCCGCTCCACCACGCACTCCTATATGTAGTACGCAATTCCAGTGGTCTAGTCAGGAGTATGGATATGGGTTTGTTATCAAAGGATGCGGAAAGCTTAAAAGGCTTGTACACCACGCAGCTTCGCTACATGTATTCCATGGAGAAGCAGATCGTCGACGGGCTCCCCAAGATGATCGAAGCGGCAACGGAGCCGCAACTGAAGGAAGCATTCCAGACGCACCTGCAGGAAACCAAGACACATGTCAGGCGCATCGAGCAGATCTTGTCGGAGGCTGCCGGCGAAGCGAGCGATAAGAAGTGCGCGGTCACGGTGGCCCTGATCGCCGCCGGTGAAGGAGTTGTGAAGGAGACCCCAGCGGGACCCATCCGCGATGCAGGGTTAATTGCGAGCGCTCAGAAGATCGAGCACTTCGAGATGGCCTCCTATGGGTCGGCCATCGCATGGGCCAAGAATCTCGGCTATGACAGCCAGGCGCAGCTATTGCACCAGACACTTGAAGAGGAGAAGCACGCCGATCAGGTGCTCACCGGCGTCGCGGAGAGCGCCAATCCGAAAGCTAGCCGCGCAGCCTAGCTGGCCCACCCAACAGAGCGGATCCCGATGGCGGCCCTAAAATGGGGCCGCCATTCCCATTCTGGGTGCCGAACCTCTCGATCTTTCTTGCACGCCGGCGATAATTTTGCTGGAAGTCTACTCTGCGATGGAGTTATACTGCTCCAGAAATGGAGCGACTATTCCTAGCGCCGGATGCACGGCATGAACTATAGGCAGGCCAATAGCCACGCCAATACGCAGACGGCGCACACCTATCCGCACACCCTCTATGCCCCCCCGGCGTTGCCCGATCTGTCGCGGCCGGACGAACGCCGCCGGCTCTCTCCTGCAGCGCTGCGCACCTTCTTCAACATCATGGATCGTTGGCAGGTTCGCGATGAGGATGCGCGCGGGCTGCTCGGCGGCATCTCCAACGGCACCTTTTATCAATGGAAGGGAAAGCCCGCGGGGGCGGGCAGAACGCTGGATCAGGATCGCCTCACCCGTATCTCCTACCTCATCGGTATTTTCAAGGCGCTCAACATCCTCTATAGCGAGAAGCTTGCCGACCGCTGGATGCAGCTTGCCAACAGCAATCCACTCTTCGCCGGACGAACGCCACTCGCCTTCATTCTCCAGGGAGGCACTCCGGCTCTGGCCACCCTGCGCCAACTGCTGGATGCGCGGCGCGGTGGCCGCTGAATGATCGACTAAACGAGTTTTTCCAGAACTGCCTCTGCCCTGCCTTTCAACCGAATACGCTATGCGACTTCCCCCGATCACGCCGCTGCGCCGCTTTGACACCCACCGGCTGCTTCCCGCCAAGTACAGCGCCAACTACGACTCCGTGCTCACGCGCGTTGCTGCGGATGACACGGACCTGCAGGCTATCTTCGAGCTCGACAACGCGACCAATCAGCGCCTGCAGGCAGAGGAGAACCAGCGCCCGGACATCACTGCCCGGGAACTGGTCTTCCACGTTCCGAACTACCGGATCATCAACGCTGCCTTCGCCCACCCGAATCCGCTCGGCGGCCGCTTCTCGGACGCGAAGCGCGGCGCATGGTATGCGGCCTTCGAAATTCGCACGTCGCAGGCCGAGGTGCTCTTTCACAAGGAGATCGAATATGCGGAGATCGGATGGACGGAACGCGAAGAGGTGCAATACGACGATTACCTCGCCGACTTTTCCGCGCCGTTCCATGATCTTCGGGCCGCCCCACGGCCTAGCCCCGGACCTGAGCTTCGACCTGAGCTTCGGCCCGATCTACAACCGGCCGCCCCGATGGCCAGTGAAGACGCGCAGCACTTCGCAGCCTGCCTCGACCCCGCGAGCTATGTCGTGTCCCAGCAGCTTGCGACGGAACTGCTGGCAGCCGGCTCGCTGGGCATTCTCTATCCCAGTGTTCGCCGGGCAGGCGGCACATGTCTCGCCTGCTTCCGTCCGTCGGTCGTTTCAAATGTGCGCAAGGGTACGCGCTACACGCTGATCTGGACCCCGAAACGCGCTCAATTTCACAAAGAAGGCCTGTGAAGCGCGCCCTCATTCTGAATGAGTGGGCCGTGCGCAGCGCAGGCGTCGAGTCGAAGGATCTGCGTTTCTCTTTCACTCGACCGAATTCGGGTGCCCCATTCTGAGCGAAGCGAAGGGTGGGAGGCCGAAATGCGCGGCTTCTGCGCTACACTTCCTCCCATGTCCGAACCAGCAGTTATGTCCGAACCAGCAGCTACGCCCGAAGCAGGCCGGCCCAGCGCCATTCTGTGCATCAGCACCTTTGAGAAGGGACAGGCCTTTCTGCGCGAGTGTGCCCGTGAAGGATGCCAGGTATCTCTGCTTACGGAAGAGCGCCTGGCCAAGGCAGATTGGCCGTTCGACACCCTCGCTGGGTTCCACACCATGCCCGGCGGCATGCGCATCGAGCAGATCATCCATACGGTCACGCATCTCTCGCGCAACCGGCACTTCGATCGCATCGTCGCGCTGGATGAGTTCGATATGGAGACCGTGGCCGCGCTGCGCGAGCATATGCAGCTTCCCGGGATGGGGACCAGCGCCACCAATCTCTTCCGTGACAAGCTGGCGATGCGCACAGGCGCCGCTCGTGCCGGCGTCCGCGTTCCTGAATTCATCGGCGTCTTCAACTACGATGATCTGCGCGCATGGATGGCCAATGTGCCGCCTCCCTGGGTGCTGAAGCCACGGGCGCAGGCCTCCGCCGTGGGCATTCGCAAGCTGCACGAACCGGAAGAGCTATGGCGCGCGCTTAATGAGCTTGGCGACCAGCAGAGCTACTATCTGCTCGAACGCTTCGTGCCGGGCAAGGTCTTCCACGTGGACGGCATCGTCAGCCGCGGAGAAGTACTGCTCGCCGCGGCGCATGCCTACGGGCAGCCACCTATGCAACTCACCCATGAGGGCGGCGTCTTCACCACGCGCCAACTCGAGCGGGAGACGCCACTCGCCAAGAGCCTGGTCAAGATGCACAGCGAGGTGGTCGACGCGCTGCGCCTTGAAAGCGGCATCACGCATACGGAGTTCATTCAGGCGCATGCCGATGGCGCGCTCTACTTCCTGGAAGCCGCGGCACGCGTCGGCGGCGCGTACATTGCCGAAGTCATTCAGCACAGCCTCGGTGTCAACCTTTGGGCCGAGTGGGCGCGGCTGGAGATCGCCGGCATGCGCGGCCAGCGGTACACCCTGCCCCCGCTCGCCAGCGACTACGCAGGCAGCGTGCTCTGCCTGGCGCAACAGGCCGACCCCGATACCTCGCAGTACACTGCGCCCGAAATCGTCTACCGGATACGCAAGCGTCACCACGCCGGCCTGATCGTGCGCTCCGCGGACCCGGCCCGCGTTCAGTCGCTGCTCGATGAGTACAGCCAGCGCTTCGTTGCCGACTATCTTGCGGTCCTGCCGGCGCCCGATCGTCCCACAGCGTGATCGCCCCTGAGCATCGCGCTCATTTTGACACTACGGTATAGCTATGGCTCCCACGTATCCATTTCCGGCAATCGCTCCAGGGACCCGTATCGGTCACGTCCACCTGAAGGTCGCTGCCCTGGAGCGGTCGCTCGCTTTCTACGTGGGCGTCCTCGGCTTTCAGGTCACGCAACGGATTGGCGACAGCGCCGCGTTCCTTGCTGCGGGAGGGTACCACCCCCACATCGGGCTGAACACCTGGGAGAGTCTTGGCGGCAGCCCACCGCCTCCCGGGGCAACAGGCCTTTATCACCTGGCCATCGTCTATCCGTCGCGTGCTCATCTGGCTGACGCTCTGCGCCGCCTGCTGGCTGCCGGCATACCGCTCGACGGTGCGAGCGATCATGGCGTGAGTGAGGCCCTCTACCTGCGGGACCCGGATGCGAACGGGGTTGAATTGTATTGGGACCGCCCGCGGGGTCTGTGGCCGCACACACCGGATGGCGAACTCTCCATGTATACGCGCGCGTTAGATCTCCGCGGTCTGCTGCGGGAGGTGGAGGCCGCCTCGCAGATTGACAAGGAGACGCTTCCACCCGCCGACCACGGTCCGCCGGATCTGTGACCCTCGATCTAGCATGTAGTTCAAATGCCTATGGCACCGTCGTTGCAGTCGCATGCTCGGCGCTGAGTGCCGTGCGCCTTCGCGGTCTCAATTCGCTCAGGCCGCAGGCCGGCGGAGGATTGGTCATCTGCTTGGCAAAGATCCGATAGCTCACTGTCCCCGGCTGCAGCGTGGACCAATAAGAGGTCCTCGCGAACAGTGGCTTGTGTTGCGCAATGATCTGCGTGTCCAGAATTTTGATGCCGCACGCCAGGTTGTTTTCCGCCTGCAGAATGGTCTTGCGCGCATCCTTCTCCGGTAGCCTGCGATCGGCCTTCCAGTTGAAGTTGCACCCGTAGCGCTTCTGATCGTAGTAGCTCAACTGCAGCAGTCCTTCGCTGCGGGTCATGCGATCGGTCACTGGATCGACCACCGCCACCTGCGGTTCGGTGTGGCGCACATTTGTCTTGGGATCGAGGCCGGCTTCGGCCGCCGCCAGCGCCTGGAAGAAGTAGGCCCAGTAGGCGCGCTTGTCGGTCGCGCTCATCTCAAAAAAACGCGGGCAGAAGCGGCGGACATCCCGCGGCACCCGGGACGACAGCATGGCGGCCGGCAGCGACCGTTCGATGAACGTGTCCCAACCGGGATCCCAACCGGGGCCGTTGCCGAGTTCCACCCGCTTCGTTTCGACGGGTGTCGGCGGCGCCTGCTTCACTGCGATTGGCTGCGGCTTCGGCGCCTCGCTCTTGTGTTCGGGTTGGTGCTGAGTGCATCCACCGAGCGCGAGAGCAACGCAGAGACCCACGCTAATGCTGAACCGTTCTACATACGTTGTCACGATTGCCCCCGAACATAGCAGCGTCTTCTATACCTTGCACAGATCGTTGTTGCTCAGCGGATCCGTATGGTCCAGCAGAAAAGACTCCTGCGCGTGGGGGCTTCGCGCATCGGTGTGAATGGAGCCGGAACGATCGCGGAGTGATCCGCCATTTCGTCCGGAGAGGCAGGCGCGTATCTCCGCCATGATCGATACCGCGATCTCTTCCGGTGTCTCGGCGCCGATATCCAGACCGGCCGGCGCAAAGACGCCGCTCTCTTCCATGCTGGTTCCCAGCTCGTCGAAGATGGTCTGCGTGCGAGCGCGGGAGCCAAGCACACCAACATAGGGCAGTGTCAGCGGCAGAATCTGCTTGAGAAACGAGCAGTCCTGCTCGAAACTGTGGGTCATCAGAATGCAAGCGGTGGACGCGTCGAACTGGCTCACCGGCAGCGCTTCCGGGGTACGCACCCACACGACCCGGTGCGCCTCCGGAAAGCGTTGTGGACGCGCAAAGTCGGCCCTCCGATCGCACACCACCACACGCCAGCCTAACTGCGCAGCGAAGTGCACGAGTGGCTGGGCGTCAAAACCCGCGCCGCAGACCACCAACTGCGTGGGCGGCCGGATCACCTCGATGAGGATGTCGCACGACGCGTCGGTTCCCGCTGCGGGGGCTAAGGTGCGGGACGACCTCTCCTCCAGGGCCAGGATCATTTGCTCTCTTATCGTCGCTACCGCATGCTGGGGCAAGCAGCCGGATGCGCCGCATAGCGAGCCGTTCGCGTCCAGCGCGAATCGCTCTCCCAGAACCGCCTCGTCGGTCGAACGAAGAACCAATGCTGTCACCCGATCTGTACGCGTGTTTCTCACGGCATCGATCAGCAGGAGTGGATTGAGCGGGTCTGCCGGCGAGAGCCGCTCCAGCCACACATCCACCGAGCCGCCGCAGCCCAGGCCGTACCCCGAACCCTCTTCTTCCTGCTGCAGAGACGTATCGTAGGTGCGGAGATAGGGCTTGCCGCCCTCCGTCCACCAGAAGGCGCGACGGCACAGCTCTCCTTCGATACAGCCACCGCTGAGCGAACCGATCCGTGTGCCGTCTTCGAGGATCAGCATGCGCGCGCCCAGCGATCGATAGGACGCGCCGCGCACTCCGACGAGCGTGGCCAGCACCACCGGGGCGCCGACGGCGCGCGCCGTCGCCCATGCCTCCATCATGCGGCCGTGCTCATCCATGCAGCTCATCCATGCCGTACATCCGTGCAACTCATGACCACAGTATTTGCCTTAGACCAGCAACTTGTCGAGTGTGATGGGAAGATCGCGCACGCGCTTGCCCGTGGCGTGATACACCGCGTTGGCCACGGCCGCGCCTGCGCCCGTGATGCCGATCTCCCCGATACCGCGCGCCCCCAGCGGCTGGTTGAATCTGGTATCGGGAATGTTCAGCGCCGAGACGTCGATCTCGCCGATATCGGCGTTTACCGGCACATGGTACTCGGCCAGATTGTTGTTCACCGTGCGGCCGTAGCGCGGATCGATATGCGACTCCTCCAGCAGCGCGAGCGAAATGCCCCACACGATACCGCCCACAAGCTGATTCAGGCCGGTCTTGTCGTTCATCAGCGTGCCGATGTCGTACACCGCGGTGACGCGGCGCACCTGCATCATGCGCACGTATGGATCGACCGCGACCTCGGCAAAGACCGCACCCCAGGAGTGCGTCGACAAGGAGGTATGGTCCATGCCTGGTTCCGCTTCCCCAGTGGCCTCCACTGCCTTGCCGCCGTTGCGCGCGAGGATTGCGGCATAGGTCTCCGATTTCGATGGATCGGACTTCAGCGACAAGACGCCACCCTTCGCTGCGAAATCATCTGGCAGCGCGCCGTGGAGGGGCGAGCGGGTGTCTGCGATCGCCATTTGCACCACCTTCAATTTCGCCTGCGTCGCCGCCTCGACGATTGCCGGACACACGCTGGCCGCAGTCTGCGAGCCGCCGGAGACCGGAGCCTTCGGCAGCCTGGAATCGCCCAGCCTGGCCTCGATCTTCATCACATCAATGCCGAGGATAGCGGCCGCCGTCTGCGCCATGATGCTGTATGTGCCAGTGCCCAGGTCCTGCGAGCCGGACCCGGCGTACGCGCTTCCATCGGGATGGATGCGGACGGTGGCCATCGCTGCTGAACGATTGGCGGGATAGGTCGCGGTCGCCATCCCGTAGCCAATCAGCATGTCGCCTTCGCGCATCGACGCTGGTTTGGGATTCCGCCAACCGAAGCGTTGCGCTCCCTGCTCATAACATTCGCGTAGATGTTTGCTGCTGACGGGTTTGTCCGCACCAGGATCCCGCTCTGCATAGTTCTTCATCCGCAGCGCAATTGGATCCGTATTGAGCTT
>JBPCNO010000026.1:0-18577 GCA_051001135.1 Acidobacteriaceae bacterium
TCCGGGTGCTACGCTGCCACTGCCGTCGCTTTTTTGCTCGCGGCCCTCAACTCCTGACCACTTTTGACCACTTCCATCCACATCCTAGCCGAGCGGATGGGGCTGTCAAAGGCGAAATGCGGCAAGATTGTGATTTTCCGTGGAAGGGCATGTGGAAAACCCAACGCCTTGTGCTGCCAGATGTTCTATACACACTGTGTAGTGTTGAAGGCTAAGGTTCCTGCGAACCTCTCCCTCTTGCAAGAATTCGGACTTTCAGCTATACGCTTTTTCTTCGCCGTTACGGGCGTAACGGCGCTGACCCAATCGGGGGATTGCCGCCAGACAAAGGCTTGCCAACAATGCGGGCCGCGTCGCGCTAAGCAGACATGGGAACCGCTAGAGTAACGGGCACGTAAGCTCAGATACATCCCCGCTGAGGACGCAATGACCGTATCGACACTCTGGCAGGCGCTCTACTGGGCATGGGTTGCGTCCGAGGTCCTGGTTCTCCTCGTCACACGGACCCGGCAGAGCGGCGGCAATGTTCAGGATCGCGGCTCGCTGCTTCTTCTTTGGCCGGTGATCTTCGTCTCGATCTTCGCGGGCACGCGGTTCGGTGAAACCCATCCGCACACCATCTTTGGCGGAGCACATTGGGTGCGCTGGGCCAGCCTGGCCATGCTCTCGGCGGGTCTCGCGATTCGCTGGACAGCGATTGTCACGCTAGGCAAGTCCTTCAGCGCTAATGTCGCCATCCACGCGACACAAACTGTCCACAAAACAGGGCTCTTCCGATTCGTCCGCCATCCGTCCTACTCCGGAATGCTCCTCATCTTCGCCGCCATTGGACTGCATACCCGCACCTGGGTCGGGCTCGCCATCCTGCTACTGCCCACGACAGCCGCGCTGCTCTATCGCATCCACGTCGAAGAAGGCGCATTGCGCAACGCGTTCGGCGATGAGTACGCACGGTACAGCCGAACCACGAAGCGCCTCGTTCCCGGCGTGTATTGATGCAGGATCACGCTTCGCGCTCACCTATCATGAGGCGACCTATGGGGGCGACCTATGGGGCGACTAGGCAGACCGCCGCTTGTGCGGGAAGCGGTACCGCTGGATATAGATCAGATACACCAGCACCAGCACGTTGATCAGCGTGACCGCCACCTTGACCCAGGTGAAGTGGTGCAGGATCTCAAAGACCTCCAGCGGCAGAAAGGAGGCGGTCAGGATGAGCGTGAAGTACTCCGCCCAGGTCTTCTCCAGGACCAGCCCCGTGCCCTCAATGAAGTCGAGCACCGCGTACAAAAAGAAGCCAATGCCGATAAGCCGGATGCGATGCGGGCTCAGTTCCTGGATCTTCTCAAGCGCCAGGTTGACGAAGTGGCTCTCGGGATCGAGACGGAGCGCCAGCGCCGCGCGCAGTAGCAGATCGCCGACATCCTGATGGACTAGGTGAATGATGCCGAAGCCCAGCGATACAAACAGCAGACCCTTGAGCAGCTTGAACACGCCAATGATGAGCAACCCGGGGTCGTGATGCCGGCGTTCGCGCTTTTTCAGGGCTGAAGAACTCATCTTCAAAAAGTGTATACGGGCGCAAAGGCGCGAGAAGACCACCTTCGATGTAGACCGCGCACGATGCGAGTGAGTCGCGCATGCATCCGCCGCCTCCTGCTGACATCCGGAAAAGATTCGCGCGGGACGAATCTGTATGTCACCCGCCGCACGTACCTCCCATGTTCGAGTGGTTACGGTTCACGGAATGAAAGATATGAAAGAGATAAAGGTGATGAAAGACATGAAGATGAGGAATCTGTTCGCCCTGCTGTTCGCCATGGTGTTTGGTCTTACGGCGATCTCCGCGCTAGCCCAGAAGGACCCGATGGTCGGCGGCTCCGCGATGTATCCGTCCAAAAACATTGTCGAGAACGCCGTCAACTCCAAGGACCACACCACCCTGGTATCGGCCGTCAAGGCAGCCGGTCTGGTCGATACCCTGGAGAGCCCTGGACCGTTCACCGTGTTCGCGCCTACCAATGAAGCGTTCGACAAGCTGCCCGCGGGAACGGTCGACACGCTGATGAAGCCGGAGAACAAGGATCAGCTCAAGAAGGTGCTGACCTATCACGTGGTCGCGGGCAAGATGAACTCCAAGGACATCAAGAAGGCCATCAAGGCGGGCGGCGGCAAGGCCATGCTCAAGACGGTGGAAGGCGGCACACTCTCGGCCAGCGAACAGGGCGGGAAGATCATGTTGACCGACGAAAAGGGCGGGATGGCGACGGTCACAATCGCCGATGTCTACCAGTCCAACGGCGTCATCCATGTGGTGGATGCGGTTCTGCTTCCCAACTAAGCGCTGTTCAACCGAACAACCCAACCCATACGTTTTCGAGGAAGGTGCAACCCCCAACGCGCCTTCCTCCTTTTTTTTTGCGCGTCACCGGGTGCCCCCAGCAAACCGGGATCCCCAGCACGGGAATTTGCGTGGTGGGGTGGGGAGGCCAGGGCGGGGTATTTCGGCGTTTGGCCTTCCCGATCTATCCATAAGGTCTGACCGCATCTATCCATCCATGAAGGCCGCAACCCATCGCTACACTACCTCCGACTGGGTCCCACTTCCGGTTGACCAGGTCTTCGCTTTCTTCTGCCAGCCCAAGAACCTGCCTCCGTTGATGCCGCACTGGCAGCGAGCTCGACTCGATGCTCTTGCACTTGTGCCGCCGCCCCCGCCCGCCGGGGGCTCGTCCATCTCTGGCGCAGCAGGCAAAGGCTCGCGTATTACTCTCGGCTTTCGACCGCTTCCCTTCTCTCCCATGCGCATGCACTGGCTGGCGCTGATCGACGAGTTCGAATGGAACAGCCGCTTCTGCGATCTCCAACTCACAGGCCCTTTTGACTATTGGCGTCACTGTCATCAGGTGGAAGCGGAAGAACGCGATGGCTGGCAGGGAACGCTGGTGACCGATGACGTACAGTATCGGTTCCCGCTTGGACCGCTGGACCCGGTCGTCAATGCCCTCGGCGGACGCGCGCAACTGGCGCTGCTCTTCCGTTTCCGTCAGCAGCAGTTGCGCAAGCTGTTCGGGCTGACACCCACGCACATGGCGTAAGTGGACGTTGGTTCGATCACAGAAGCGGGGTGCCCCATTCTTTGCGCCGTGCGTGACCGTCGTGAGAAACGGCTCTGAAGCGCAAAGGGTGGGCCTCTGTGCGAGAGCACAGATCGGTTTTGCTCAGATTGAATCGAGTATCGATGAGGAGAGCGGAATGCGCCTCCGGCGCATGACCCACCCTTTGCGCTTGAACGGAGCGGAGAACGCCGGGGGCGGTGGTGCGCAAAGAATGGGGCACCCTGGTCGTACTGGGCCGCTACACGCTCGTCGTGGTGACTTTGCGCATCGTCTTCAGCAATGGTTGCAGCTTCTCCATCGCCGCCTCCACGCTGATGCCATACTTCGCCCGTAGCGCGTCCACCTTGCCGTGTTCGATGAAGCGATCCGGCCAGCCGATGCGCACCACCGGCACATCGATCTCCATCTCGCTCAGAGCCTCAAGCACCGCCGAGCCGAAGCCGCCCATCAGCGCATGGTCTTCGAAGGTTACGACCACCCCTGCGCGGCGCCCGTACTGGGCTAGCAGCTTGCGATCGAGCGGCTTCACAAAGCGCGGGTTGATGACCGCCGCGGAATATCCTTCGCGTTCGAGCGCCACGGCAAGCTCCTGCGCCATAGGCAGCAGCGCGCCCAACCCGAAGATAGCGATATCTTCTCCATCGCGCACCACCTCCGCTTCCCCCATGGTGAGTGCAACGGGATGTGCCTTCACGGCAACGCCCGTCCCGATACCCCGCGGATACCGCACCGCGCTCGGTCCCGGATGCAGCATGGCGGTGTAGAGCATGTCCGCCAGTTCGTCCTCGTCCTTGGGCACCATGTGCACGATGTTGGGAATGCCGCGGAGATAACTGATGTCGAAGAGTCCATGGTGCGTCGGGCCGTCGTCGCCGGAGAGCCCGCCCCGGTCCAGGCAGAAGACGACCGGAAGATTCTGCAGGCAGACGTCGTGCACCACCGGGTCAAATGCACGTTGGAGAAAGGTCGAGTAGACGGCGCAGAACGGCTTGTATCCCTGCGTCGCCATGCCCGCGGCAAAGATCACCGCGTGCTCTTCCGCGATGCCTACATCGAAGTAACGCGTGGGGTGATGGGGCCGGTAGAGGTCGAGCGCGGTGCCGTTGGGCATGGCAGCGGTAATGGCTACGACCTTCTCGTTCTCATTGGCCAGCTTGACCAGCGTTTCGGCGAAGACCTCCGAGTAGGTGCGCTGGCCGACTGGTTTGGTGTCGCCGGTCTCCGGATCATAGGGGCCCAGTCCGTGAAACTTCTTCTGCTTGTCCAGCGCCGGCTGAAAGCCGCGCCCCTTCTGCGTCAACAGATGCAGCAACACCGGCGTGTTCTGCTTTTTGAGAAACTTGAATGTTTCAATCAGCAGCCCTACGTTATGTCCATCGAGTGGCCCATAGTAGTTCAGCCCGAACTCTTCAAAGATCATCGAGGGCCACAGAAGCCCCTTCGCCGCCTCTTCCGCCTTGCGCGCCAGGTTCTTCGCGGTCTTTCCGCCGAAGCGTTCAAGCAGCCGGGCCGCGCGGTCATGCAGATGGTTGTAGTGCTCGTTGGTGACTATCTTGTGGAGATAGCCGGAGATGGCGCCCACATTGCGGTCGATCGACCACTCGTTGTCGTTCAGCACCACGATCAGGCGCTTGGTCTGCCCGGCGACATTGTTCAATGCCTCGAAGGAGATGCCGTTGGTGAACGCCGCATCTCCGGCGACAGCGACGACATGCTCCTTGGTGCCGGCCAGGTCGCGCGCCACCGCCATGCCCAGCGCGGCCGAGAGCGCGGTGCCGGCATGACCTGCGCCATAGGCATCGTGTTCGGACTCGGTGCGCAGCATGAAACCGTTCAGGCCGCCCGGCTGTCGCATGGTGTCGAAGCGGTCGCGCCTGCCGGTAAGCAGCTTGTGGATATAGGTCTGATGGCTGACGTCGTAGACAAACTTGTCGACGGGCGTGTCGAAGACCACGTGCATGGCCAGCGTCAGCTCGACGACACCGAGATTCGGTCCGAGATGTCCACCGGTCTTTGAAAGCGTGCGGATCAGCCGCTCCCGGATCTCGCCCGCCAGCAGTTCAAGTTGTGGTATCGAGAGGTGCTTGATGTCCGCCGGTGCCTGGATGGTGTCGAGTATCTCGCTCATGTATGACCATCGCTCCTGAAATGCATCACCGCATCGATCGCAGTGTGCCGGACGTGAACGCCGTTCTATCAGGTCGCGCTCTGCGCATTGCCGGCGCCGCTCCGCCGCAACCGAAACGACCGCAACCGAGACGACCCGGATGTGGCGACCCGGATGCGGCGACCCAGGTGTGGACTGAAGTGTGGGCCGGCCGCAGGGATCTCCAGCGCGCTGTCCAGTATACCAAGGCGCTCCCCACCCGGGCGGCTCGCCGAGCCACCTCCAACCAACGCGGCAGCCCGGCTCTCTGCCCGCGCCCAAGGCGCACGCTGCTAGGATTTGGCAGAAGGATCTCTTATGCAAAGCCGTGCTCTTCTGCTCTCGCTTCTGCTTGCGCTCTGCGGAGCGCTGCCGGTGAGCGCTCAGCTTGACCCGTTCGCACACACGCTCCCGCCGCCGGGTTCGCTGAGCGACCCCAGCGCAACTCCGGGCCGCCAACTGCTTTTCAGCCTCGAAGCGAAGTACGCGGCGGCGGTCAAGAGCGGCGGCGGACCGGCCTTTGCCTCGTTCTTTGCCGACGATGGCGTGACACTGGCGAATGGGAAGGCTCCGGTAATCGGCCGCACTGCCATTGCTGCCGAGGGTACCTGGAAACCGGAACAGTACCAATTGACCTGGACGCCGGAGGGCGGCAGCATGGGGCCGTCGGGCAGCGAAGGCTATACCTGGGGACATTACGACGGACGCGCGCGCGACGCTCACGGAAATCCAGTGATCACCCAGGGCCGCTACATTACGTTATGGAAGAAGGGGGCCGATGGAACGTGGAAGATCGCGCTCGAAGCCTCCAATGAGCAGCCGGCGACGGAGTGCTGCAAGCTGCCGTAGATGCGCGGGCCGTCGATGCGTAAATGCGAATGGCCACGAGGCTAATCTGCGCAGAATGCTTGGCGCTTTTCGCTTTACCATGACGACTGCAAGTTGCAATCGTCTAACATGAAAGCCGCAGAGCTATTGAGGGGGCATCACGCAAGTAACGCTTTCTTCTACGTTTGCGCGTCCGATGACGCGAAGGTGGCAGTGGAGATTGAGGACTGCTTTGCAACAATACGCACAGGCGATTCTTCCCCCTCATTCATGCAACTTGCCAGCCCAATCATGATGCAAAGAGATGAAGCCGAGAGGCTCAAGTCTCTCTCGCAGTACGAAATACTCGACACGCTGCCGGACCCGGCACTGGATGAGATAACCCGGCTCGCGGCGGCATTCTGCCGCGCGCCCTACGCATTCATCTCGTTCATCGACGGTGGCCGGGTGTGGTTCAAGTCGCGTATCGGCTTTCTCAGCCGGCAGCAGCCCAGAGCCAGCTCCGCCTGCCAATACACCATCCTCGAACCGCATGCCATGATGATCGACGACGCGGCCCAGGACTACCGCTTCGCCCCTCTCGGTGTGCCGCTCGCGGCCACCACGCATTGCCGCTCCTATGCTGCGGCGCCGCTGCTCTCGCCTTCGGGATCGGTGCTGGGCACGCTCGCTGTCTGCTCGCCGGAGCCAAATGTGTTTACGCGGGACCACGCGCGCACCCTTGAGATGCTGGCCCGCCAGATCGTTACCCGGCTGGAACTCTACGCTAAGGCAAACCAGCAGGAGCGCGTAGTCCGTTCGCGGCAGCGCATCGAACGCGCGCTCACCGTCGAACGTAACTTCGTGACGGCGGTGCTGGATACCATCAGCGCGCTGGTGCTGGTGCTCGACACGGCTGGACGGATCGTCCGCTTCAACCGCGCCTGCGAGACCATTACCGGCTACAGCTTCGCCGAGCTCGTCGGCCGCTCCTTCCCGGAAGAGATCTTTCCGGCCGAAGAGCGCGACCACGCCATTCACATGTTTGAAGAGGCGCGCGAGGGCAAGCTTGACGGCACCTACGAGATGAACTGGCGCACCAAGGAGGGCGGGCTGCGCCGCATCTCCTGGACCGCGACCTCGCTGAACGATACGCAGGGCGACGTCAACTTCGTCATCACCACCGGCGTGGACGTGACCGAGCAGCGCGACGCGGAAGAGAGGCTGCGCAGCAGCGAAACGCGCTACCGGCAACTGGTCGAGGGTTCGCTGGGCATCATCTGTACGCACGATCTCGACGGCATTCTGCGGTCGATCAACGCGCACGCCGCCAACATCCTCGGCTACTCGCCGGTGGAGATCATCGGCACGCCGCTGTTCAATTACATCGACGATGCGCACAAGAGCGATTACGAAGAGTATGTGAGCGCGCTAAACGAACACCAGGAGCATCAGGGGCTCTTCTACCTGAAGCGGAGGAACGGTGGCCTGGCGGTGGTGGCTTACCGCAACCGGCTGATCCATAATGCGGGAGCCGACCCGTTCGTTTTAAGTCACGGCATCGACATCACGGAGCAGACCGATGCCGAGGAGAAGCTGCACGCCATGATGCGGCAGCGTGAATCGATCCTCGAATCGGTCGGGGATGGCATCTGGGGCCTAAACATGGAGGGCAATCTCAACTTCTGCAACCACATCGGCGCCCACATGTTCGGCTACACGGTGGAGGAGATGCTCGGCCGCAACATGCACGAGCTGGTGCACCACACCCGCACCGACGGCGGCGTGTATCCGGAGAGCGAATGCCCGATCTACAAGGCGCTGGCGACGGACGATCCGGTCCGCGTCAATGACGAGGTCTTCTGGCGCAAGGACGGCAGCTCGTTCCCGGTCGAATATGTAGCCCGGCAACTGGTCCATGAGGGTACCGTCTCGGGCATCGTGGTGGCGTTTGAAGATGTCTCGGAGCGCCGCCGGCTGGACCGGATGAAAGACGAATTCATCTCGACCGTCTCGCACGAGCTGCGCACGCCGCTCACCTCTCTGCGGGCGGCGCTGGGGTTAATCGCCGGGGGCGTGCTCGAGCGGCGTCCGGAGAAGCTGGCGCAGATGCTCGATGTGGCCATCGGCAACTGCGACCGGCTGGTGCGGCTGGTCAACGACATCCTGGACTTCGAGCGCATCGGGTCGGGGCGGCTGCCGTTCCATCGCGAGAAGGCCAACGCCATCGACCTGCTGCGCCGGGCGACCGACCTGCAGCACGCCAGCGCGGCGCGCAACAACATCCGCTTCCGCATCGATGCGCAACCGGTCGATGTGCACGTGGACGTGGAACGTATGCTGCAGACGCTCACCAACCTTATCGGCAATGCAGTGAAGTTTTCACCGCAAGGGGGCGAGGTCCGGCTAGGCGCGGTGGCGGCGAATGAGCACGAGGTCACGTTCCAGGTGGAGGACCACGGCCGGGGGATTCCGCCGGAGAAGCTGGAGATCATCTTCGATCGCTTCCAGCAGGTGGATGCCTCGGATGCGCGCATGATGGGCGGCACCGGGCTCGGACTGGCGATCTGCCGCACCATCGTCGAGCAGCATGGCGGGCGTATCTGGGTGGAAAGCACCGCCGGTCATGGCAGCGTCTTCTCCTTCACCGTGCCCCGTTACCGGCAGAGCTAAGCTCAAAGCGGGAATCGGGCTGGGGTAATTGCCAAGTTACCCCTCCCCCCTCCCATATGGTATGGAAGCCCTTTGGAACTATGTAGTTAGAGCGGCACTGGCGCTCCATATAACATTCCAAAAGGGTTACGCGCAAATATTAGGCAGTATGGGACTTATCGGCATCTCCCGGCTAAACAGGCCCCGGGAGGCCGGTGGCGGCAGGTTACCAGGCCTGGCGGGTTCCCTCCCGCTCCTGGCGTTCCGGTCGCTGAGCTATTGCTGTGAAGATCCGATCTCTACTTCCATTCTAGTGAATCCCTCGAATCACTGTGCCAAAAGAATGCGATAGCTGAGCCGGGTCCTTCCAGCATGGCACGCCTGGCGATCAACCTGGACCCAGGCTGAGGGCAAGGAGCGCGAACGCGAAGATGAGCGCACCTGTTCTGAACCAGTGGTAGAGGTCCCATCGATGCTCCATCGCTTTCCAATTGTTCGGGAGAGATATCGCCGTCCACTTGGCAATCCGATTATTGATGGGCACTGGAGCAATGAGCGAAAAAACGACCATGAGGATTTGAATGGCGAACGCAGTTGCAGCGAGACGCCAGGGCGGTCCGCTCAGATGACTGAAAGGCAGCAACAGCAGCAGGTTGAGCAGCGTCGAACCGCCCATCCAAAGCGGCATCACGCGACCGAACACTACCGCGAGCGCCGAGCGCATCGGGATATGTACCTCCAAAGGCTGGCGGTTCAGCGCGGGATGGCCGAAGGCGGCCACGTTCAGTTCACTGCCACACATCAGACCAAGCACCAACAAGGCGAGAAGATGAAGTGTCATTCGGATTCTCCCGTACACGTCTTAGATTTCACACCCACACAGAAGTAGCAGCTTTCTAAATCGACGTGTGTCAGATCTGCGATCCAGAGGGACTTTCGTGGAGGCGCTCAGGCATGCAAGTCGAAGTAGACGGGCATACTCTGAACGCATGGTTGCGAAGCTCAAGGGGCGGGTGGCTCCGCGCATCGATGCGGAGGCGCTCACGGATACCTTCCGGCAGCAGATGGAGTCCGCTCACGTCTGCGATGCCAGCATTTCAGAGGAACGGTTGCCTTCGCTGCAGTCCGCACGCGTTGAGCGATGCCTCCTGCGATCGGTGACCCTCTCCGCGCGCGAAGCAGAGCGCCTGCGCCTGACCGACACGCGCATCGAGAACTCGGATCTGGCGAACGCGAATCTGACCGGCGGTATTTTCGAGCGGGTCGAGTTCTGCGAGGCCAGGCTGACCGGAATCTCGCTGAACGAGAGCAGATTGAAGAGTGTCCTGTGGCGTGAGTGCAAGCTGGACTTCGCGCTGTTTCGCATGACACGGCTGGAGCAGTGCGTCTTCGAGCGGTGCAATCTGACCGAAGCGGATTTTTATGGAGCGGATCTCACGGGCACGGTCTTTCGCGGATCCGATTTGAGCCGTGCCGACGTGTCGCAAGCAAGGCTGGCCGGCGCGGATATCCGCGATTGCCGGCTGGACGGCATGCGCGGCACGCCGTCGAATGTCGAAGGTCTCCTGGTCAGCCCGGATCAGGCGATGGTGCTGATCACGCTGTTCGGGGTGCGCGTGGATTGGTGAAGTGCTCGTGCGGACTGTGCGGGAGAAAGAATCCCACCCTTCACTTCGTTCAGGATGGGGCACCCGGCACCCGGCACCCGGCAAAGCGGTCTGCGCTTTGCGCAGAGACCCACCCTTTGCGCTCTGAGTTTTGTGGGAAGTCAGACACTGAGGGGCGCAAAGAATGGGGCACCCGGTTTCCGTCGGAGGGCATATGGAAGTTTACGCGGGGACGATGTCGGCGAAGAGGAAGCCGTCGCGCAGGACCGAGCCGCGTCTCTCGATGGCGATGGGGTGACGGAAGAAGGGTCCATCGTAGACAAAGGTGTGGAACTCGCCGTTTTCTCCGCAGGGATCGACGTGCGGCGGCAGCTCGGCGAGCAGGTCAAGGTCGAGGTCGCGCCCGATGAAATGAGACGGCATCTGCGCCAGATCGAGCGAGACGATGCACGCCTTCACGTCCCCGGCCAGCATCTCGCGTAACAGCGGTCCGGTGGGTTCCTTCCATAGCGGAAAGACAGGGCGAAGGCCGGTTCCAAGCAGGCGGCTTTCGCGATACGTCCGCACATCTTCGAGAAAGAGATCGCCGAAAGCGACGACCTCGATGCCCTCGGTCACGGCGCGAGCGCACGCCGCTGCCATGGCTGCCTCGTAGTGCTCATTGGAGCAGGGCCAGGGCAGAGGCACGGGCCAGAGCGGAAGCCCAGCGGCCTCAGCCTGGCCCTCGAGCAGCGCGCGCGAGACGCCATGCATGGCGACGCGATCGAAGGCGGTGTTGAGCGTGGTGAGCAGGCCCACGATCTCGTACTCGCAAGACTGGCGCAGGCGATGCAGCATCCACGCGCTGTCCTTTCCACTGCTCCATGATACGAGAGCCGAGACCAGAGCGTTCTGCAACCTAACCTCTTTCAGTTGCGAGTTCACGAGGATAGCGCAAGGACAACGTGAATACCATTTTCGCAGTCGTCGCGGTCAATTGCCGGTGGGGGTCACGGTCGCATTTTCGACCATGAGGATCACAGTCCGCTGGGGCGCCCTGGTTCTGTGAACGACGCCTTTGGGCACGACAAAGCCCTGCCGTGGCTCAAGCGCAACCGTGCGCCCTTCCGTGCCTCCTTCTTCCAGGTCGATCAACAGCTTCCCTTCCACCACATAGAAGAACTCGTCTTCAGCATCGTGTTTGTGCCAGTGATATTCGCCCTCAATCACGCCGACGCGAACGACCGACTCATTCACCTGGCAGAGCGTCTGGTTGAACCACTTGTGAGTGCAGCCGTCGGACAGTGCCTTCTCGTCGATGATCTCGAGCGGCTGGTACTGAATGTTCAAGCGAGTTTCATAGGGATAAGCGCTGACATCGCTCATGAATGCGTCTCCGTTCTCTCTTCACCCAGATGTGAAATGTAGGGTTCGCGCTACTCTTCGGTCTCCTTCAAACGGGAGACGACCATGATGTCTTCGAGGGTGGTGGTGTCGCCTTTGATCTCGCCGCTGGTGGCGAGTTCGCGCAGCAGGCGTCGCATGATCTTGCCGCTGCGGGTCTTGGGCAGCGCATCGGTGAAGCGGAGATCGTCGGGGCGGGCCAGCGCGCCGATCTCCTTCGCGACCCAGGAGCGCAGTTCGTCCTTGAGCTCCGGAGATGGCTGGTGGCCCTGTTCCAGTGTGACAAAGGCGGCGATGGCCTGGCCCTTGAGGTCATGCGGGCGCCCCACGACGGCGGCCTCCGCAACCTTGGGATGCGCGACGAGTGCGCTTTCCACTTCCATGGTTCCCAGACGATGGCCGCTGACGTTGATCACGTCATCGAAGCGGCCCATCAGCCAGAGGTAGCCGTCTTCGTCGAGACGTGCGCCGTCGCCGGTGAAGTAGCTGCCGGGAACTTCAGACCAGTAGGTCTGCCGATAGCGGTCGGGGTCGTTGTAAATGGTGCGGGCCATGGAGGGCCAGGGCTTGCGGATGACCAGCAGTCCGCCCTGCCCCTTGGGAACCGGGGTGCCCTCGCGCGTGACGATAGCCAGGTCGATGCCGGGAAAGGGCAGCGTGGCTGAGCCGGGCTTGGTGGGAATGGCGCCGGGCAGCGGCGACACCATGATGGAGCCGGTCTCGGTCTGCCACCAGGTGTCCACGATGGGGCAGCGGCCCTTGCCGACCTTCTCGTGGTACCACATCCACGCTTCCGGATTGATGGGTTCGCCGACGGTGCCGAGCAGACGCAGGGAGGCGAGCGCGTGCCGGTCCACATGGTGATGGCCGTTTTTGATGAAGGCGCGAATGGCGGTGGGCGCGGTATAGAAGATCGAGACCTTGTGTGTATCGATGATCTTCCAGCAGCGGTCCCAGTCCGGCGTGTTAACCGCGCCCTCGTACATCAAGGTGGTAACGCCGTTCTGTAGCGCGCCGTAGAGGACGCAAGAGTGGCCGGTGACCCAGCCGATGTCGGCAGTGCACCAGTAGACATCGCGGTCGTTCGGATCGTCGCCATGCAAGTCGAAGACCAGCTTGCTGGTGAGGTAGGTCTGCACGCTGTAGCCGCCGGTGGTGTGGACCAGGCCCTTGGGCTTACCGGTGGTGCCGGAGGTGTAGAGGATATAGAGCGGGTGCTCGGAGTCGAGCGGCTCGGCGGGGCACTCCGGTTTCGCTTTCTCCATAAGCTCGTGCCACCAGTGGTCGCGGCCCTGCTGCATGGTTACCGGCGATCCGCTGCGCTGATAAACGATCACGCTCTTGACCGTGGGACAGTTTGCCAGGGCGTCGTCCACAATCTGCTTGAGCTGAACTTCGCTACCGCGGCGGTAGGAGGTGTCCTGGGTGATGACGGCGACACAGGCGGCATCGTTGATGCGGTCGGCCAGCGCATTGGCGGCGAAGCCTCCGAAGATGACCGAGTGGATGACGCCGATGCGCGCGCAGGCCAGGAGGGCGATGGCGAGTTCGGGCGTCATGCCCATGTAGACGGCGACGCGATCGCCCTTGCGGATGCCGAGATCCTTGAGGACATTCGCGAAGCGCTGCACCTCCGCGTGCAGCTCGCGGAAGGTGAGCGTGCGCACCTCGCCCGGCTCGCCCTCCCACAGGAGGGCGGTCTTGTCCGCCCGGCCATTGAGCACGTGTCGGTCTAAACAGTTGTAGGAGAGGTTTAGCTTGCCGCCGACGAACCACTGAGCGGAGGGCGGGTTCCATTCGAGCACGGTGTGCCAGGGCGTGAACCAGTGCAGTTCCCTGGCCGCCTCGGCCCAGAAGGCCTCAGGATCGTCGATCGATCGGCGGTAGAGCGCTCGATACTCCTCCATACTCTTTACGTGCGCGTGCGCGGCGAACTCCGGCGGCGGTGGGAAGAGGCGGGTTTCGCGAAGGGAGGAGCTGAAATGGTGGTCCTGCGTGGTGTCGGACATGCGTGGTTCTCGATCTCCGGTGAGAACTTCTGAGGGCGCGAAACTTCAAAGACGCGAACTCCGCGTTGCGGTATCCCACCCTTCCCCTTCGACTACGCTCAGGGTCAGGATGGGGCACCCGGTTTTGCGGTTAAGACAGAGTGCGCAACGGCTCAACACTAAGTCTTTCGCCCACGGAGAGCAAGCGCCCCGCGCCTCCTCATCGCGCCCGGCTATTGCAAGATTGGCGCAGTCGCGTTCTGATAGCTGCAGATGTGGAGGGGCATGATGGCGGACAGGCATCCGGAAGTGCATACGGGACGGCGGGAGTTTCTGAAAGCTGGCGGTGCGGTAGCGGCAGGGCTGGTGGCGCAGACGGTTCTGCCGGAGAGCGGACGGGCACAAGCGAGCCCCACGGCGACCAAGGCTGATTGGAAGCAGCCCTACAATCCGGCGACAGAGAAAGGCATGCCCACACGCAACCTGGGCAAGACCGGCTATCGCGTGGGGCTGTTCAGCCTGGGTGGACAAGCGGCGCTCGAGAAGTCGAACAACGAAGCCGCTGCCGTACCGATCATCGAGCGGGCGCTGGACCTGGGCGTGAACTACTGCGACACCTCTTCGATCTACGGTGGCCCGGAGCGGTGGAGCGAGCAGTACTTCGGCAAGGTGATGAAGACGCGCCGGGCGGAGACCTTCCTGGCCACCAAGACCAAGGAGCGCACCCGCGATGGCTCGATGCGCATGATCGAGAAGTCGCTCGAACTGCTCAATACCGATCATGTGGACCTGTGGCAGTTGCACGACATCGGCACCATGGATGACGTGAACCAGTGCTTCGCCAAAGGCGGCGCGATGGAGGCGCTGCTGGAGGCGCAGCAGCAAGGGATGGTGCGCTTCCTCGGCGTTACCGGACACCACCGGCCGGACGCGCTGATGGAGTGCATCCACCGCTATCCCTTCGACAACATCCTGATGGCGCTGAACGCCGCCGACCAGCACCAGCACAGCTTACAGGAGGCGCTGCTGCCGCTGGCGGTGGAACGGCGCATGGGCATCGTGGGCATGAAGGTGCCGGCGCGGGGACGCATTCTCTCCAACTGGACGCCGCCGCCGGCGGACAAGCAGCACCACTCCTGGGAGGGGAAGGCGGTCATCAGCACCGGGCCGGGCACGCTGAACATGCGCGAGGCGGTGTACTACACGCTCTCGCAACCGGTGAGCACCATCATCATCGGGTGCGATTCCGTGGCGCAATTGGAGGAGAACGTCGCGTTGGCGAAGGAGTTTACGCCGCTCAACCAGCAGCAGCAGATGGCGTTGGTGGAGAAGACCGCGCCGGTGGCGCAACAGGCGCTGTTCTTCAAGAACTTCGACCGGAACAACTCTTAGAGCGGACCTTTCGAGGGAGAGTGCAAGACGTGGAAAGAGACCTTTACGAAGCTCATCACCAGCTTGCTCGTCACTCGATTAGTAAAGAGAAGCCGATTTCCAAAACTATCGCATCTCAATGAGTGCATTGGCGATAATGCGTCAATTGAAGCGAAATTCCCAGAACGTCGGCCCTATTCCGTCCGCAATGCTTGCATCGGATCGAGACGCGAAGCGCGCCAAGCGGGAAAGATGCAGGCCATCAAAGCGATCAACAGTAGAGTGAGAATCACAGCGCCAATCACAGCCGGATCAGTAGGCTTGGTTCCGTAAAGCATCGACCGGATAAGCTGCGTTGCGCCTGCGCTGGCTATGAGGCCGAGAATCAGCCCGAGGAGCGCCGGCCGAAGCCCGTCGAACAGGATAAGACTCAATATCTGCTCCCGTTGCGCGCCGAGGGCGATGCGGATGCCGATTTCCGACACTCGCTGCGTGACCAGGTAGGAAAGCACTCCATACAGGCCTACGGCGGCTAGGAGAAGTGACAGGCTGGCGAAGGCCAATACCAGATTTGCCGCGAAACCCTGAGTGGCCGTGGACTTGCCGAGAATCTGATCCATGGTCAACGCATTGTAGACAGGCAGTTCCGGTTCGAGCGCCGAAATCTGCTGCTGGATCGGTGTCGACATGGCCAGCGGATCGACGGAGGTCCAGCCCACGATGGTAGCCTCGCTGGTGTAGTCTGGAATGCCGGAGAGGATAGGAAAGTACATGGTGGCCTCGACTGGCTTGGTAACGTCGTAGATCGTGTCGCCAACTTCGCCGATGATCTCGTAGATTGCTCCAATGTCATCCCAGTCGACGCGGACGTGTTTGCCAACGGGGTCGTCGCCCGAGAAAAACTGATCTACGAATTGTTTGCTGACAACGATGTAATGGTCGTTGTCGAGGCGCTCGTGTTCCGTGAAGACCCGGCCGCGCAGCAGCGGAATCTGCATGACGCTGAAGTATTGCGGGTCGGCGGTAAGGGTCGTGGCGTCGTACTGAATGGTGTAACTGGGTGCGGGTTTTTCGAGGATCGTGAAAACTCTGCCGCCTTGGGGCCCTGATCCAGGCGCAGCGGACACGAGCGCCGCGCCGCGCACGCCGGGCAGCCGGCGCACGCGCTCAAGCAGCGACTGATGGAAGAGCATCACCTTTTCGCGTGTGTCGTATTGGATTTCCGGCAGGCCAAACTTCATGGTGATTACGTGATCGATGCGGCAGCCCAGATCTGCCATGCGCAGGTGCAGAAAGCTCTTGAAAAGCAGCCCGGCCGAGACCAGCAGCATGACCGTGAGCGCTATCTCGACTGTGAGCATCGTCTTGCGCAACCGTGCTCGCGAGGCGCTGCCGCTGGCTGATCGTGAAGATTCCTGTAACACCGAGAGCAGCCCTTTGCCTGTAGAAGATATCGCCGGCACTAGACCTGCCAGTAGTCCTGTCGCCACTACCAGACCCACGGCAAAAGTGAAGACCCATCCATCGACATGTACGGAGTCGGCCCGAGGCAGATTGCGCCAGTTGGCAGCGAGCCAGTGCGTCGAAGCGAGCGACAGCAGCAGTCCGAGCCCGCCGCCGGCCACGCAGATCAGCAGGCTTTCCGTCATCTGCTCGCGAATTAAAGCAAGCCGGCTGCCGCCCAGTGATCCACGGATGGCAACCTCCTTGCGACGCGATGCAGCCCGCGCTACCAGCAGGTTTTGAAAGATTGAGGCAGGCGATCAACAGCATGCAGCCAACCGCGCACAGCAGTACCAGCAGCTGAGTTCGCACACCCTTCACCAGGTCGTCGATCATCGGCCGCGACCAGACATCTTCAGCGACGGGCCTGGTGGCATAAGCGAGATGTATCCGGTACTGCACCGCGCTTACCTCGTGCGTCGCCGCTTCTACGCTTATATCCGGCTTCAGCCGCGCAACCACCTCGCTCTGGTGGCCGGCGTGCATGGAGTAGTCACCCTCCGAAAAAGTCTGCGCGTAGGGCACCCAGTATTGGACCCGCGCGTCCGGATAGGTAAACCAGTTGGGTAGTACGCCAACGACAGTAGTCGGGATCGTGTCCAGATGAATCTGTTTGCCGATGATCGAAGGATCTCCGGCAAAGCGGCGCTGAAAGAGGCTCCAGGTAAGCAGGACTACTGGCTCGCCTTTCGGCTTATCTTCCGCTTCAGTGAAGAGGCGGCCGAAGGCGGGAGTTACGCCGAGGAGTGGAAAGAGATTGGCCGAGCCGCCCGCGCTCTGCGCAACTTCCGGCAGTTCGGAATGCACACCGGAGAGGATGCCTCCGTAACCACGCATCGCCGCCATGTCTTCAAAGCCGTGAGTCTGGCTGCGCCACTCGCGATAGTCGCCTGGCGCAACCGCATTGAATCCATCGCCGCCTTTGTTGTGGCGATAGTGCTCATAGAGCATTACCAGCTTGCCGGAATCGCGAAACGGCAGCGGCCGCAACAGCACGGCACGCACCATGGTGAAGAGCGATGTAGTCGCGCCGATGCCCAACGCCATCACCAGCACGGAGACGATAGCAAATTCGGGGGAGCGCAGTAGCGTGCGCGTGCCGTACTTCATGTCGCGGACCAGTTGCTCCAGCCAGATCCGGCTCCAGGCGGCGCGCGTCTGCTCGCGAATCAGCGTCGTGTTGCCGAAGGCGCGCCGTGCTGCAGAACGAGCTTCTTCTGCCGACAGCCCACGCTCCCGCTGCTCTTCCTCTTCCAATTCCAGATCGGAAAGAAGCTCCCGCTCAAGGTCGGCATCCCGCTTCGCAGTTCCTTTCCAATTCGGCCACCATCGCATCTCAGCTCTCCTCAGCTGCAGGCCACATCACGCGCGCCACAGCTTCCGCCATCTGCTTCCATTGCGATTCTTCGACCACAAGCTGTTTTCTGCCGAGTTCCGTAAGCCGGTAATACTTGAACTCCCGGTTGCGGTCCGGAGCCATCTCCCATTTCGAGGTGACCCACCCTCTCTCCTCCAAGCGATGCAATGCAGGATAGAGAGAACCATGCTGCATCTGCAGGAAATCGTTCGTGGTCCGCTGAATATGTTTGCCAATCTGATGGCCATGTGCCGGCCCATAAAGAAGCGTTCGCAAGACAAGCATGTCCAGCGTTCCCTGCAGCAAATTCGCTCGTTGTTGCACCTGCTTTTTAGTCATGGAAGACGTTCGACCCTCAATGAAGAGTGATGGTAGACATCCGACTATAGATTGTCAAACGCACAAGGTCTATTCCCGATCGCCGAATGGCAATAACAGGCCGAGTCACTCATTGAGCCCGGTTTTGGCCGGATGAAGAGGATAGCTACCTCTAAACGCTCTTCTGTCCAACTTCGAGGTCAAGGATGCTCGTCAAGGCGAGCTGTGATCTTTTTGGAGCGATAGATCCGAAGCTGAGTTTTGAAGCAGTTTGGAAAGCAGAGAGCCCGGCACGGATGCCGGGCTCTCTGCTTTTGCGCGAAGCG
>JBPCNO010000027.1:0-39049 GCA_051001135.1 Acidobacteriaceae bacterium
CTTCCTTGGTGGTGAAAAACGGTTCGAAGATGCGTCGTTTCACCGCGTCCGGCATGCCCGATCCGGTATCGGCGAGCACCACCCGCACGCCGGGCGATCCATCCCGCCAATTGTGCGAGCGATACACGTGGACGGCGAGGCGCTCGCCTTCCGCCATGGCATCCAGCGCATTGCTGATGAGATTGGCGAAGATCTGCCGCAGGCTGCCGGAGAAGCAGAAGAGTTCAACGCCCTCCTGATACTTCCGAACCAGTTCAACGTGCAGCGCATTCACCCGGCCGCTGTAGAGGGTGAGCATGGACTCGATGATCTCGGCCACGCTGGAGCGGGTGGGCAGGGTGGACTGGCGGTAGAAGCGCAACGTCTGCTGCGTGATCTCCGAGACACGGGCCACCTGGTGCGCCGCCATGCGCGCAAACTCCTGCGCCTCTGCATCGAGTGAGGGGTGCTGGACCAGCAGATAGATGAGATTGGTAATGGCTTCGAGCGGATTGTTGATCTCATGCGCGATAGACGCGGCCAGGCGTCCGGTGGCGGCCAGTTTCTCGGTGCGCCGCAGGGTCTCCTCCGATCGCTTCTGTTCCGTGGTCTCGAGCACCACCGCGCCCACCCAGCGCACTCCCTGCTGCCCGGTCTTCACCGGATAGAGGCCTGTCTGCCAGCTTTGTTCTTCGCGTCCGGGACGGGACGGAAGCTGATATTCGAAGGAATGGATGATCGCCCCGGTGCGGAAGACCTCCTCGATCCGCTGCTCGAAGGCATCTGTCACATCGGGCGGCAGCAGTTCGCGGGTGGTCTGCCCCAGGAAGCGCGTCATGGGAACGCCGTTGCGCTCGGCCAGGTAGCGGTTGACCCGGACATAGCGGAACTTGCGGTCGAAAAACGCAAAGCCGACGGGTGCGTGGGCCAGCATGGAATCCAGCAGCGCCAGGGTATCGCTCAGGCCGGCCCGCTGCTCATCCATGGAGAGCACCAGCAGGTTGAAGGCTTGCGCCAGCTCCGCTGCCTCATTGCTCTCGTCAATCTTGAGGGGGAAGCCTTCCTTGCTTTCAGGGTCACGGATGAGCCGGCGGGTCGCTGCCATGACGGCCTTCAAGGGCCGCGTGATGCTGCGCGCGAGCAGGGCGGAGGCAACGGCGAATCCCAGAGCGCCCAGGATGCCGAGAATGACCGTGATGCGGAAGAGCGAACGAATCTCCTGCCGCTCGCCGCTGGGATTTTCCACCACCCAGGCGAAGCCCATCACGCCATTCGACGGAGAACTGATGGCAGCGACGGCCTCCCGCGCACCGTCTTCACGACGAAAGAGGGTCACCGGCAGCCCGGTCGACAAATGTGCGCTTTCGGTGGGGGACAGAGGCGTGGTTCGGGGCGATGCGGTGCCGGGTAAAGCGTTGCCGCTGAGATTGGTAAGGCGCACGTCACGAATGGTGGGGGAATCCCGCATCGCCGCGAGGATTCGCCCCAGGTCGAGATTGTGGGGTTGCCGGTTGCCAATGGCTTCGGCCGTCATGAGCGCCACCAGCCGGGATTGATACTCCAGGCGCCGCTCCGCGCGGACATGAATCTCCCGCAGCTCCGCCCGCAGCAGAAGGAGAGCGAACAGGAGCGTAAACAGGACCTGCAGCAGGACAAAACCTGCGGTGAGCTGCCCGCGAATTGTGCGGAACTTCAGCCGGCTCATGGATCTCAATTTCTTTCCACTTAGGGTCCTAACAGACTAACCTGCCTCGTGGCCGGTGCCTATCAAAATGACCGGCGGGAGATCGCGGTAGATAATTCGCGTCTCACCCGCAGACGCGCATGTGTCGCGGCTCTATCTATCCCTCGGAGTCTTCCGCTTCTCCCGCGCGCCGCAACGCCGAAGCGCGACTGCACCTAGCCGATGAGTACCAAAAGGCGCTGTTTCACGGTCCTGGTGACGGATGCAGGAGCGGAGTCGCACTTCTGGGCCTTCCGCGCCTTCCAATCGATATTCTTTGCATGGTCCGCCAGAACCGCGCCATTTACCTTCAGGCCAGCAGGGAGAGGCACTTCAAACGGATAGCCTTTGATATGGCTGGTTACGGGACACACGATGGCAAGGCCGCTTCTGCCGTTGTACGCGGCCGGTGACAGCACCAGCCCGGGCCGGCGGCCGGCCTGCTCATGGCCCGTCTGGGGATCGAAGTCGATCCAGATGAGATCTCCTGAATCCGGGATATACTCGCGCGCGCCTGCGCTCACCAGATCTCATTCCCTACGGGAGCTCCCCAGTTCGTGGCAGTGTGCGTGTTTTCAGGCGTAATGGCGGCCACCAAATCCGTCAGTGTCGGTGCTTTGTTGGCCGCTACCAGCACGATCGCGCCATCTTCCTCGACCAGAATCTCCAGGCTGCTGCCTTCTTCCACACGCGCCTGCGTCAGCACGGCTGCGGGAATCCGCACCGCCAGGCTATTGCCCCACCTGCTCACCTGTACCTGCATAGCTCTTCTCCGTGGACTGAGTATATACGAGTGTAGATACGTCTAAAGAAGGTGGAGGGGCTGCAAAGGGTTCACACTTGCATCGCTTAGACGGGCTGCAAGGTCCGCGAGCTGCGGCTGCGGGAGGCGATATCGTCGGCGATCTGGCGGCCATGGAAGCGGCCATTCTCGATAAAGATCTCGTTGGTGCGCGATCCGGCGACGATGACGCCCGCGAGGTAGATGCCGGGCACGTTGCTCTCCAGGCTCTGCGGGTCGCAGGCGGGGCAGCGATCTTCGCCCTCCATGCGGACGCCGGCGGATTCAAGGAAGGGGAAATCAGGATGATAGCCGGTGAGGGCGAAGACGAAGTCATTGCGCACGGTACGCGGGCCATCCGGTGTCGCCAGCTCTACGCTGTCTTGGCCGATGGCGGTGACCCGGGTGTCGAAGTAGGCTTCGACTTCCCCGCTCTTGATACGGTTGTTGATGTCCGGAAGGATCCAGTATTTGACGTGCCGGTGCATGGCCGGTCCGCGGTGCACCAGCGTAACCCGCGCCCCATGGCGCCACAGGTCGAGTGCGGCGATGGCGGCGGAGTTCTTGCCGCCGATCACCAGAACATCGGTGTCATAGAAGGGGTGCGGATCGTCGTAGTAGTGCCTGACCTTAGGCAGCTCCTCACCGGGGATGTCGAGGAAGTTGGGGAGATCGTAGTAGCCGGTGGCGATGATGAGCTTCTTGGCGGCGAAGGTGCGCACGCGTTCGAAGCGGTCGATGACCGTGACGGAGAAGTCATCGTTCTCCCCGGTAATCCTCTGCACCGTGACGTATTGCCGGATATCCAGGGCGTAGTGGTCCGCAACCTTGCGGTAGTACTCGAGGGCTTCGTTCCGGGTGGGCTTCTGGTTCGGGCTGGAGAAGGGCAGGTCGCCGATTTCCAGCAGCTCCGGCGTGGTGAAGAAGGTCATGTTGGAGGGGTAGTGGAAGATGGAGTTGCAGACACAGCCTTTGTCCACCAGGACGGTGCGCAGGCCGCGGCGCTTGGCTTCAATGGCGCAGGCGAGCCCGGTGGGGCCAGCGCCGACGACCAGCACATCGAAGCTGGTGGGCGCATGCCGCCGCTCCGCAGCCTGTTCTTCCATCTCGATCTTCTTTGCCATAGGACTAGAGTACGAGATGTTTCCGGGAAGCGGTGCGATGCAATCGAATGCGGGCGGCTGCTGCGTACAATTGAGGGTATGGTCTTTCGGATCTGGTTTGAGCCTCTGGTTTAGGCTTTCAGATTGAACTTTTGGCGGAGCGGGCTGCATCGAATGAGTACAGTGCCGGCACAACCAATTTCGCTGCAGCAGAGCGCTTCGCCCCCGCCCGTGGTGACGGGTGAGGGCACGCAGCGGCTGATCGACCGCTTCGGCCGTACCATCACCGACCTGCGCGTGTCGGTGACGGATCGCTGCAACTACAAGTGCGTGTACTGCCGCACCGGGAACGAGGGCGCGCAGTACTCCGAACTATCGCTCGACGAATACCTGCGGATGATCCGCATCTTTGTCGAGTTGGGTATCGAGAAGGTGCGCCTGACCGGAGGCGAGCCGTTGTTGCGCTCCGGACTGGCTGACCTGGTGGGCGAGATCGCGAAACTGCGGACGCGGTTCGAGCCAGACGGGACACCGGACGGGGCACCCAGCAAGGGCGCGGGGCTCAGGCTGGACATTGCCGTGACCACCAACGGGCATCTGCTCGCCGCGCAGGCGCGACGGCTCAGGGAAGCGGGGCTGACACGCGTGACGGTGAGCATGGATGCGGTCGATCCGGCGATCGTGACGCGGCTGACCAGGGTGCCGGGGAGCTATGAAAAGGTGCTGGCGGGTATCCGCGCGGCGCGGGATGCCGGCCTGGGACCGGTGAAGGTGAACTGCGTGCTGCTGCGCGGCTTCAATGACGACCAGATCGTGCCTTTCGCGCACTTCGCGCGAGCCGAGGGCATTATTCTGCGCTTCATCGAATTCATGCCGCTCGAAGAGGACCGCATCTGGTCCCCCAACACCGTGATTCCCTATGACGAACTGCTGGAACGGCTGAGCGCGGTGCGGCCCCTGGTGCCGCTGGAGGCGACGGCCAAGGGAGAGACGGCGCAGCGCTTCACCTTCGATGATGGCATTGGCGAGATCGGTATTATCGCGCCGGTATCGCGCGCGTTCTGCGGAGCGTGCAGCCGCATCCGGCTGACCTCCGATGGCCAGATTCGCACCTGTCTCTTCTCCCAGAGCGATCATGATCTCTACGGCGTCGCGCGGCGCGGCGGCTCGGACGAGGACATGGCCCGGTTCATCCGGCGCACCGTCCATACCAAGGAAGCACGCCACCACATTGGCGAGGCAGGGTTCCTCCAGCCTTCGCGTAGCATGGTGCACATCGGCGGCTAAAGACGTCGATGCTGAAGCGATGGCACAGCGCGTTTGGCCGAGCGGCGCTCCGCGCCGATACTTTAAAACAAGATGAAGCAGATCCCTTCGACTCCACCTTCGGTTACGCTCAGGATGACAGCGACCCGTGATTGTTGAGCGGGGTGACAGTGGCCGCAGCGTATCTCGTTCACGCACTGTGACAAAATGAAACTGCTGTAGCAGGAGCCGACGAAGAGTGGCCGACACAAGCGACCAGGCGGAGCAGAATCCAAGGGTCTTCGAAGATCTGATGATCTTTCATAGCGTGGCGCGCGCGCTCACCTCTTCGCTCGATCTGGACGCGATTCTCCGCAGTATCATGCAGCAGATGGAGAAGTTCTTCCAGCCGGAGAGCTGGGCGCTGCTGATGGTGGATGAGGAGCGGCGGGATCTTTACTATGTGGTGGCAGCCGGACATGCCGACGATGCGCTGAAGACCATCCGCATTCCGCTGGGCGAGGGCATGGCCGGATGGGTGGCGCAGCACGGCGAACCGCTGATCGTCTCCGGCGCGGCCGAGGCGTCGCGGTACTCATCGAACGAAGGCGCACCGCAGGAGATGCATTCCGCCATCTGCATTCCGGTACGGTCGCGTCTACGGACGCTGGGCGTCATCCAGCTCTTCAACTATCAACTCGACACGCTGACCGACTACACCATCACGTTTCTGCATATCCTGTGCGATTACGCCGCGATTGCCATCGAAAATGCGCGGGCGGTCGAGCGCATCCAGGACCTGACCATCACGGACGACTGCACGGGCCTGTTCAACGCGCGTCATCTCGCGGCGACACTGGATCTCGAAGTGGAGCGGGCGCGGCGCTTTAATACCCCGCTCAGCATCGTCTTTATCGATCTCGATCGCTTCAAGCAGGTGAACGATGTGCATGGACACCTGGCGGGCAGCCGGGTGCTGGCGGAGGTGGCCGCCACGCTCAAGGGGACTCTGCGCCGGGTGGACCTGGCCTTCCGCTATGGCGGCGACGAGTTTGTGGTGGTGCTGCCGCAGACGGGAAAATCCTCCGCGCTCGAAGCGTCGCTGCGACTGATTTACGCGCTGCGCTCCCGTACGTTTCCGGCAGGAGAGGCGCTGGAGGTGAAGATCCGCGCCAGCTTTGGTATCGCCAGCTTTCCGGACGATGCGGACAACGCGCATGAGCTGATCGATCGAGCGGACGAGATGATGTACGCAGTGAAGAACACCACGCGCGACAGTATTGCGGTAGCAAAGATGGGTAAGCTCGAGATCTGATCTGCGGTCTCCCACCCTTCGCTCCCCACCCAGCACGCAAGGACCGCGTGCCGGGGACCCCGGACGCTCAGGATGGGGCACCCGGTTCTGTGGCGCGTTCAGCATGGGGCATCGGGCTTCGCTTGCCATCCTGAGCGCAGTCGAAGGATCTGCGTTTCTCTTCGTCCGCCACTTGTCAGCGTGGGCGCTCTAAGGGCAGAATCGCGTTGGGGTTTTCGGGCGCCTGCGGATCGACGGCGAAATCCCAGACGGAGAGGTTGATCTCCCTGGAGCCGAGGACTTCGATGAGCGCATACTCTTCGATGAGCAGAGGCTCCTTCGGCACTACCTTCATCCAGTGCCCGCCGGGCAGAATGGTCGAAGTGGTCTGCACCACATCCTGGGACTGCGACATGCGGCCCAGTGCGTCCATTCGGACGGTACCCACGACGCGGTAGTCCCGCTTCGATTCCGCGCGGACGATGATGTACTGGCTCTTGGGGGAGCTCACCACTCCCGGCGCCTTCGCTCCCTGTGTATCCACGTTGATGGCATCCGGGCCGGCCTCCTCATCGCCCCCGGTCAGACTGATGTAGAGCGCCGGATCGTTCTCATGGAGGCGCACTTTGGATCGCGGCCCGTCCAGCCTTACCTGCTGCTTGGTGCCTCCCAGTGGATTAAGGGTTGCGCGGAGCACGTTGTGGCCGGTCTGCTGGTTCATGTTGCCGCTGTTCTGCTGCAGGGTCACGAGCTCCGGCCGGTCGCGGAAGTAGTCCAGTGCCCAGACGCCATCGAGAGAGGGCAGACGCAGCCCGGGCGTGATCTCCGGGGTGCGGGCATTCATCTCGGCGCGCTCCGCCTGTGCCTCCTTGTCGATGGCGGCGGCGCTATCCTGTGCCGGTTCGTCGCTCGGCTGCGCGCCCGGGGTATGCTCGCGGGCGTACTTCTCGGTAGCCTTCCAGTCCACCAGGTTGACCGGCAGCTCCTCCCACGCGCCGCCGCGCTCCGCGCTGATGTAGCGGACCTTGGCGCCCTGAATCTCGAACCTGCGGACCTCCTGATCGGAGCCGTCCGTGAGGATGAGCCGATGGATGCTGGCGAGTACCGCCGGCTGCGTGGGCGGACCGGTCTGCCCTTGAAGCGGTAATCCCGACAGCATAAACACGAGGCCGGCGATAGTGCTGATTCCAAGCTTGAGGCGCCGCATAGGTGTCAGATTAGACGAGTTTACGGGCTCGAGCGTTTGCTGTTGATCGTCGTGACCTTCGCCCTTCCCCAACCGCCCGCACTCTGCGATACTTGATCGTGCCCACCCGGTACGCCAATCTGACTCAGCAAAAGGTGAAGGGAATGTCAGCAAAGTACATCTTTGTGACGGGCGGAGTTGTGTCCAGCCTGGGAAAAGGTCTGGCCGCAGCTTCCATCGGCTGCCTGCTGGAGAGTCGCGGGATCAAGGTCAACCTGATGAAGTTTGACCCGTACCTCAACGTCGATCCGGGCACCATGTCGCCGTTCCAACACGGCGAGGTCTTTGTGACCGACGACGGCGCCGAGACCGATCTGGACCTGGGGCACTATGAGCGCTTCACCCATGCGCGGCTCACCCGCGATAACAACCTGACCACCGGCCGTATCTACGAGCAGATCATCACCAAGGAGCGCCGCGGCGACTATCTCGGCAAGACGGTGCAGGTGATTCCGCACGTCACCAACGAGATCAAGAATGCAATGCGCAAGGTGGCGGCGGATTGCGAGGTCGCCATCGTCGAGATCGGCGGCACGGTAGGCGATATCGAATCGCTGCCCTTCATCGAAGCGATCCGCCAGATGCGCCAGGAATTGGGCCGCGAGAATACCGTCTTCGTCCACGTGACGCTGGTGCCCTGGATCGCCGCGGCGCAGGAGCTCAAGACCAAGCCCACGCAGCACTCGGTGAAGGAGATGCTTTCGATCGGCATCCAGCCGGACATCCTGCTCTGCCGGACGGACCGCACGCTCTCGCATGAGCTCAGGAGCAAGATCGCGCTGTTCTGCAATCTGGAGGAGCAGGCGGTGATCGCGGCCAAGGACGTCGCCTCGATCTACGAGGTGCCGCTGAACTTTGCGCAGGAGAAGGTCGATACGCTGGCGCTGAAGTATCTGCACATGGAGGCGAAGACACCGGACCTGTCGCGGTGGGAGCGGCTGGTGGAAGATGCTTACCATCCGCAGGACGAGGTCTCGATCGCCATCGTCGGCAAGTACGTCGAGTACGAAGACAGTTACAAGTCGCTGAAAGAGGCGCTGGTGCACGGCGCGCTGTCGCAGCAGTTGAAGCTGCGCGTGACCTGGCTGGAGGCCGAGGGGCTGGAAGAGTCGAACACGGCGGAGCAACTGGCGGACTACGACGGCGTGCTGGTTCCCGGGGGCTTTGGCAAGCGGGGCATTGAAGGCATGCTGCACGCGATCCGCTACGCGCGGGAGAGCGGCACGCCGTTCTTCGGCATCTGCCTGGGCATGCAGACGGCGTGCATTGAATACGCGCGCAATGTGTGCGGCCTGCACGCGGCCAACTCGAGCGAGTTCGATCCGGCCACGCCGCACCGCATCATCTACAAGCTGCGCGAGTTGACAGGCGTGGAAGAGATGGGCGGGACGATGCGTCTGGGGGCGTGGTCCTGCGTGCTCGAACCGGGCTCGCGCGCGCAGCAGGCGTATGGACAGACGGAGATCAGTGAACGTCACCGTCATCGCTACGAATTCAATCGCGAGTACGAGGCGCTGCTCACCGGGGCCGGGCTGCAAATCACGGGGACGACGCCCGACGGCACCTATGTGGAGATCGTGGAGATACCCGAGCATCCGTTCTTCCTGGGCTGCCAGTTCCATCCCGAGTTCAAGTCCAAGCCATTGGAGCCGCATCCACTGTTCCGCGAATTCGTGACCGCCAGCTACCGCAACCGCGCACGGCAGATGCGCACACAGGACGCCACTCAATTGCAGGCGGCGATCGATTAGGCGGAGCTAAGACATGCTTGAAACGCGCGAGACTGTTTCGACATCCCGGCGGGACCGGCACAGTGGCTCATCCGCGTTTCTGGCGCTGGTGCTGGGCGTCATTCTCGGCCTGCTGGCTGCGATGGCGGGCCTTCCGCTGGCGCTCGAGCATCTGCAGACCGGGTGGCGCGACCGGCTTACGCAGGCATTTCTCGGACGCACCACTACCATCAACACGTCACTGCCCGCCGTAGTGGCCAGCATCCAGCGGCTGCAGCGGCTGGAGAGCGTCGTCTACACCATGGACAAGGTGGTCGAGGGCGATCGAGAGAGCCAGTACCTGCCGGACTTTCTCACCGGGGACAAGCTGCTGCTGGTGGTGCACGGACAGGTGATTGCCGGGATTGACCTGGCCCTGGTTCAGGCATCCGATATTCACATCGACGGGCGCACAATCCAACTGCACCTGCCGCCGGCGCAGATCTTCGTGACCGCGCTCGACAGCGGCCAGACGCGTGTGATCTCACGCATTACCGGGCTGCTGGTTCCCGCGGACCCGAACCTCGAATCGGAGGTCCGGCAGCGAGCAGAAGGCCAGCTTCGCGATGCGGCGCTGGCCAGCGGCATTCTGGCGACGGCGACGAGCAATGCACGCGCTACCTTGACCACGCTGCTGCAGTCGCTGGGTTTTCAGCAGGTGAGCTTCCGCTAGGGAATTTCTTTTAAGGCAGCCAGCCAAAAGCAAACCCGGATTCTTCGACTTCGCACTCCGCGCTACGCTCAGGATGACGGGCAAAGCGCGTAACACTATATCAATCTTGAACCGCACCGGGTCCACGTGAAGCCGGTCTAAGGTGTGACGATCCGGTCAGCGAGGTCGGGGGCAATGTTCTTGAAGTGCCCGACGTTCCAGGTATAGATTCGTTCTGCTTCGGCCTTGCGCGCGCAGGCCAGCAGGAGGGCGTCGTAGAGAATGCCTCCGGTTAGACCACGCATGGCTGCGGACTCGATGGTGCGCACATACTCTTCAGGGATGAGAGCGATCTGGCTGGTTCGACTGCGAACCTGCTCAAGTGTCAGCAGAGCCTCATCCGGCGTTCTTCTCTTCGCTTTAGGGAGCCTGGTGAGTACGGCGTACATTTCAGCAAGCGTATGGGCGGCACAGCAAGCGGTCTCTTTTTTCATGATGAGGAAGAATCGGCGGCTGAGAGCGAAATGCTCATGCTCCAGATCCGAGGCGGCGATCAGGACCGAGGTATCGACGAAAAGCTTCATCTTGCCGTTGTGTCTTCATCTTCAAGTGAACCGAGGATGCGTGCTTCACGTTCCAAGCGCGTGTCCGCGATGGCCTGGTTGATCTCCTCGTTCGTCACTCGCCCTTGCCCGCTGGAGAAGACCCACAGGCCATCCTCAGCTTTGAACATGCGGCCTTTCTCATGCTTTGGCGCCAACACCAGCGTTTCGCCCTCCTGGCGCATCTCCAGTACGTCTCCAGGCTCGAGGTGCAATGCCAGCCGCATAGCCTTTGGCACCACGAGTCTTCCCGCCTTATCAATGGTAGCAATGGCATTCATGATGGTATTTTACCATCTGCAATGGTAAAGCTCTTGGAGGCAGATGTGCGATGCCGAATGTGCTTTCATGGTAGATGTGAGCGCTCACGACTTCGAAATCGGCAATGTGCCCGTTGGCTCCGGCCACTTGTTCCTGATCGCTGGCCCCTGTGTGATTGAGAGCGAAGCGCATGCGCGCGGTCTCGCGGAGGCGGTGCAGCGGATCACCAGCGATCTGGGCGTTCCGTACATCTTCAAAGCGTCCTATGACAAGGCGAACCGCACATCGGTGGGCAGCTTTCGCGGACCGGGGCTCAAGGAAGGTACACGCATCCTGCGGCGGATTGCGGAAGAGACACGGCTGCCGGTGTTGACCGATGTGCATACGGCAGATGACTGCGCGGCGGTGGCCGAGGCGTGCGATGTGCTGCAGATTCCGGCCTTTCTGTGCCGCCAGACGGACCTGCTGCTCGCCGCCGGAGCGACGGGACGCGCGGTTAACGTGAAGAAGGGCCAGTTCGTCGCGCCGCAGGACATGCGGTACGCGGTTGAGAAGATCGCCGGCACCGGCAACCAACGTGTCTTTCTGACAGAACGCGGCGCCAGCTTTGGCTATAACAACCTGGTCGTGGACATGCGCAGTCTGCCGATCATGCGCGGGTTTGCGCCGGTGGTCTTCGACGGGACGCACTCGGTGCAGATGCCCTCGGCCGCGAACGGCGTCTCGGGCGGTCAGCCGGAGTTCATTCCGGTGCTCGCGCGGGCTGCGGTGGCGGCGGGGGTCGACGGCGTTTTTCTGGAAGTGCACGACGATCCGGCAAACGCCAAGTCCGATGGGGCGAATGCCCTGCGGCTGGACCGGCTCAAGCCGCTGTTGGAGCAACTGCTGGCGGTTCATGCCGCGGTTGGCGCACAGTCAGCGGCATCTTTTCCGAAGTAAAGACTCCAGAGGGAAATGTAGTGCCCTCCCACCCTTCCCCTTCGACTACGCTCAGGGTCAGGATGGGGCACCCGGTTGTCTTGGCCCACGTTGATTCGTTCGTAGGGTCCACGAGACCAAAAAAACGGCCCCTCGGGTGAGGGGCCAATCTGCCTTGGTTCTCTCGTTGTGTGAGAGCTTGTGTGCGGCCTTCGCTATTGCGAAGGTGGCTGCGACGCAGCACCCTGGGGGGAGGGCTGTGCGGGAGACTGCTGCGTCGCACCAATTGACGAACCACCGGTAGTCGAGCTTGGTGTGTTCAAGGCCGCTAAACTGTTGTGCATCAGCGAAACGTGGACAAGGCTGCCACGCATGCTTGCGTTCGATCCACTGGTGCTCTCAACTGGAGCGTTCCCCATGGCGACGCGATAGATGCGGTAGACGGGAATGTTGTGATCCACCACCAGATACCGGACCACGGCATCGGCGAGGTTCTGGGAAGTGTTGATGCCGGCCTGCCCGCGGCTATGCGAGTAGCCCTGCACTTCGACGATATAACCCTTCTGTCCGTTGAGCTGGTCGGCTACCTGATCGAGAGCCGCCTTGGCCTTGGCGTTCAGAGTGGTCTGGCCGGGCCGAAACCGAAGCTCGGTATCGGCGATCGGTGAATATTGATCCAGGTTCGAGACTGTCGTGTTCAGGTGGTCGGTCTGGGTGCTGGCCTGCTGCGCCATTTGGCTGGCTTGTCCTGCCTGCGTATTGGCGGCGCTGGCCTGCTGGGTAGCCTGATCGGCCGTGTCCTGCGCGTGGTGGATACCAGTGGCGCTGCGGCTGTCCAGATCCTTAATACTGGCGGAGTTCTTGGCTGAGAGCTGATCGAGCTCGTTCAGGCGATCTTTCACCGGAGCGGTCTGCCGCGCTACCCACTTCTTACGGGCCAGGGGATTGAGATGTCCCCAGAAGCCTTCATTCGATTTGGTGGGAAGCGGTTTGCGCGTCGCGTAGGTGGTGGAATCCTGCGGGTTTTGCGATGTTGCGGACTGTGTGGCTGTCGACTGTGTTGCTGTCGACTGGGTGGCTGCGGGGCTGGAGGCAGAATTGCTTTGGGCAGAGTTGCTCTGATCCGGTGCGTTGGCAGTCGTCTGCGCGCCCGCTGACAGCACCATCGTCGCCGCCAGCATCCATGCGCCGGCAGAGCCGAGTACCGTCAAGTTCATCCTTGATCCTTGCATCACGTCTCCACACTTAGCATCTCGAGCGCCAAACTCGACCTCAGCGCCCCTGAAAATACTAAGTAGCTGATATTGCGTGGCTTAAGTAGGGGAAGAGGGTAGAGTGCTGATCTATGGGAGAGTCAGGGGGTCAGAAAAGGTTGTCCGGAGAACGACATTTCGACTCGTAACCAAGCAAATAATGCACGGCTAAGTGATGTGGATTCTGGGGGAACCGGACGGAGAGGAGGCCTACGGATTGCCCTGAACACGGAGCACCTGGATGGCCGGATACTGCTGGTTCCAGGTCGCGGTGACGTGGTCGAAGATGAGCCGGAAATCGTGGTGTTCGCCCGGCTTCAGGGGCTCCGCCGAAACCGGTTCCGTATCGACATAGGGCTCCCTGGTACGGATCAGCATGACGGGCATGGTCTGCTGCTGGGGCGGTTCACCCACATCGTTCTTGAACGTAACCGAGACGGTGATGCCGCGCACCGTCCGATCGCCGCCATTGGTCACCTGACCGTCGATGTAGGTCAACTTGCCGCCGGCGAAGTTGGTGGCCTCGCTCATCTGCAAATTGCCGATCTGAATCTTCGACGCGTAGGCATCGGGCGTCTGCGCCGCGTTCATGGCTTGCTGCGATGCGCGGTCATGCCGCCCCGCCAGCAGGATAAAAACGACGATCAGCACGACTACGATTCCAGCGATCAACCAGGGAAGCGGGGACCGCCGCTCAGGCGCGGGGGAACGCTGCGAGAGGAAGCTATCGCCGGCGTCCGGCGCGGAGGACACGCGCCCCCTTTCGCTGCCGGCTTGTCCGCCTGCCGCCTGATCGGTTCCGAATCGTCCGGTTCCGGGTTGTTCAGTTCCGGACTGTTCGGTTCCCGGCTGTTCAGTTCCGGACTGTTCGGTTCCCGGCTGTTCGCTTCCGGATGGATGGTCTTGCGGCCGGTCGTTAGGGTCCATGGTCGAGATTGTATCGGAGCGTGAACAGAAACCGTGGGTGTTATCCGCGTACGTTATTCGGGCCGGCAGCGTTATTCATGAGGGCATGGTGAAGAACAATTCGCAAAAGAAACTGCGCACGTTGCGCGTCGATTTAGCCGGAGCCGCGTCTTATCGCTAGAGCAGGTGCAGAGAGGAAGCCGCAGTCGAAGCACAGGAGACCAGCCGCCATGACTACCCCCGATGTGACGCCCGCTTCCCCGATTGCTGCCGAGGACGCCAGGAGTTCCAGACCGCGCGAGCTTGCCTATGTGCTGGCAACGCTTGCGGCGGCGCTGCTGTTGATCTTCACCGCGGCCGTATGAAGCGCCGGGTCTAAACCGCGCGTTTGCTCCCGCTCAGCCGCCCGAACCTGCTTCCATGGCCTCGGACCACTCCGTCCGGGCGCGCCCGATGGTACGGCGAAAATCACTTCCCCGTAGATGCACCGTGACGCACATCTCCGCCAGGCGTGACCGCATGCGCTCACCGATGCGATCTCCAAGAGACTCTTCCCGGGCGACGCGTCCCTGCTGAACGGCGAGCGGCGGAAGATCGGGGTAGTTGGTGGTGATGATGGTGGTGCGCTTGTCGTTGTAGCGGGTATTCAGGATATGCGCGACCGTATCCCACACCCACTCGGTGGGTTTGGTGGCGCCGAGTTCGTCCAGCACCAGCACATCGGCGTCGAAAACCGGACGCAGCAGTTGCATCTCCGTGGTGGCCACCTGCGGGTTGTAGGAGTTCTGGATCTGCTTGAGCAGGTCGCGATAGTCGCAGAAGAGTCCGCGCACCTGCTTCTCCGCAACCAGCGCGCGCAGGATGGAGACCGCCAGATGCGTCTTGCCGAGACCAACGGTGCCCACCAGCAGCAGTCCGCGCCCTTCGGTGCGCTCGGGAAAATCCTCGACGAACTTGCTGGCGCCGAAGTGGGCCAGCAGCAGCGACTCGTCGCATCCGTGAAAGACCGACTCGTAGCTCTGCAGAGTGCAGTGCTCGTAGCGCCGCGGAATATTCGCGCGGCGAAGGCGCAGCACGGTGCGCTCGGCTTGGCGGCAGACGCACTCCTCGGCGAAGCGGTCGCCCGCTTCCGCCACTACCAATCGCAGCCCGGCGCCATTGCACACCGGACATAGTTCCTTCGCTGCCATCACCCACTGAGTATCGCATCGCCACGCGGCTCGCGGAGCCACCGTGACGGGTTGTGAAATGTGCAAAACACGATTAAAATCTAAAGATTGCAGGAAAGGTATTTTGACTCATGCCAAAGCAGGATATTCACCCGAAGTACAACGAGATCAACGTCAAGTGCGCCTGTGGCAGCAGCTTCACCACACGTTCCACGCACAAGGGCGACATCCACGTTGAAATCTGCTCCGCGTGCCACCCATTCTTTACCGGCAAGCAGAAGCTGATCGATACGGCAGGGCGCGTCGAGCGCTTCCGCCGCAAGTATGCCAACTCCGCCAGCGGCAAGGCAGAGGCAGGCAAGACGGCAGAGGCCGGCAAGCAGGCGGAAGAAGCGCCGGCCACATAGCTCTGGCGGCGCCAGGTTCGCAAAGGCCTCCCAGACGCGGAGGCCTTTGCTGTTTTGACTGCGGTTTCCAGTCATCAGGTCCGAGCGAAATGAGAAAGTACTGGGACAATCCGGGAGAACGGGCGCGGGACGCCGCCCAGCGGGCGTGTGTTCCCGGTTCGGTGTGCATCGGCGGGGTCGAGGTCGCGCCGGCGACGGTGCTGGCACCCATGGCCGGGGTTACCGATACGGTCTTCCGCCGGTTCATCCGCAACAGCAGCGTGTTTTCCCGTGAGGCGGCCAGCGACGCCACCGTGGATGCGTCGATCAGCAACCAGCAGTCGGGATGCGGGCTGATTATGACCGAGTTCACCTCCGCCGACGGTCTTTCGCGCATGCGCGAGTCCAAGCGCAAGCGATATCTGACCTACTACGAGGACGAGCATCCAATCGCGGCGCAGATCTTTGGCTCCGATCCGGCGACGCTGGCGGAGGCGGCCACCATCGTCGAAGATGCGGGGTTCGACATGATCGACCTGAATCTGGGCTGCCCTTCGAAGCGCGTCGTCTCCTGCAACGGGGGAAGTGGACTATTGCGGGATCTGCCGCTGATTGCGCGCATCTTCGAACGGGTACGGGGGTCCGTGCGGATTCCCTTCACCGTGAAGTTCCGGCTGGGATGGAACGACGACAACATCGTCTGCGTGCCGCTGGCGCGGCTGGCGCAGGAGTCCGGGCTATGCGCGGTGGCGCTGCATGCCCGCACGCGCGAGCAGGGATACTCGGGCGACGCGCGGTGGGAACATATCGCCGCGTTGAAGGACGCAGTCACGATTCCGGTGATCGGCAACGGAGATATCCGGACGCCGGAGGATGCGGCGGCGATGGTGCTCCAGACCGGCTGCGACGCAGTCATGATCGGCCGGGCGGCGCCAGCGAATCCCTGGATCTTCCGGCAGATCGCGCAGTACACCGCAACCGGCCGCTACGATGAGCCAACGGAGCAGGACCGGTACCGAATGATCCGCACCTACTTCACGATGCTTCTCGACGAAGGTTACTGGCATGAAGCCGCCGCGGACGAGAACGCGGACGCCACCAAGGCAAGCCGGGAGAACGCGGGCAAGATGAAGCAGTTCGCGTCCTGGTTTACGCATGGCGTTCCCGGCGGCGCGGTGCTGCGCAAGGCCATTTATGAGGCGCGCACGGGAACGCAGATTCTGGATGCCGTAGAGCGCTTCTTCGAGGAGCGGATGGAGGCGGAGGGCGTCGGGCACGAAGAGCCGACAGCGGCGATGGTCGACGCGTCTTAAAGGCAAACGCAGATCCCTTCGGCTGCGATCAGGGCAGGCTCTTCGACTTCGCTCAGGATGACAGCGCGTTGGGGTGCGGTAGTGGTGCACAACGCAGAGCTTCCTCAGGCGGAGAGAGTCGGCGTGAGCGCGGCGGCGCGTTTGCGCCAGAGCACCGTCCGCTCGCTGCGCCAGCCCTCATTGAGAGCGAGCAGTATCCATTCGACGGCGGGCGACAGGTAGCGCAGCACCGCTTCGGTCGACGGATGCACGCGCAGAGCGGGCGCGACCAGATAGAGCAGAGGCGCCTGGGCGGAGAGCGCCATCGAAGGAAAGTAACCGGCGCGCTCGAACTCGCCCGCGCCGTCCGTCGATGATTGCCGCTGTCCGTGCAGGCGATGCACACGAATCCAATAGTCCAGCCCCTGCAGCGGCAGATGGAGATCTTCGTCGGCCTTGAGCTCCAGCACCGCCAGCCGGCCGGTTGCCGTCACGGTGAGCAGATCCAGCATGCCACGGTCGCTCGCCGCGAACGCGGGTACCTGGCGATAGACAAACTCCGAACGCAGGCTGGGTTCGATGTGCATCAGATCCCGGCGCAACGTGGCCTCCAGCCATCGTTCCGGCTGCATGCGGAAGAGTGGATCGCGGGTATCGCCATCGGGCCGCCGGGCGATGAAGAGCCGTGCGACCAAAGCACGCAGAAGATCCTCGTTGTCCGTCGTCAATGCCGTCTCGTTGACGCCCGCGCCGAAGGTGGTGCGATCTTCGCGCAGAAACGAGCCGGCGACCAGACAGTGACGCACTCGCGCAAACTCCAGTCCATGGAGCGCCACCGTGACCTCGGTCGGACTCTTGGCGCGCACCTCGACGCGGGAACGTTCTCCCGGCGGCAGCAGCTTCAGAATGCGGTCGATGGAAGCGGCCATGCGGGTGAGCGCCGCCGTCTCATCGAAGGCGTGGACCAGCTTCATGCGCAGATTGCCTTCGCGGTCCGTCTCGACCAGGGTCAGGTCTTCGGAGGTGGTGTTCAGCTCGTAGAGCTTCCACTTGGCGAGCGATGGGTTGAGCCAGCCCATGCGGGAGTGCGTCAGCTCCGCCGCGCCGGCGGGAACGATCACCTTGAGTCCTTCAATCACCCGCCGGGGATTGCCGGCGCGGCAGAGATCGAGCCACAGGATCCCCAGAGTCAGGATGCCGTCGATGGTGGCCTGGGTCTCGTCCGGCCCCACGGCGATGAGCGCCCAACAGCCCTGTCCGCGGACGAGCAGGCCGCGCACGTAGGCCGGCCCGAAGCTGTGTTCAAGGTCCGCGGCGCTGCGCAGTCCTTCCGCTTTGTACTCGCTGAAGGCGCGCGGCAGCACCCGCTCGACGGTGCGAAGATAGCGGCTGCGGGAGACGGAGCGGGCTGCGGGCGTGGGCTGCTCGCGATGGGCAAGCAGATGGAGGCGCTGCGGACGCGTTTGCCCGAAGCGCCGCACGTCCAGCCGCAGGTCCTCTTTTCTGCGCTCTGCCCCTACGATGGTGCGGACCAGGGTGCGCTCCTCCGACCAGAACTGCAGTACACACCGGCCGTGATCGTCGGCAAGCGTGTACTGCGAAGAAGCGAGATCAAACAGGACGCGGCCGTCTTCCAGCAATACCGCCCTTGGATGTTCCGCAAGGTAATGCTCGATCTCCCGGGCTAATTGGGTCGCGGAAGGGGCTGTGACGGCTGCCGCCATGCTGCCATCTTTACGGGGATGCCGGGGCCTGAACAAGTATCGAAAGTAACACCTGCTTGTTACAGCGCCGAAACCGCCGTCCGGGCGTGCCCCAGATGGTGGCGGGAGTGCCAGTCATAGAGCGCCAGCACCTGCTCCATGGTCTGCTCGCCCATCTCCGGATGGCGGTAGGTGCGCATCCACTGCCGGTCATCCAGGGACCGCAGCAGCACCACCCAGCGTTGGTGCAGAGCTTCCAGCAGCGCCAGCGAGGGCGCAACGGGCAGAGTGCGCGCGTCCTCCAGCTCCGCCCACTTCGACTCGTCATAGGGCTTGATGGCGGGGCTGGCTTCGGTAAGCGCCAGCCGCATGCGCGCGTAGGCATTCAGATGACTGTCGGCCACATGATGCACCAGTTGCCGGACGGTCCAGCCGCCCGGACGGTAGTGCCGCTCCAGTTGCGCGTCCGACAGGCCGCCGGTGAGGGCGCGCAGGCCGGCGGGCAGGCCTTCCAGGGTGGTGATCATGGCACTGCGCTGCTCGTGCGTCAGCCGGGCCGGACGTTCAAATCTGCCTACCGGATAGCGCTGCTTTTCCAGCTTTGCAGCATCGTCTGTCGTGCTCGAAGAGGCTGGTTCGGTCGCCATGCCGACAAGATACCACGGTGGTGACAGCAGATTGCCAGCCAGCGAGGCCCTTCACGGCCTAGAATAGAAGGTAGCCAATCTATGACCCAAGCCATGACCGAGGCTGCGACCAGCCACAAACGATTTTTCTTCGAGAAGTTTGGCCTGACCGAGCGGTTGCTGGAGCGCTGCCTGGGCGAGGCCCTCTCCGCCGGGGGCGATTACGCCGATCTCTATGTCGAGTCGATCGCCTCGACATCGATAGGACTAGACGAATCGCTGGTGAAGTCCGCCAGCCAGGGGATGAGCGCCGGTTGCGGCATCCGCGTGCTCTCGGGCGAACGCACCGGCTACGCCTATACCGACGATCTATCGTCCGACCGCCTGCTGCGCGCCGCGCGGACGGCAGCGCTGATTGCCAGCGGTCCGGCCCGGCAGCCGGTCGCCGCGTTCAATGAGAAGTCCGGACAGAACCTGTACCCGGTGCTGGCGCCCGAAACCGACGCCGGGATTGCGGCCAAGCTGGAACTGGTGCGGCGGGCCGACCGGGCGGCACGCGCCTATGACCCACGTATTGTGCAGGTGCGGGCAAGCTTTTCCGACGAGGTAAGGCGCATTCTGGTAGCCGCCTCCGATGGCACCTTCGCCTCCGATACCCAGCCGCTGGCGCGCTTCAGCGTCTTCGTGATCGCCAAGGATGGCGAGACGACGGCGCGGGGAACCTCCGGTGGGGGCGGCCGGGTGGAGATGGACTTCTTCCACTTCGAGAAGACGCCCGAGGGCTACGCACGGGAAGCGGCCCGGCAGGCGATTCTGCAACTGACGGCAGTCGCGGCGCCGGCGGGCGAGATGGAGGTCGTGCTGGGACCGGGCTGGCCGGGCGTGCTGCTGCACGAAGCGGTCGGCCACGGGCTGGAAGCGGACTTCAATCGCAAGAAGACCTCGGCATTCGCGGGACTGATCGGCCAGCAGGTGGCGAGCAGCAAGGTCACCGTCGTGGACAACGGGACGATGCCCAATCGGCGCGGCTCGCTGAATGTGGACGACGAGGGCTCACCCACGCAGGAGACGGTGCTGATCGAGAACGGCATCCTGAAGGGTTACATGAGCGACAAGCTGTCCTCGCGGCTCATGGGCATTCCGGAGACCGGCAATTGCCGCCGCGAAAGCTATCAGGCCATCCCCATGCCACGCATGACCAACACCTACATGCTGGCGGGAGAAGACGATCCGGCGGACATCCTGCGCTCGGTGAAGCGGGGACTCTATGCCGTCAACTTCGGCGGGGGGCAGGTGGACATCACCAGCGGGAAGTTCGTCTTCTCCGCGAGTGAGGCTTACCTGATCGAGGATGGCAAGGTGACGGCGCCGGTGCGGGACGCAACGCTCATCGGCAACGGCCCGGAGGCGCTGAAGTATGTCTCCATGGTGGGCCATGATTTGAAACTGGACGAAGGCGTTGGCACCTGCGGCAAGGATGGGCAGAGCGTGCCGGTGTGCGTCGGGATGCCCACTATCAAGCTGGACCGGATGATCGTTGGCGGGACCGGGCGATAACCGTGCGGCCGGGTAACGACCGCACATGAGTTGAAATACACCGATCGAGAACCGATCGAGAGATGTACCAATCGCGAACCGATTGAGGAGGGCACCTATGTTGATCGTAGACGTGAAGCAATTTGTGACGCAGGCGGATGGTTCAAGGGCGTATGTGTGGAGAACGGTCAGGGCGGAAGAGGCTCTGAAGCTGGCCGAACCGCGGCTGCGCTGCTCCGAGTGCAAGGGCGCGGTGGGCCTGTTCCGCGCGTCCGCCGATGGCGCCAAGCCGAATCGTGTGGAGCACAAGAAGAAGAATCCGGGCTGCTCGCTGGGTGATTGCTTCGATGGCAAGCCGCGGCTGGCCATGCTGCCGGTGTGCCCGGAAGAAGAGAGCGTGCATGCCGAGGGTATGCATGTCTAATACTGCTCCGGCGCCGGTGGAGCAGTCTGTGCAGCGATCTGTAGAACAGGACCTGCGGCAGTTGGCGCTCGCGGTGGTGGATCGGGCGATGAGCGCCGGCGCCACCGATGCCGAGGCGGTCGTCTATGAGGGCGACGAGTTCGAAGCGCTCGTCCGCATGGGCGAGGTGGAGCAACTGAAGGAGTCGGGCTCGCGCGCTATTGGGTTGCGGGTGTTTTGCGGTACGCGTACGGCTTCCACCTCATCGAGCGACCTCTCCGATGAGGGGGTTGGCCGGCTGGTCGCGGGCGCCATCGATCTCGCGCGGGTTACGTCCGAGGACCCCTACGCGGGGCTGCCGGAGACGGATGCGTTTGGGCAGATCGCGGGGGCCGGGAGCCTCCAACTATACTCCGAGGACGTCTACAGCCTGCCGGCGGCGGAGCGGATCGAGTACGCGCGCCGCGCGGAGGCAGCTTCGCTGGCCGCCGATCCGCGCATCCAGAACAGCCGGGGCGGTTCCTTCGATGCCGGAACCGGGCACAAGATCCTGGTGAACTCGCGCGGCTTTCTAGGCGAGTACCGGCGCTCTCTGTGCTCCATCTCCGCCAGTCCGATTGCGCAGAGCGAAGATGGCCAGATGCAGCGGGACTACTGGTATTCGAGCGCGCGTTCGGTGACCGGCCTTGAGAGCCCGGAGGCCATTGGCGAAGAGGCGGCGCGACGGACGCTGCGGCGGTTGGGCGCGCATTCCGTGCCTACGCAGCAGGTGCCGATCGTGCTCTCGGCGGAGGTGGCGCGGTCCATCACCGGTCATATCTTCGAGGCGGCCAACGGCTCGTCGATCTACCACCAGTCCTCGTTCTTTACCGGCAAATTGGGGGAGCAGGTCGCGGACAGCTCGGTCACGGTCATCGACGACGGAACGCTGGTCGGCGGCTTCGGCACCTCGCCCTTCGATGGCGAAGGTCTGCCGACGCGACGCACGGTGATCGTCGAACGCGGCATCCTGCGCAACTACCTGCTCAACACCTACACCGCGCGCAAGCTGGGCATGGCCAGCACCGGGAACGCTTCGCGCGGGCTGGCGGGAGCGCCGGGGATCGGCGCGGGCAATCTCTTTCTGGAGGCCGGCTCCGATGCGCCGGAGAGCCTGATCGCCGGGATCACGACTGGCCTCTACGTAACGGAATTGATCGGCCAGGGCGTCAACATGGTGACAGGCGACTACTCCCGCGGGGCCTCGGGCCTGTGGATCGAGAACGGCGCGCTTACCTACCCGGTCGAAGGCATCACCATCGCCGGCAATCTCAAGGACATGCTGCGCGGCATCAGCGCCATCGGCAACGATCTGGTATTTCGCGGGTCCGTGGCCTCGCCGACCGTACGCATCGATGGCATGACCATCGCCGGCAAATAGGGCCATCCGTTTCGCCACGTTTGTCATCTTGCAAGCAGCCTGCGCGCCAGCGAATCGAGATTTGCGTCTGCTCCTGTGGCTGCAGCCGTAAATCCGACATGTGACTCGTTACCCTTGCTTTTGCGTACCTTTTCCCCCGCGCGGATACACTGGAAATGGAGGTATTTTGGGCAAACCGCATCTCCATACCGCTGGCGAGCCGCAGGCTCCGCTAACCAATCTTATTTGCAGGAATTTACCCGTAACCCTAATTCAATAGAGACATTTAGCGGCACAGGCGATGGCTAAACCTTTTGGAAGAAGAATTTAACGCGTTCATACCCGGGGGGTAGGGGGCTGCTGCGGGCACTGAAGCGGCAGGTTGGGCCGGATGGCCGAATGGTCGGATGGTCAGGATTGCCGCTTGCGCTTGCCATCCATCTAGCGGGCATCTAGCGGGGTGGCGGCAGATCACGCCGCTCGTAGATGAGATAGTCCGACATCGGTCCCAGGGCCAATATGCGCTGGAGGTACGGCGAAGGGTGATAAAGCGAAGGGTTGTAGTGCACACGCCGCAAGAGCCGGTAGTGTTCTTGAAACCAGCGCTGCTCTGACGGGGTGAGGGTGTAGCCCTCAAAGGTCTCGAAGTGCGCGAAGCCTTCGCGCTGGACGATGTAGTCGGGCCTCTCGGCTTCGACGTAGCTGATCCACCAGTCCGATGGGTCGCGCAGCATGTAGTGCGTGATGCGGTTCGAGACCAAGCCCACCTCGTCATCGGTGCGCAATCCGGAAAAATACGGGATGTAACCCGCGGGTTCGAGGAACAGCGTGCCCTGTCCATGGCTGATCTCGCGGAGGTACCGTCCGATATCCGCCCGGTAGTGGTAATCCTGCGTGGAGGCGGCCAGCGCTCTGGCCCATTGCAGGCCGGCGAGTCCGGTCCACACCATTGCCACTAACACCCATACCGATACCCATGCTGTCCTGCGCCAACGGACGGCGGCGAGGAGATGCACGCCGACAGCTATCACGACCGTCAGCGCCATCCAGGCCGCAGGGTAGAAGTACCAGTCAAAGAGGACTCCGCCGGCTGCGTAGGCCGCCGGCACGGCGACGGTGAGCAGCGCCAGCGCGGCCAGCAGGACGCGCTTCCGCCGGGTGGCGGCCTGACGAAACGCCAGAACAAACGCGGCCAGAACAATCACCAGCATCACGGGGCCAAGCCGGGTGAGATAACTGGTCGCGACGGGCAGCAGAAAAGACTGATGGAAGAAGACATCCCAGAGGCGGGCCATCACGGCGGCGGGGGCGTGGCTGGGGTGGTAAGCGATCTCCTTCGCCCGCGCGGTGGCGGGCAGGAATTGGCCGCTGATGATCCGGTTGCCGAGCAACAGGAGTGCACAGCCCAAAGCGAGCGCCGATGATCCGCGGACTGCCTCCCACCGGTCTACCATGAGCATCGCGGCACAGAAGACGATCCCGTAGGCGAGCGCGTCGGGGCGGATGAGCGGGAGCGCCAGCATGCTCGCGGCAAACAGTGCCGGATGCGCCTTGCGGGCCAGGGCATAGATGGCGGCGCCGAGCGCGAGCAGGAGCAGTGGCGTCTCCATACCCTCATAGCTCACCAGCAGCGAGACCGGCCAGCATGCGGAGAGCAGCCATACAGTCAGCCGTTGAGTGTTGTCCTCGACCAGCGAACGCGCCGCCAGATAGCAGGCTCCGGCGACACAGAGCGTTCCCAGCAACTGCACGCCCAGCACCATGCGGCTGTGCAGCACCAGATCCAACGCGGCAACCACCAGGGGATACAGCAGGCTGGTGGTGCCGGGAAAGTGCTGGTGAAGATTGAAGGAAAAATCGCCCTGCTCCGCGAGATGCCGCGCGGTGCGAAAGGTGATGTAGGCGTCTTCCTGAATGTGGTGAATCAGCAGAAACGGGATGCGCACCAGGAACACCAGGAGCAGGATGATCCATGCCGTGCTGGTCGAGGCCGGGTGGCTGCTTGAGGTGGGATCGCGGGGTGTCGCCGGTCTACCCGTTACGGTTTGCACGGCCTCTAACTTTTGTTCCATTAGAAGAAAGTGTAAAGGGTAGCGCCCTGCAATTCCGCAAACTGCGGTTGAGGCAGGGGCTCGTCCGCGCGGAGTGCGGCGACGGGACAAGGCTCTATTTTCATACAACGCGCAGGGTGGCTACTAGAATGGAGGGGTGTTGGCGCACACCATTCCGTTTGTGGCGGAGCATGCGGAGGCAGCGATCGCCGAGATGCCAGCGGCGGCGGCGGTCTTTGCGCTGTCGTTCGGTGCGGGACGGGAGCCCTACATTGCGCGCACGGCGGACCTGCGGCGGCGACTGCAGCGGGTGCTTGCGCCGGAGGGAGCGTTCTCCAAGCGGCTGAACCTGCTGCCCTTTGTCGAGAGCATCTCGTGGACGTGCACCGGTTCCGATTTCGAAGCATCGCTGCTGCTCTACACGGAGTCCATGCTGGCGTTCGGCACACGGGCACGCAAACGTCTGCGGCTGCGGCCTCCGGCCTTTCTGCGGCTGAGCGTGAAGAACCGCTTTCCGCGCCTATATGTAACCAACAAAGTTACACGAACGCTGATGCGCGATCCGGCCAACGCAACCTTTGGACCGTTTGCCACGCGCGCGGCGGCGGAGCGCTACTGCGATGCGGTGCTGGACCTGTTCCAGTTGCGGCGGTGCGAGGAGAATCTTGCGCCGTATGCAGAGCATCCGGGATGCGCCTATGGCGAGATGAAAAAGTGTCTTGCGCCGTGCAAGCTGGGCTGCACGGAGGAGCGATACACTGACGAGTCCGCGGCCGTGTTCGACTTTTTGCGGACGGGCGGCAGGAGCCTGCTGGCGAAGTTAGAGGCGGAGCGGGCTGCGGCCTCGGAGCAGTTGGATTTCGAACAGGCGGCGGTGATTCATGGCCGCTATGCGAAGGCGGAAGCAGTGGCGCAGCAGGCCCCGGAGGCGGTGCGGCTGCTCTCGGAGTTGAGCGCGGTGGTGATTCAACCATCGGCAGAACCGTGGGAGGTGTCGCTGTTCTGTGTGCGGGAGGGCGCGGTGACGGGACCGGTCCCATACTCGACGCGCGGCATGCGTCTGCACAATGAGCAATCGGGCTCGTCATCGCTGTTCTCGCATCCGGTGGCGCTTGCACCGGTGCCGCTGGAACCAGTCGCGGGTGCGGACGGAACTGCGGCGCGAACTCCGGTACAAGAGCGGCTGACGTTGGCGCTGGCGTCGCTTGAGAGCCATCCAGACTCCGCACGTGCGGGGTACCCGGTTCCGTTGCCTGCGGCGGAGGCAACCGATGCCCTGGCGCTGTTTGCGCGCTGGTACTACCGGCCGGTCGTGCGGCGGGTGGGCGAGGTGATCTTCGCGGAGACGGATGGCCCTGCTCCGCATACTGTGCCGCATAAGAAACTGCTGCGGGCGATCTCGCGCGTAGCTGGACTAGCCGCCGCCCGGACCGACGCGCCGCAGGCAAAGACGGATGCACCTTCGGGCGCATGAGGCCACCCTTTGCGCGCAAAGACTCGTCGATAGCCAATAGTCCATGCAGCGCAAAGAATGGGGCACCCAGATGTAGTTGCCGGTTCATCACGGCGTCGCGAGCATGGTCACACTTAGCTTGCGGGGTAGCGGCGCGAGTGTGATAATGCCCGCCAGTTGACGAGAAGGAGATGCTTATGCGCCAGTATGTGCGGCAGTGCTTGCGCCAAGTGATACGCGGAAGTTTGGTGGTGAGCTTGGCGTTGGGCGCCGCGAACGCACAGACGCAAAAAACGACGGCCACGCCGCAGACCGCGGACGAATTGCTCGCGCCGGTGTCTTGGCTCGTGGGCGGTACATGGGTCACGGATGTCACCGATCATGACAGCACCACGCACGTGGAGAACCGCATCCGCTGGGCGCCCAATCACCAAGCAATCGAGTTCAACACCGACTTCAATGGCAAGCCGCATTACAACGGCTTCTATGCCTATGACCCGGTCAAAAAATCGATCGGCTTCTATTACACCTCGGCCGAAGGCGAGTTGACGATCGGCACGGCGGCTCCCGATGCCGACGGCAAGACGCTGCACCAGGATTTCGACATCATGAAGCCGCAGGGAGCGACCGCCCATCTGCGGTCTACCATCGTGCGCGACGGCAAGAACGCGTACGTCTTCACCGTCTTTCTACAAAAGAACGGGGACTGGACGCCGGCCTTCAAGATTCGATACGAGCGAAAACCGGAGTAGCCGGATTGCCGCTCCCGCAGCGGGATAGCGACTGACCCGCCGCGGTGGCAACTGGTACACTTTTGGCGTGATCGAACTCCTTCCTTCGATTCTTTCCGCGGACTTTGCGCATCTGGCGGATGCGGTGGCGGCGGCTGAGCGCGGCGGCGGAACGGTCATCCATGTAGATGTGATGGATGGGCATTTCGTGCCCAACATCACGCTGGGGCCTCCGGTGGTGAAATCGCTGCGCAAGGCGACCACGCTGCCGCTGGACTGCCATTTGATGATCGAGAACCCGGATGAGTTTATTCCGGCGTTTGCCGAGGCGGGGGCGAACTGGGTGGGAGTGCATTACGAGACCTGTCCGCACCTGCACCGCACCATCCAGAACATACGCGAGCATGGCATGGAACCGGGGGTGGTAATCAACCCTGGGACGCGCGTGGATGTGCTCTACGACGTGCTGCCGATGCTGCACCATGTGCTGGTGATGAGCGTGAATCCAGGCTTCGGCGGGCAGCAGTTTATTCCCTTTTCGCTGGACAAGATCCGGCACCTGCGGGAGCTGCGGGCGGAGCGAGGACTGGACTTCCGCATTGAGGTGGATGGGGGCGTCGCTCACGATACGGTGGCGGCGGTCGTCGAAGCAGGAGCGGAGCTTTTGGTGGCGGGCAGCGCGGTCTTTGATGGCGGCGCACCGGAGCGGAACGCGCGGGAGCTGCTGGAGCTGGCACGGGCGGCGGAGAGCAAGCGCGGTGCCGTGCGGGTTTAAGGTCATCGCGATACCGAGAGAAGTAATAAACGCAGGTCTTTCGACTGCGTCGCATCCCGATCAAGATCAGGGACGACTGCGCTCGGGATGACAGTAGATATGGAGTGTTGTGGTCTCCCACCCTTCGCTACGCTCAGAATGGGGCACCGGCACCCGGCGACGTTTACAATGAGATAAGCCATGCAGCAGACGATCGACGCATATGCACGGCAGGCGCTGTCTGCAGTTTCTTCGAGGTTAGGATGAAGCGTTTCGTTGCCCATAGAATTCCCAGCATCTCAGCCGCCTGCCTGTTCGCTGTGCTGGCCGGCTCGGCTACATTTTCCAGCTCCGCCGACGCGCAGATCTTCCATCGCGGCGAGCAGAACAAGTCGAAGAAGGCCACGCCCGCCGACCCGCTCGCCGGCGTCAAGTCGAAACAGCCGGACAAGGAGCTGTTCGATAAGGCCCTGGCCGCGCTGAAGAAGGGCAAGTACGACATTGCCCGGCTCGATCTGCAGACGCTGCTGAACACCTATCCGGAATCCGAATACCAGATGCGGGCGAAGCTGGCCGTGGGCGACACCTGGTTCAAGGAAGGCGGAACGGCGGCGCTGACGCAGGCGGAGTCGGAGTACAAGGACTTCATCACCTTCTTCCCCAATACGCCGGAGGCGGCCGAGGCGCAGATGAAGGTCGCGGACATCTACTACATGCAGATGGAGAAGCCGGATCGGGACGTGACCAACGCGGAGCGCGCGGAGCAGGAGTACCGGCTGATGGTGCAGCAGTTCCCCGACTCAACGCTGGTGCCGCGGGCCAAGCAGCGGCTGCGCGAGGTGCAGGAGGTGCTGGCGCAGCGGCAATTCACGGTCGGATCGTTCTATGCGACGCATGAGAACTGGGCGGCCAGCATCGCGCGGCTGCAGACGCTGGTGGATAGCTATCCGCTGTTCAGCCACAGCGACATGGCGCTGCTGCAGCTTGGAGACGATTACGCGGCGGAGTCGAAGATCGCGGCGGGGCTGAACATCGACCGGGCGGCGAAGGAGCGGCTGATCGCGACCTATGACGATCGGGCGGCCGAGGCATACGCAAAAGTGGTGACGCGGTATCCCATGGCCGCGCATGTGGAAGACGCACGCGAACGCCTGATCGGGCTGGGCCGGCCGGTACCGGAGCCTTCAAGCGCTGCACTGGCGGAGAACGAGGCCGAGGAGCAGAGCCGTGTGCCGGTAAAGCTGAAGGACCGCGCAATGATGCTGGTGAAGCACGGACCGTCCACCGTAGATGCGGCACGGGTGGGCGAACCGACGATGACGACGCCCAAGGTGGTCACGGCGCCTGAGATCAGCAAAGAAAATGTGGCCATTTACAACACGGCGCTGGCCAAGCCAGTGGGAACAACGCCGGGCGTTACGCCCTCCCCTGCGGTGGCTAACGGCACAGCGGCGCCGCGCACCGGCGATGCAGCGCCGATGCGCCTGGAAGCGGTGCCGGAGGGTGGCGGGACAAACAGCGTGGGCGCTACCGTCCTGAATGACAATGGCGCTGGCGCGCCAGCAACCACCGATAACAACAGCGGCACGACCAGCACCGGGGCCACGCCCCCTGCCGCGAAGGACGAAGGGACATCGGCTCCGGCGGACACCGGGGCTCCACTGGGGGGCGCCACAGCACCGAACACTGCTCCCAACAATGGCGGCAATAACGGCCTTTCAGCGGTGGGGCCAACCAACACGGCGCCCTTGCCCGCTTTGGACAAGCCTGCCGAGTCCGAGATGCAGGTCAACGACGTAAAGGGTGGCGCGCCCGCGCAGGTACAGACCGGAACGACGGCGAGCGCGAAAAAGAAGAAGAGCCCCAAGGTCAAGACCGACCAGAATACGGAGTCGTCCAGCAAGCAGAAGAAAAAGAAGGGACTGGATAAGCTGAATCCGTTTTAGGCGGCGTAGCAGCGAGGCGGCCTATCGGTGAGAGGCAGAGCCAAGCTCTGCCTCTTTTGTTTTGATAGCGCGATCCCAGAAATGGGGCGGACGGTTTTCTTCCGAAACGAAGCGCCAATAGGAAGAGCCCCGAGGACGATTGCCTCGGGGCTCTTGTGGCATGCATGGTGAATAGGTGAGCGGTCAGTTGACAGTGACGGCAACGGCGGGCGAGGTCTTGGAATTGAAATTGCTGTTGCCGTAGTAGACGGCCGTGATGGTGTGCGTGCCCTTGGCCAGGTGGGTGGTCGAAAAGCTCGCCCTCCCTGCATTCAGAACGGCGCGGCCGAGGAGCGCAGTGCCATTCTTGAAAGCGACAGTTCCGGTGGGAGTACCGGTCCCGCTGATGGTCTGCGCGACCGTGGCCGCAAACGTGACTGACTGACCGAGCGTGATGGTCCTGGCGCTTGAGGTAAGCGTGACACGCGTTCCACCCTGGTTGTACGCAACGGTGACGCCGAGGCTTCCGACAAAGGCAAGGTCGGGCGCGCCGTCCGCGTTGAAGTCTCCGGTGACCAGTGCAGGACCGCCGCCTCCGGCGTACTGAATCGGCGCGCCGAATGCGCCTCTTCCATCTCCGGAGAGGACAAAGAAGATGCCGTTGCTGGAGTTGACGAGGTCCACATCACTGTTGCCGCGCAAATCGGCCGCGGCAAGGGCGCTGACGCTGCCGCCGGCGGGGAAGCTCTGCGGCGCTTTGAAGGTGCCGTTGCCGTTGCCCAGCAGAATCGAGACTTCGCTTTCGTGCCCAACGGCCACATCAAAGATGCCGTCCCGGTTGAAGTCAGCAGTGACGATGGCGGTTGGAGTAGCGCCAATGGGAAAATCCTTCGCCGCCTGGAAAGTGCCGTCACCATTACCCAGCAGAACGCTGAGAGTGTCGCTGCCCTTATTTGCGGTAAGGATGTCCAGCTTGCCGTCGTGGTTCACATCCCGCGACGTGATAAGCGCCGGTTCTGCGCCTACGGTATAAGACCGCGGAGAGGCAAACGATCCGTCTCCATTGCCAAGCTGGATCAGCACGGCATTCGAGCCGCTGTCCAGGACAGCGAGATCCGATTTGCCGTCGCGGTTCCAGTCGCCCAGAACAAAGGGCTCGTCAGGAACCTTTGTCTCAGCTTGCACAAACGAGAACATGCCCTTGCCGTTGTTCAATCCCGCATTCAGGCTGGTGATGCCGTTCCCGCTGAATTGTCCCGGACGATTAACTACTGCATCGACATTGCCGTCATGGTTGACGTCCCCCAGACCTAAGTGGTTTAGATAGGTCACATTCGGTCGCTGGAACACCGATGAGGAGAGCCCGACGCCTTCATTGCTCAGGATGGAGACGAGGCTGCCCGGGTCGCTGGTGCAGGATGGATTGGATGTGAGCACGAGATCGGAGATGCCGTCGTGGTTGACGTCCGTCGATCCCAGGGCTACAGGCTGGTTGATGTCTGTCGGTATGGACCGCGCCACCAGAAAGCGGCCTCCACCCTGATTGAGCAGGACCTGAATCGCTTGATTGCTCTCCACCAGGGCGATATCGGGACGCCGGTCACCATTCAGATCGGCGACGCCCAGATAGCCAGATGTATTGTTGCCGGTGGTGTAGTTCACGGCAGGCTGAAATCCGGATTTGCCTGCGTTGAGAAGTACGCTGACCGAGTTGCTGGAGAAATTGCCTGCGACGATGTCCGGGCGTCCATCCCCATTCAGGTCAGATAGTTCGATATTGAATGGATCGAAGCCTACGCTGTAGCTTACGGGGCCCCCGAAGGTGCCATCGTCACTCCCGGGAAGGACGGCAACGTAACCAGCGGTACACAAATCAAATCCACGGACACTGCTCACAGACGCAACCAGATCCACATTGCCGTCGCCGTCTACATCGGCTGCAAGGAGCTGACCGATGGCTGGCAGATCGGACACCGCCCCGGCGACGAAGGTGCCATCTCCATTGCCGACCAGCACCTGAAAGGTGAAGCTGCCATCGGAGACAGCCGCATCGAGCCGTCCGTCATGATTGAAGTCGCCCAGCGCAATGGGACCGCCACTGGCAGAAGTATTGGTGTTGATGGGGGCGCGGAAGGTGCCGTTTCCGTTGCCGAGCAAGGTATAAACGTTGCTGGACGGCGCCCCGATTACCAGATCGAGGTGGCCATCTTTATTGACGTCGCCGGCGGCGGCGCCAAGGAGACCGCACTGACAGACGGTCGTGGCAGGGCCGGGTTTGAAGGTGTCGTCAGAAGCGCCCAGGAAGATCCGCACCTGCCCGCCAGAGGCCAGCACCGCGAGATCCATTCTGCCGTCGTCATTGAAGTCGCCCACAGTCAGCACCGAGTCCCCCACGGGGAGCGAGAGCATGGTCGTCGGCTTTAGAAAGCCGCCCTTGCCATCGCCGCGCAGGAGAGTGACTATCTGAGTCGTCTGGGTGCTCCCGTTTGGATTCAGGACGATGAGGTCCGGCTTGCCATCGCCGTTTACGTCCGTCTTCGCCAGAATCTGAGGATTGGTATTGGCCGCCCCGCCAGTTGGATAACTGGGCAGGGGACGAGGAAAGCGATTCTGCGCGTGAGCGGGCGGCAACGCGGCGGTCAGTGAGAGAAGGACGAGGGTGAACAGTTGGCCAGGACGCCGGGAGACGGCTTGGCTGAAAACGTGAGAACCAAAACTAGGCATAAAACCCCCTTGATGCTGTGGGAAAAGAGTCACTGGTTGAGGCACTCCGGCGATTGCGCCAGATTTGCCGAGGCGATGGAGGGTGAGACAAATGCAGCCAGCCACTTTAGGCCGCGGCAATTCCAACAGTCAATCGATTTCACAACTGCCGGAGCGAAATGTGGCTGCGCTTCGTGGACCGCAGGCACCATGTACCCGTTGACGCTTTGCGCTCGCCAACACTGGTACCCTAGACATTCCCATGCCACACGAGCTGCCAAAAGCGTACGATCCCGCTGCCATTGAAGAGCGCTGGGCCGAATACTGGGTCCGCGAAAACCTGTTCGCCGTTGCCTCCCCTGCCGCTGATTCATCAGCGGCCGATCCGCAGAAGCATTTCACCATCCTGCTGCCGCCGCCGAATGTGACCGGACGGCTGCACATGGGTCATATGCTCAACCAGACGGAGATGGATATCCTGACGCGGTGGCACAGGATGCGGGGCGAGCGTGCGCTGTGGGTCCCGGGAACGGACCATGCCGGCATCGCGACGCAGATGATGGTGGAGCGCCAGTTGACGGAGGAAGGCACGACGCGGCAACAGCTTGGGCGCGAGGCGTTTGTGGAACGGGTGTGGCAGTGGAAGGAGGTATACGGCGGGGCCATCCTGAACCAGATGAAACGGCTGGGCGCATCGGTGGACTGGTCGCGCGAATACTTCACCATGGACGAGGGGCTGTCGGTTGCCGTGCGCGAGGCCTTCGTACGGCTCTACGAGCAGGGATTGATCTATCGCGGCGCGTATATCGTGAACTGGTGCCCGCGCTGCCAGACCGCCATCTCCGACCTGGAGGTGGTGCACGAGGAGCAGCAGGGCAAGCTGTACGAGATTCCCTACCGCGCAGACGACGATTCCACTTCCGTGGTGATTGCCACGACGCGTCCGGAGACCATGCTGGGCGACGTGGCAGTGGCGGTGCATCCCGATGATGAGCGCTACAAACATCTCCACGGCAAAACGCTGCGGCTGCCGCTGGTGGGCCGTGAGATCCCGGTCATTACGGACAGCTGGGTGAGTCCGGAGTTCGGGACAGGGGCGGTGAAGATCACGCCGGCGCACGATCCAAACGACTTCGCGCTGGGGCAGCGGCACCATCTGCCGTCCATCAATGTGATGGACGAGGCCGGCCGCATCAATGAGAACGGCGGGCGCTATGCGGGGCTGGACCGCTACGAGGCGCGCAAGCGGATTCTGGCCGATCTGGAAGCGAGCGGGTTGTCTGTAAATACCAGGGAGCACAGCCATGCAGTGGGTAGGTGCGATCGCTGCAAGACGGTGGTGGAACCGCGGCTCTCAACCCAATGGTTCGTGAAGATTCAGCCGCTGGCCGAGAAGGCCATCGAGGCGGTGGCGCAGGGCCACGTCCGTTTTACGCCGGAGCAGTATCGCAAGACCTTCGACGAATGGATGAAGAACATCTATGACTGGTGCATCTCACGCCAGCTCTGGTGGGGTCATCGCATTCCCGCCTGGCACTGCGCGGCATGCCACCAGATCACCGTGGCGCGCGAAACGCCGGCCGCGTGCCAGCATTGCGGAAGCGCGGAGATCACGCAGGAGACGGATGTGCTGGACACGTGGTTCTCGTCCGGCCTGCTGCCCTTCACCGTGTTCGGCTGGCCGCGGCAGACGTCCGACCTTGCCGCCTTCTATCCGACCGATCTGCTGGTGACGGGATTCGACATCCTGTTCTTCTGGGTGGCGCGCATGATCATGCTCGGCTGCCACTTCATGCTCGATGTGCCGATGCCGGATGACAGCGCGCGCACGCTGGCCGACGCGGTGCCCTTCAGGGAGGTATACATCCACGCTTTGGTGCGGGACGCCGACCGGCAGAAGATGTCCAAGACCAAGGGCAATGTGATCGATCCCATCGAGATCGTGGGCCGGTTCGGCACCGATGCGGTGCGGTTCACGCTGGCCGCGATGGCATCGCCGGGGACCGATATCGCATTTTCGGAGGCGCGCACCGAGGGCTACCGCGCGTTCGCAAACAAGATCTGGAACGCGGCGCGGTTTCTGTTCATGCAGGTGGAGCGAGCGCGGGAGGCGGGCATCGTGGTGGCGCCAGCTTCGTTATCCGCGGAGCCGGTGGTAGGGGCAGATGCTCCGCTCGAAGCGCGCTGGATCCTCTCCCGGCTGAACTCGACCACGCGTGCTGTGGATGGCGCACTCGCCGAGTATCGCTTCGACGAAGCGGCCCAGCTGGTGTACAGCTTCTTCTGGGGCGACTTGTGCGACTGGTATCTGGAGGCGGTGAAGCTGCGGCTGAACTTTACCGGAAGCGGAGATGCGGAGGGCGGCGATGGGGAGCAGGTGCGCGCTGCGCTGACTACGCTGCTCGGTGTTTTTGAGGCGGCCTTGCGCCTGCTCTCGCCGTTCATGCCGTTCATCACCGAAGAGTTGTGGGATGCGTTCTACGACGGACATGCGCCGGCGCGTTCGATTGCCCTCAGCCGTTACCCGCGGCCGAATGCGCTGCTCATCGACAGCGTGGTAGAGGCGCAGATGGCGGCGCTGCAGGAACTGATCGTCGAGGTGCGTGCGCTGCGCAAGGATCGCGGCGTTGCGGAAAAGGAGCTGGTGGCAGTGGAACTGCGCAGCGCACTAAACTTCCATGCAGCCGACAGTCTGTCGATGATCCAGCGGTTGGCCAAGGTCTCCGAGCTGCGAACTGTGGAGCAATTCGCCGAGGGCGCCGCCGTGCGTTCGACACCAGGGTTCGATATCGCGATCGAGTATGAGAAGCCGATCGACGCGGCGGCGGAGCGGGAAAGGCTGACCAAGGAGCTGGCAAAGATGGAGAAGGAGCAGGCCACCGGCGACCGCCAGCTTGGCAACGAGGCATTTCTTGCCAAGGCGCCGGCGGCGGTAGTGCAGGGGCTGCGGCGGCGGAACAGCGAGCTTGCGCTGCTGGTGCCAAAGACGCGCGCGGCGCTGGAGGCGCTGGAGACAGTGCGGTGAGCACGAAGACGCGAAGAGCAACGGAAACCCTTCAACCAGCGTGTTCGTTATGGCGACGTAGAAACGCAGATCCTTCACTCGCTACGCTCGCGCAGTATGACTCCGTTGTTTAATCGTTCCCATCCTTCGCTTCGCTCAGAATGTAGCACCCAAAAACTACCCTTTGCGCTTAAGAAATGTCTCGAGGGGAAGAGTACGTGCGGCGCGAGGATGGGACACTCGACCGCGACACCGGTAACCTTTTGGACGCTTGAGGATCGTATGCGTGCTGCGCGAGGAGCACGTCATGCGGTCATATGCTGCGGTGGTGTTAAGCGCGGGTTTGCTGTTCTGCTCAGCGGGATTTGCGCAACGCAATGAGGTTGGGCTGTTGCTGGGATCGAACCAGGTTCCGGTCACGCTCCAGGGTTCGAAGGCTGATCAGTCCGGCAGCGAGATCCACCGCGGTCTGGCATATCAAGCGACTTTCGCGCATACCTGGCCGATTGGACATGCCATCGATGCGGGATTGGAAGTGCCGCTGATCGCCATTCCCAGTGAGGACGTGCGCAGTCCGTTACCCGGCGTGCCGGGGAACTATGCGTCCCTCTTCATCACTCCTGGCTTACGCGTGTGCTTTCTGGATGACAGGCGCATTTCTCCCTGGGCGGCGGTGGGTGGCGGCTATGCCCGCTTTGCGGAGAGCACCACGCTGGTGAGCGGGCAGCCTAATCTCGGGCCGCGCGGCACGAACACGGGGGCGTTGCAGTTTGGCGGCGGGGCGGATTTCAAGACTCCGATTCGCCTGCTGCGACCGATCGACCTGCGCGGCGAGGTACGAGACTTCTACACCGGGCTACCGCACTTGCAGCTCCCGCGTTCCACCAGTGGACAACACAACGTGGTCATCTCCGGCGGATTCGTTGTGAGGTTCTAAAGCAGCACGCAGTATCATCGTAGGCGTATGGACTGGAAGAGCAAACGCATCGACGCGATCCTCGAACAGGCGCTGCTGGAAGATAAGGCCTTCAACGACATTACGACAGCCGTGACCATCGATCCGGCGCTGCGGGCGTCCGGCACCATTGTGGCGAAGCAGGAGTGCGTGGTCGCGGGGCTGGGTTCCATCCCGCGCTTTCTGGAGATCTACGCACGCCACGATACAGGGCATACGAACCGCTTCGAGGTGGTGCACCATCCGGAGATCTTCGACGGCGTACATGTGAAGAAGGGGCAGGCACTGGCGGTCATTCGCCACAACGCGCGGGTGATCCTGGCGTGCGAGCGGGTGATCCTGAACCTGATGCAGCGCATGAGCGGCATCGCGACCACCACGCGTCAGTATGTGGACCAGGTGGCGGGCACCAAGGCCAAGGTGCTGGATACGCGCAAGACCGTTCCCGGATTGCGGCTGCTGGATAAATATGCGGTGTGCTGCGGCGGCGGGGAGAACCATCGGCACGATCTCTCCGATGGCATCCTGATCAAGAACAACCATATTTCGCCGGGTGGCGGGATTCCCAAAGTGCTGGCCAGCGCGCTGGCCAAACGGCAAGCCGGTCAGCGAGTGCAGGTGGAGGTGCGTACGACGGCGGAGCTGGAACAGGCGCTCGACGGCGGCACCGAAGCCCTGCTGCTGGACAACATGACGCCGGAGCAGGTGGCGGCAGCCATCAAGACGGTGCGGGGCCGGGGGCTGAGCATTCCTGTCGAAGCTTCCGGCGGCATTACGCTGGAGACGATTCGCGCGTATGCGCTTGCGGGGGCAGACTATATCTCTTCCGGCTCGCTGACGCACTCGGCCGCTGCGATCGACATCAGCATGCGGATCACAGCAGAGGTGTATTGAGGGAAGTATCCCCGTCGCTCGTGTCCTGCGTTCTCTATGGGAATCAAGTAGAGAAATCAAAAGGAGGAACGCGGATCCTTCGACTTCGCTCAGGATGACAGCTCTTAATTAGATGAAGACACATTGACGGACACATTTGACATACCCACGCTCGATGCGGCGCTCGCTGGAACACCCTTTGCAGGGCAGATCCGCTTTTTTCCGAGCATTCACTCGACCAATACCCTGGCCATGCAGGAGGCAGACGGCGGAGCGCCGGCAGGCCGGGTGTATCTGGCCGACGAACAGACGGCGGGACGCGGACGAGGCGCCCACGAATGGCGCTCCGCGGCAGGATCGGGACTGTACGTGAGCGTGCTGCTGCGGCCGGGTGTGGCTCCGGCGGATGTCTTGTGGTTTTCGCTCGCCGCCGGACTGGCTGTGCATGCGGCAGTGAAAGAGGTTACGGCGCTGGAACCAGACATTCGCTGGCCGAATGATCTGCTGCTTTCGGGCAAGAAATTTTGCGGCATCCTGACCGAACTGAATGCCGAGGTGACGCGGGTACGGCACATGGTGATCGGGATCGGCATCAACGTACACCAGGCGGCGTTTCCTGCGGAGCTGTCATCGATAGCGACATCGCTCGCCATCGAAACGGAGCGCGAGTGGCGGCGGCAGGATCTGCTGATTGCGCTGCTGGGGGCGCTCCATCGGGAGACAGAGGCGCTGACGGGGCAGAGCCGCCAGCGCGATGGAAACATGGGTGGAAGCGTGGGAGACGAATTGCTGGTGCGGCTCGCGAAGGCTTCCTCCTGGGTGCGGGGTAAGCAGGTGACGGTGGAAGAGACGGACACCGTCTCCGGCGGGTTTTCCGGCCCGTTTTCAGGAACGACGGACGGGCTGGACAGCCGCGGCTTTCTGCGTGTGCGGACAGCGGACGGTATCCGGACCGTGCTCTCCGGCGGCGTGCGCGAAGCCAACCCGGAACGGAAACGGTGACGATGATGCTGTTGACGATCGATGTGGGGAACACCAATACGGTGCTGGGCCTGTACCCATTGGACGCGGCGGGAGCCGAGGCGGCGGGACGTGCATTACCCGACCTGGTGGCACACTGGCGCGTGACCACGCACAAGACGCAAACGTCGGATGAGTATGGCGTGCTGTTTCTGCAACTCTTCGCCATGCATGGGTTGGAGGTCTCGGGGGTCAAGGCGATCATCGTTTCGTCGGTGGTGCCGCCCCTCGATAGCACGCTGCGACGGGTGTGCGAGCACTATTTCCATCTGACCCCGATGTTCGTCGAGCCGGGCATTAAAACCGGCATGCCGCTGCTGATCGACAATCCGGCGGAGTTGGGGGCGGATCGGCTGGTGAATGGGATTGCCGCCTTCGCGCGCTATGGAGGACCGGTGATCGTGGTGGACTTCGGCACCGCCACCACATTTGACGTGATCACGGCGCGCGGCGAGTACATCGGCGGCGTCATTGCGCCGGGGCTGGGTATCTCGGCCGATGCGCTGTTTTCGCGTGCGGCCAAGCTCGCGCGGGTGGATATCAAGCGGCCGGCGAAGGTGATTGGCACCAACACCATTGCACATCTGCAGAGCGGACTGTTCTACGGCTACATCGGTCTGGTGGACGGCATACTGGAGCGCATGATCGCGGAGCTGGGCGCAACCGCCAAGGGCGATGCTGCGCCGCCACCCAGGGTGGTGGCCACCGGGGGGCTGGCGCGCATGATTCTCGAAGATTCCAAGTACATCACCGAGATTGACGACATGCTCACACTCGACGGGCTGCGCATGCTGTACGAGCGCAATCGCAAAGAGGCCGTGCGGAAATAAGCGCGATGGCGCCGCCGCGATTGCCACGCTGTAGCTGACACCCTGCTATGCAGAATTACTTCAACTATTTCACCGAGATCGAAGCACATTTTTCGCGCCGCCGCGGATCGCTGCTGCTACTGTCCACGCTGGACTGGGCGCTGATCGAGACCTGGCGCGAGGCGGGGGTTCCGCTGGCGGCAGTGCTGCGGGGCATCGATGCGGCGTTCGATAGATACGAGGCGCGGAGGTCGAAGTCACCCGGACGACGGAGCCGCAAGGTCAACGGACTCGCATGGTGCGCGCAAGCTGTGATGACGGCGGTGGAAGAGATGCAGGAGGCCGTGGTGGGAGCTGCGCCGGCGAAGGAGACCGTGGCCAGCGGCTTTGAGCAGGAACGTATTGCAGGCTTCCTGACCGATTGCGCGGCGCAGTTTGCGGCTGCTGCGCGCGCACACAACGAGGCGCTTGCCGGCTTTGCAAAGCGATTGGAGGAGCTGGCATCCGAGGTACGCAACAATGCGC
>JBPCNO010000028.1:0-11059 GCA_051001135.1 Acidobacteriaceae bacterium
GGCATCATCAAGCATTCGCGCGATTACTCGGTTGCGGAGCATCCGGAGCTGAAGGCATATCTCCTGGATGAGCGGCCGCCGCTCGAAGCGCAATTGATCGACCTGGCGGACGAGATCGCCTACCTCACGGCGGATTTCGACGACGGCATCGAGTCCGGCCTGCTGGATTTCGAACACGTGCGCAAGCATGTGCCGCTGGTAGGCGAATCCTATGCCAGGGCCGCACTGGCGCATGGGGACGCCGAGGCGAGCGGCATGCAGCACCGGATGGTGAGCGAGAGCCTCAAGCGGGTGCTCGATGCGCTCACCGGTGATCTGATCACGGAGACGCGGCAACGTGTGGAGGGGGGCGGCTTCGCCGCGCTGGCCGCGATCCGGCTTGCGCCGGAACGGCTGGCGCGTTTTTCTCCAGGCATGGAGCGGATGCGGCGTGAGGCCAAACACTACTTATCTACCCACCTCTATAACAGCGAGGAAGTCGCGCGGCACCATGCGCAGGCAGCGACGGTGATCGCTGCCCTCTTCGAGTGCTGGGTTGCCGACCCGTCGCTGCTGCCCATCGGCTGCGCCACGTCGCTCGTGCAAGAGGGCGTGCCCCGCACGGTCGCGGATTACATCGCCGGCATGACCGACAATTTTATTCTGGCGCAGTACGAGGCAACCGCAGGCGATGTTCACGCAAGGAACATTCGATAACCTGTCCTGGAGGTATCACCAGTGAAGGTACGGAACGCGGTCGCGCTGTTGTCGTGCTTCTTCGGTAGCGCAGTGCTGATGCTGGCCCAGGCTGGCCCGGCGATGGCAGCGGCGCCGCAAGGTTTCCAGTTCGCAGGCCATTGGGGCTGTACAGGTTCATTCCGCAGCAACAAAATTCATCGGTCAGCCTTCGATGGAGCGATGGTTCTGGGCGGCAAATGGCTTGAGCTGGATGAGCAGGATATCGAACCGGCGACCGGATATGTGGCCAGGTATCTGATCGGTTACGATCCTCAGCAGAAGCGCTTGGTTGAGTTTGACGCGAATAATTTCGGGGCTGCCACGTACTCGAGCCCGACCGGATGGCAGGGCGGTGCGCTCACCATGACGTCGCTTGTTTCTGAGGATCCCAAGGCGCCTTACGTTGCGAATCGCTTCCGATACTCAATCGGCGGCCCGGATACCTTCACGGTGGATTGGGAGATCAGCAAGACATCCGCGATGACTTGGTCTCTTGCAGACCACCTGGTCTGCAAGAGGCAGGGCGCGCATTAGCAAGCGCAGTGTGACCTACCGGATTGCTGCGTCAGAACTACTACGCGGGCGACAGGGTAAGCGGCAGGTGATAGGCTAGAGGGTTTTCCAATCATTCAGCCGTGGAGCCCTTCACAATGAGCACTGCCTCCTCCCTTGGTCCCGGCATCGGGAACGCTGGTCGCAATACCGGCGAGTCCCCCGCCCATTCTTTCCGCTTGACCGAAGACCAGCAGCAGTTGCGCAAGGAGATCCGCGAGTTCGCGGCACGGGAGATCGCGCCCAACGTCATGAAGTGGGACGAGGCCAGCGAGTTTCCGCTGCAGGTGGTCAAACATCTGGGGCGCATGGGGTTGCTGGGCGTGATCTTTCCCACCGAACTCGGCGGTGCGGGTTACGGGTATGTCGATTACATGCTGGCGATCGAGGAGCTGTCGGCGGTGGACGGCTCGATCGGCATCATCGTCGCCGCGCACAATTCACTCGGCACCAATCACATCTATCTTGCCGGCAACGAAGAGCAGAAGAAGAAGTATATTCCGAAACTGGCATCCGGCGAATGGCTGGCGGCCTGGGGGTTGACCGAGGCCGGCTCGGGCTCCGACGCAGCGGGCGCGCGCACCACGGCGGTGCGCAAGGGCGACAAGTGGGTGCTGAACGGCAGCAAGACCTTCATCACCAACGGCCATTACGCGGACGTGATCGTGGTGATCGCGGTCACCGACCGGGACCAGGGTACGCATGGACTCTCCGCCTTCGTCGTCGAGAAAGATGCCCCCGGTTTTCGTCCGGGCAAGAAGGAAAACAAGCTGGGCCTGCGCGCCAGTGACACGGCGGAGCTGATCTTCGACAACTGTGAGATTCCCGCCGAGAACCTGCTGGGCAAGGAGGGCGAGGGATTCGTCGATTCGCTGCGCATTCTGGATGGCGGCCGCATCTCCATCGCGGCGCTGGCGCTGGGCATCGGACGCGGCGCATTCGACGCGGCGCTCAAATACACCCAGCAGCGTAAGCAGTTCGGCAAGGCCATCTCCGACTTTCAAGGAATCCAGTGGAAGCTCGCCGATATGGCAACGCAGCTCGAAGCCGCGCGGGTGCTGACGCTGCGCGCCGCGGTGATGAAGGATGCCGGCGAGAAGACGACCCAGGCCTCGGCCATGGCCAAGCTCTTCGCGAGCGAAGCGGCGGTACGCATCTGCGATGAATCGGTCCAGCTCCACGGGGGCTACGGCTTCATCAAGGACTATCCGGCGGAGAAGTTCTATCGCGACGTGAAGCTGTGCACCATAGGCGAAGGCACCAGCGAGATTCAGCGGCTGGTCATTGCCCGCGAGCTGCTCAAGCGATAAACACCCTTGCTTACGATCGGGATGGCCACGATGAGTGTTGTGGCTTCCCACCCTTCGCGCCCCAAAACCAGGCCGCTCAGGATGGGGCACCCGGATGCCACTCACACGCATGCTCGCTGCTACACTTGCCGTTGCACAGCAAGTGCACGCACCCATGACCGACACTCTCGAAGCCGCGACAGCACAGGGGGCAGAGATCACCGCTCTGGTCGAGCGCATCCGCTCGGGTGACCTGCGCGCGCTGGCTCGTGCGGTGTCCCTGGTGGAAAACGACGCTCCCGCAGCGCAAGCGATTCTCTCCGCCTGTTTTCCACTCACCGGCGGCGCATTGCGTGTCGGCGTGACTGGTTCGCCGGGCGCCGGCAAGAGCACGCTGGTGGATCACATGGCGCGCGCCTTCCGCGAGCAGCAGCACCGAGTTGGCATCCTGGCGGTCGATCCGACCAGCCCCTATACCGGTGGCGCAATTCTAGGGGACCGCATCCGCATGGAGCGGCACCACGCAGACGCGGGCGTTTACACCCGCAGCATGGCGACGCGCGGCACCCTGGGCGGACTGGCGCGCACCACCGCCGATGCCGCTACTGTGATCGAGGCGAGTGGACGCGGTCGCATCCTGTTCGAAACGGTGGGCGTCGGCCAGGACGAGATCGACATCGTGCGGCTGGCGGACGTGACCGTGGTGGTGCTGGTTCCCGGCATGGGCGACGATGTGCAAAGCATCAAGGCGGGCATTCTGGAGATCGCCGACGTTTTTATCGTGAACAAGAGTGACCGCGAGGGCGCGGACCGCGTGGAGAAGGAGCTGAAGACGATGCAGTCCCTGGTCACGCGGCACGGCGGGTGGATTCCACCCATCGTTCGGACCGTGGCTTCGACCGGCCACGGGATCGACGGGCTGATGGAGACGATCGATCGCTTTGCGGCATGGCTGCACGATGGCGAGGAGCTACGCCGGAGACGCAAAGCGCAGTGGCGCTCGCGGCTCACCGAGATGGTGCGTCAGGAGGTCACGCGTACCATGCGGTCGCACGGGCTCTCCGACGCGGAACTCGACGAGATGGCGCGGCGTGTGGAAGCGCGTGAGCAGGACCCCTTCGCGCTCGCTGCACACCTGGTGGCGCGGCTACTGCCGCAGTCGTAAAAAAAGCGCGGCGCAGGAAGAACGGAAGCATGCATAGAACAGCGACAGAACGCGGAACCCGCATCGATCACTTGGGGATTGCAGTGAAGAGCATCGCCACGGCGCGAACGTTTTATGAGGCCGTCGGGCTTGCCGTCACACACGAAGAAGAGGTGGCGCACGAGGGGGTACGCACTGCTATGGTGCCGGTGGGCGAAAGCCGCATCGAGCTGCTGGAGCCGCTCGGGGATGACACGCCGGTGGGCAAATTCCTGGCGAAACGTGGCGAGGGGTTGCACCATGTGGCGCTGCATGTTGACGACATCTCCGCGACGTTGGAGCAGATGAAAGAACGAGGAGTGGAGATCGCTTCGCCCCAGATCCAGGTAGGGGCTGGCGGTCATCTTTACTTCTTCGTGCATCCGCGGAGCGCCGGGGGCGTGCTGGTCGAGATATGCCAGGATCCCATTCAGGATCCGGTTGCGGACGAAGCCACGCATGGCTGACCGTCTGCCGTCTGACGACGCTCCGCAGCCGGCGGTGCCGCTGGGCCGGTCGGTACCCCTGGGATCGGTACTCCTGGGATTAGACACCTGCGGCGTCACCGGCACCGTGGCTTTGGCCCGTGTCGGGGGCGCGGCGCAACCGATCGCACCGGTGGAGCTTGCCGCTCAGGTGGAGCTTGCCGGACGCTCGTTCTCTGCGCAACTGGTGCCTGCGATCGCGAACCTGCTGGAGCAGGAAGAGCTGACAGCTTCGGATCTGGCGGGCGTGGTGGTGGTCGCGGGCCCGGGAAGCTTTACCGGCGTGCGGGTGGGACTGAGCGCGGCCAAGGGGCTGGTGGAAGCGCTGGACAAGCCGCTGATCGTGCTCTCCCGGCTGGCCACGCTCGCCGCCTCCGTCAGTGGTGACCCAGTCAGGCGCGAAGTCAAGCGCGACGCAGTGCTGGCGGTGCTGGATGCCGGGCGGGGCGAGTACTTCTGCGGCGAATACCGCGGCAGACGCTGCGTGCGCGAGTGGCTGGGGACCGAGGCAGAGATCGCAACGGCTGCGGACCGAGGGCTTGCCGTCGTCGTCTGCGAGGCGCTGCTGGCGGAACGGCTGGGGTCACTCAGAGCGATCCGCGTCGCGCCGCCCAGCGCGGAAGATGCCATCCGGTACTCCCTGCCGCGCTTCCGCGCCGCTGATTTCGACGATCCGGCGATAGCGGATGCGAACTACCTGCGGCGCTCCGATGCGGAGCTCTTCGCCAGGAAGGCATCTCCGGCAAGCGCCACCCCATAGGCTCGGGCGTGAATCCCACACTGCATCTGCGACCGATGGAACCGGCGGATCTCCCCGCCGTGCTGCGGCGGATGGCCGAAACACCGCAGGCCCCCGCCTGGCGCGAGCGGGACTATGACTCCTTTCTAGACGACGAAGGCCCGCGCACGCCCCTTGAACGCCGCGCCTGGGTGCTCTGTTCGCAGGAAAGCACGAGGGCCGGCGACCGGGTGGTGGGATTTGCCGGCGCCGCCCTGCTGACCCCCGGTGGACCGCCTGAGTGCGAGCTTGAGTACATCGCGATTGTCCCAGAGCACCGGCGGCAGGGCGGTGGCGCGAGACTCATGGAGGCGGTCTTTGACTGGGCTCGAACCGCGGGGGCACCGGCTATCCGGCTGGAGGTGCGCACCTCCAATCTGGCTGCGATCCGATTATACCGGCGGCACGGTTTCGCCGCCGTCGGCAGCCGCCGCGGCTACTATCCGGAGCCGCCAGAGGATGCCCTGCTGATGGAAGCGAGGGTGGATGCCGGGAGTCCCCCGGTTGTGCTTTAATTCTTCGCGGCGGCAAAGCCCACCCCGCGGCACGGTTTGCCGTCTTACGGAAGAGGAGGAAGTGAGAGATGGAAGCATCATCCAATGGGCACTCCCTGGTTGCGGCCCGGCTGCAGGAAGAACACCGGGCTTACTCCGAACGACTCGAATCGCTGCAGAGCATCAGCTATTTGTCGGCGGAGCAGCAGATCGAAGAGACCCGGCTGAAGAAGCTGAAGCTACAGACAAAGGACCAACTGAACGCGTTGGGGAGCGTCCAGTCGTAGAAATCAAACACGCAATGCCTGGCCCGGAGTAAACGAGCATGCAGCCGTCCTTTCGCGGGGCGGCTGCACGCTATGCCTCGGCAACCCACCACAGCGGCAGGGGAAAATGGTCTAATGCCTGTGATGGGAATGAATCATGGTTCGTGATGGGTACTACTACGGCATAAGCCTGCTTGCGGTCGCGGTGCTGGTGCATCTGTTCACGGCCGGCTGGATCTTTGGCTGGGTGCTGACGCTCGTGCCCGTATTGCTGGCTGGCTTCTTTCTATGGTTTTTCCGTGACCCGAACCGGGTGATCCCGCAAGGGGCGGGGCTGGTAGTGTCGCCGGCCGATGGGAAGGTGACGGAGATTGCCCGCATCCAGACCGCCGACGGGCCGAAGCTGCGGCTGAGCATCTTCCTCAGTGTGTTCAACGTGCATGTCAACCGCGCACCCATTGCGGGCGTTATACGCGAGGTGGTCTACAAAAAGGGCGAGTATCTCAATGCGCTGAATCCGGATTCGGCCGAGCGCAACGAGCAGAGCCTGGTGGTGATGGATGGCGATGGGTGCGTGCTCTCCTTCAAGCTGATTGCCGGGCTGCTGGCGCGGCGTATCGTCTTTCAGCCGCAGGCCGGCGCCACGCTGGCGCGCGGCGAGCGGGTGGGCCTGATCAAATTTGGATCCCGGGTGGACGTTCTGCTGCCCGGTGACGCGCACATTCGTGTGGAAAAGGGCCAACGGGTGCAGGGTGGCTCGTCCGTATTGGCGGACATCGAGGTCTCTCCCGCGGATACCGAAGAACCGATGATGCTGCGCGAAGTGCTGGAGACCCGCCGTTGATCGCTGCCCGGGAGGACAGGCGCAGCCGGCGCCCGCGCCGGCGCGGCATGTACGTGCTGCCGTCGCTGTTCACGTCCATCAATATCGGGGCGGGCTACTACGCCATCACGCAGAGCCTGCAGGGCTCCACGCTCGAGCCGCACCACTTCGACTTCGCCGCCATCGCCATTCTGTTGGCGATTCCCTTCGATGCGATCGACGGCCGCATCGCCAGGATGACCAATACCGCCAGCGAGTTCGGCAAGGAGCTGGACTCGCTTGCGGATGTCGTTACTTTCGGCGTTGCGCCGAGCGTGCTGGCCTATACCTGGGGCTTCCGCATGCTGTCGCTCAGCATGGACCACGTGCTGCGGCAGAAGCTGGTGGAGTTCGGCGGCTTCATCTGCTTCCTCTTCCTGATATGCGGAGCCAGCAGGCTGGCCCGCTTCAACATCAGCACCGACGCGCAGCCCAAGAATCCGGGGCGGCCGGACCGCAAGTATTTTGTAGGCATGCCGATCCCGGCCGCGGCCGGCGTGCTCGCTTCCATGGTGCACATGCTGAATGGGACCCCGGTATTCAATGGGTGGTTTGCCATCGCATGGATGGTGGTAGTGGGGCTGTGCGGATTTTTGATGGTGAGCACCTGGCGCTTCTGGAGCGGCAAGGAGATCAACCTGCGCGGACGGCATCCCTTCCGCCTGATCGTGCTGCTCGGCCTGATGCTGTATGCGCTGGTGAATTTCTCGTCGTATATCCTGCCGCTCTGCTTCTTCGTCTACCTGTTCTCCGGCGTCGTCGCGCGCGCGGCCTACTCCGCGCAGCGCCGGCGCAAGCGCCGCCTGCGGGAGAACGATGACCAGGCCGACCACATGGGCGGAAGCGCGGCGCTCACGACCGAGATGGACGATATTGCAACCACCACTGCGACACACTCGAACGATGTACCGAGCCACTCCTGATGCCAGAAAATTTTCGAATCGCAATCGTCGGCGCCGCGTCTCTGCGGGGCAAGGAACTGAACGAAGCGCTCGCCGAATCCTCGTTTGCCGCGGCAGACTTCGTGCTGATGGACGACGAGGAGGCGATCGGCAAGCTGGAAGCGGTGGGGGACGAAGTAACGTTCATTCAGCAGATCACCCAGTCTTCCTTTGCCCACGCGGACTTTACATTTTTCACCTCCGAGCCGGAGGTCACACTCCGGCACTGGCAGACGGCGGTGCGCGCGGGATCGAGCATCATCGACCTGTCGGGCGCGCTGGAGGCCGAAGCAGGGGCCGTCGTGTGTGCTCCCTGGCTGCAGGCGGAGGCGGGCGATGCCAATGTTCCCTCGCTCGACCTGAAGACCCCGGCCACCATCCCGGCACACCCCGCCGCGCTGGCGCTGGCGCTGCTGCTCGCGCGCGCCAAGGCCACTGGGGCCATACGCTCGGCATTCGCCACGGTGCTGGAGCCGGCGTCCGAATATGGCCGGGCCGCGATGGACGAACTGCATCAGCAGACGGTGAATTTACTGTCCTTCCAGAGCCTGCCCAAGCTGCTCTACGACACGCAGGTCGCCTTCAATGCCATCCCGGTGGCCGGCGAGGAGGCGAAGATACATCTGCGCGCCACGGAAGCCCGCATTCGGCGGCACTACGCGCTGCTGTCGGCGGGCAAACTGCCCAAGGTGGCGGTGCAGCTGGTGCACGCCCCGGTCTTCCACGGCCACACCTTCTCCATCGGTCTCGAATTCGAGCGGCCGGTCGCGCCGGAGCAACTGTCGGCCGCGCTTGAGGTCGGCGGCCACGTTGAGGTGACGCAGAGCGATGAGGATGTTCCGTCGAACCTTGCGGCAGCCGGGCAGGAAGACATCCTGGTCCAGGTGCGCCCAGCCGACGACCAGAGCGGCCCCGTGACGCGCTATTGGCTGTGGGCAGCGGCAGACAATCTCAAACTGACGGCGCTCAACGCGGTGGCCTGCGCGGGGGAGATGCGGCGGTTGCGTCCGCGCGGGCAGGTGCAGTGATGGGTGCTACCCCATACCGTCATTCTGAGGAGCGGAGCGAACGAAGAATCCAGGCAACGCCCTGCATTCGGAGCGGCTGTGCCCGTATAGACCGTCATTCTGAGGAGCGGAGCGACGAAGAATCCATACGAGCTTTAGGTTACGCAGCTATGAGGCGCAGGGTGACTGGGGGTACATCCTGGTGGGGTAGGATAGGTACGCTCTACATCGACGTGACTATCGTCACGTCCGGCTTGGCGTGCCTTTACCCCTGACCCGGTACACTGGGAATAGAGGGTACATCGGTCCCGCCCTTTACCCGCTCTGGAAGGCCGAGAGGTGCCCCTAAGTAGCTTGTTTGCAGGAATTTATCCGTAACTCCAATAGGCAGAGGAATTTACGGGCACTCCCTTGGCATAAACCTTTTAGACAGAGGAATTTAGCAGATTGATATCGGGGATACGGGGGTAGCACAGCCGCTCCGGGGCATTGTTTGGATTCTTCGTCGATCCGCTCCTCAGAATGACGGGCCCTCCATCGACGGGCCTTGCATCATCGTTCCCCACTTCTCCGCGAGGTCCTTCCACTCTGGATTTGCGGTCTCTATCAGGGCAATCTTCTTCGCTCGCGTCCAGCCCTTCATTTGCTTCTCTCGTGCGATAGCGCTCCGGATGTCGCCAAGCTCTTCAAAATATGCAAGCCGATCGCAATCATACTTCGTCGCGAAACCGGAACGAATTCCCATTCGATGTTCCATCACGCGACGGTAGAGGTTACTGGTCACGCCGATGTAGAGGGTCCCTGTCCTACCCACCAGGATGTACACCCAGCCACCCTCGCGTCTCATAGCTGCGTTACCCCAAGGCTGCGTATGGATTCTTCGTCGCTGCGCGCCTCAGAATGACGGTCTTGTACGGGCCGCACTAGACGGCGGCCAGCGCCTGGTCGAGGTCGGCGAGGATGTCGGCGACGTCTTCGATGCCGACGGAGATGCGCACCAATCCGTCGGTGATGCCGATCTCTGCACGGCCTTCCGCGCCGATGGCCGCGTGAGTCATGGTAGCGGGATGCGAGATGAGCGTCTCGACCCCGCCCAGGCTCTCGCCCAGTGAACAGACGCGCACGCGCTTGAGCAGGTTGTTGGCGTTGGCCAGCGAGCCAGTCTCGAATGAGATCAGCGCGCCGAAGCCGCTCATCTGCGTCTTCGCAAGTGCATGTTGCGGATGGTCGGGCAGGCCGGGATAGAAGACCTTCTGCACCTTGGGGTGCTTGGCCAGCCACGCCGCGACCTCCCGTCCGTTTTCATCATGCTGCCGCATGCGCACGGCGAGCGTCTTGACGCCGCGCAGCACCAGGTAGGACTCGAAGGGCGAGAGAATGCCTCCGGTGCACTTCTGCACGAAGGCGTAGGCCTCGGCCTGCTCCGGCGTGGTGGCGACGAGCACGCCCCCCAATCCGTCGGAGTGTCCGTTGAGAAATTTGGTGGTGGAGTGCATGACGATGTCGGCGCCGAGTTCGATGGGACGCTGGAAGTACGGCGACATGAAGGTATTGTCGACGCACAGATCTATCTTGTGTCCACCTTCGTGACAGATGTCCGCGATGGCGCGGATGTCGGTGAGTTGCATCATGGGATTGGTGGGCGTCTCGATGTGCACCAGGCGCGTTTGGGGAGTGAGCGCGCGCCGCACGTTCTCCGGATCGGTGGTATCGACGTAGGAGAAGGTGATGCCGTAGTTGGCGACCACCTGATTGAACAGGCGGGGCGTTCCACCGTAGACATTGGAGCCGCAGATGACGTGGTCGCCGGTCTTGAACATGGTGACGAGCGCCGAGATGGCGGCCATGCCGCTCGAGAAGACGTGCGCGGAGCGGCCATTCTCGAGCGCGGCGAGATTGTCTTCAAGCGCCGTGCGCGTGGGGTTCGACACACGCGAGTACTCGTAGCCCTTGTTCTTGCCAATCTCTTCCTGCACGTAGGTGGAGGTGAGATAGATGGGCGTGTTGACGGCGCCGGTGGAGGCGTCGGGTTGCTGGCCGGCGTGGATGGCGCGTGTGGCGAAGCCGGTCTTGGTCTCTTCAATCATGGATGTGGGTCCTTGAATACCGTTGGGGCATGTGGTCTCCCACCCTTCGCGATGAAACCGCTCAGGATGGGGCACCCGGATGATCTCTCGGCAACGGCGGGCTATTTGCCGTTGGCGAAGATGTCCTTCGAGAGATAGCGCTCGGCGGAATCGGGAATGATGGTGGCGACGCGCTTGCCGGGTCCGAGACGTTCTGCGATCTGGAAGGACGCGTGCACGATGGCGCCGGCGCTCGATCCAGCGAGGCAGCCCTCTTCTGCGGCCAGCCGGCGAACCATGGTGAAGGCATCCTCATCGGTGACCATCAGGATGTCGTCCGCCATAGCCGGATCGAAGGTGCGGGGTATGAAGCTGACGCCGATACCCTCCACGCGATGCGGTCCCGGAGGACCACCCTG
>JBPCNO010000029.1:0-12665 GCA_051001135.1 Acidobacteriaceae bacterium
GGTCAGATCCATACCCGCTCCATTGAGTGCGATGCCCGCTCCAGCGGTGTAGTTGATGGAGTTGCCGGGGCCGGAGGAGATCGTGCCGCCGACATCGCCGACCGACGCGCTGCTGAGGCCCGCGATCTTGATGGTGTCCGTCGAGGTGCCGGTGGTGGAGCCGTCACTGGTATAGATAGAGAAGCTCGCGGGGGTGGTGGCGGTGCCGAAGACCGCCTGACCGTTGAAGGTGGTGGTCGCGCCGATGTTGTTGATCTCGGCCAGGATGGATTGATACTCCTGGTTGGCGGCCGCATTCTGCGTGCCATTCATGGTGCCGTTACCGGCTTCGGCGGCCAGCGTGACAGCACGGTTCAGCAGGTTGTTGACCTGCGAGAGCGCGCCATCGGCGGTCTGCAGAAGGCCCACGCCCTGGCTGGTGTTGCGCGCCGACTGCGCGAGCGCGGTCTGGTTGGCCATCAGACCGTCGGCCAGCGAAAGGCCGGCCGCATCATCCGCGCCGGAGTTGATGCGCGATCCGGAAGAGAGCTGCGTGAGGACGTTCTGCAGGCTGTTCTGTGAGTTGTTGAGGTTATTGGCCGCGTAAGTAGCGCTGATATTGTTCAAAACGCCTAAAGACATTGGTTTGGCTCCCGTTTGGTTGTGTGATCTCAGGCTCCCGGCTTAGGTGATGAGCGCTTGCTCAACCTCCGGAAGGAACCAGGCTTGCTCACACCCTTCATCGGCGGGTGGCGGGAAGGCTTTACAAGAAATTGCCAGCAAGCTGTGTTTTTGGGACCGTCGCGTGCGGTGCGTCTTATGTGTTGTGCCTCATGTGTTGTGCCTCATGTGTTGACCGATGCTGCCGATAGAGGAGTTGCCGGCCCACATGGGAGACCCCGCGCATGATGAAACTCACCCAGTCCAATCTGAGTCGTCTGCTGCTGAATGCCGCGCCGAAGGGAGCTTTCGCGCGATGAGCTCGCCTACGCTTCCCCTTCCTCTTGCCTCGGGTCCTGCGCTGCGGCGTCGGCGGAGTCTGGCAAAGGGCGCAGTCTCAGGCACAGTGATGTCGCTGCTCTCGCTTGCCGCCGGATTTTCGCTTGAAGGCGGCCGGCTACTGCAACTGCTCCAATCCACCGCCTTGCTGGTTGTGGGTGGAGGCACGCTGGGGGCGCTCATGCTGCAGTATCCCTTGCAGGCAATCCTGGAGGCGGTGCGCGCGGCATGGTTTTCGCTGAGCGCTTCATCCGCAAGCCCCGAAGAGGATATCCAGCAGTTGCAGACACTCGGCGCCCGAGTGCGGCGCGAGCGCGATTTCTCCTTCGAACGTGAAGCGGATGAGTCCACGGACATGTTTCTCGCACACGCTTTGAGATTGCTTGCGGAGAACCAGGCAGCAACGGATCTTAGCGCGGTACTGGAGCAGACGGCGGATGGGTTACTGGAGCAGCAGGAAGATGCGGCGGCTGTATTTGAAGCGGCCGGCGGCTTCTCTCCCACCATGGGTCTGCTTGGGGCCATTCTCGGCCTGATCCAGGTGATGAACCATCTGGGGCGCATCGATGAAGTTGGCCGCGGCATTGGCATCGCCTTCACGGCTACGATCTACGGCGTGGCAGCGGCCAACCTCCTGCTGCTTCCGCTCGCTGGGCGTATCCGTGTTCACGCTCGGCAGCTTCGACAGGGGCGGCAGGTGCTGATCCAGGGGCTGCTCTGCATTGCAGCACGGTTGAGTCCCGCGGAGATGGAAGCGCGTGTTCGCATCTGCGCGGACTCGCATGATGGACGCACGCGTCCGCATGCGGAACTCCTGCATCCCGCAACTTCGCCAGGAGGGACACATCCGCAGGCAACGGCACAGGGAAACTCCAGATGCGGCGCCGCGTAGAGCCGTCATCGCAGACCCGCGACCGCTGGCTGGTCTCGTATGCGGATCTGCTTACGCTGCTGCTGGCGTTCTTTGTCGTGCTGTTTGCGGAGTCGCAGAAGAACAACGCCGATCCGGATGGGCAAGCGTCCAACGTTCTCAGGCAAGCGCTGCAAAGCTTTACGAGAGCCGGTGTGACCGATCCCGCCCCCAATCAGGTTGCGGCTCCGGTCCTGGAAGAGCGAGCTGCGGAAGAGCGAGCCTTGGCGGTGCGGGAGACGGCTGCGCGCGCGGAATTGGATGGGCGCATGCGGCGGTTGCTGAGCGCGGAGATTGCGCACGGAAGCGTCTCTGTGAGCGAGCGTGCCGGCGTCATCGTCCTCTCTTTGAGCGAGGCTGGATTTTATCGCAGCGGCAGCGCAGAGATGCAGATTGGTTCCGGCGTGGTCGTGCACCGGATCGCAGGAGAGTTGCGGAGATCTCGCTGCGATATCCGTATCGAGGGGCACACCGACTCAACGCCCATTCAGAATGCGCTGTACCGTTCGAATTGGGAGCTCTCCACGGCGCGGGCAACCGGGCTGGTTCGCCGATACATAGAACAAGAGGGCATTCCGGCGGAGCGGCTGTCAGCCGCGGGCTACGCCCAGTTTCATCCCGTCGCGCCGGAGACCACAGTACAGGGCCGGGCCAGAAATCGACGCGTCGACATGGTGCTCTACGGCTTTGAGGATGCTACTGGCGCCCGAAAGTCAGACGCTTTCAAGGACTCAACGGCCTCCGCATCGAGTGAGATCACGAGCCGACCCCCAGCACCTTTACGATGACGCGTTTGCGCCGTTTCCCATCGAACTCCGCGTAGAAGATGCGCTGCCAGGTTCCCAGGTCCAGCCGGCCGGCGGTGACCGGTAAGGTCGTCTCATGATGCAGCAGCAGTGACTTCAGGTGCGCGTCTCCATTGTCCTCACCGGTGCGATGGTGGCGATAGTCCGAGCGCGCGGGAGCGAGTGTTTCCAGCCACTCGTCGATGTCTTCGATCAGCCCGCTCTCGTTGTCGTTGACGTAGATAGCTGCGGTGATGTGCATGGGCGATACGAAGCAAAGTCCGTCCTGCACTTTGCTGGCGTGCACCACACGCTCCACCTGATCGGTGATGTGCACCATCTCGCGGCGCTTGCGCGTGTGCATCTCCAGATATTCCTTATACGCGCGCCAGCCGCAGGCGCCGGCGGCCGTCTTTTCTCCGGAGCCTGCCATCTGCATCTACACTCCGTAAGAGGTGAACGTCCTTCCAGATACGATGCGATCTTCCACCGTCACTGAAAGCAAGACTTTAAGCACCCCATCGCCAGCGAAAGAGCCGGTCAGGCCAGCCAACATACTGCGGCGTGGCCGCGCGCGGAGAGCCGACTGGCAGCCCAGTGCAGCAGGCATCGCGATTCTGCGTGAGATGTATGCGCGCATGGTAGAGGCCTATGGGCCGCAGCAGTGGTGGCCCGCGGAGACCGCGCTCGAGGTCGTCGTCGGCGCGTACCTCACGCAGAGCACCTCCTGGCGAAGCGTGGAGCGGTCGATTGAGAACCTGCGCACGCACAAGCTGTTGACGGTGGACGCACTGCATCAGCTTGCTGAAGAGGAACTACGCGTCCACATCCGTCCGTCAGGCTACATGGTGCGCAAAGCGGCGGCGATCAAGGCGTTCGTACGCTTTCTTGCGGATGAGTACGGCGGTTCGCTGGAACGGCTCTCCGCCGTTCCCACCGGCGCGCTCCGCGAACAGCTTCTGGCGCTTCCCGGCGTAGGCCAGGAGACGGCGGACGCCATCCTGCTCTATGCGTTGGGGCACAGCGTGATGGTGGTCGATGAATATCTCCGCCGCATCACCATCCGTCACGGCCTTGCGCCAACCAACGCCAGCTATGGCGAGCTGCAGCGCCTGGCGTGCGGAGCGTTCAGGGGGGAGGATGCTGCTGCCCAGCTTCCGCATTTCAACGAATTTCATGCGCTGATTGTGATGGTGGGCAAACAGCATTGCGGACCGAGTCCGCATTGCGCCGGCTGCCCGCTGGCCGGAGTGCTCGCGCCGATCGATGGCACGTCTGCAAGCGATGGCGGGCTGTCCGGAAGCCCAGACGATGCCCATTTAAGATGAAGCGCGTGAACCCGCCCGTGCTTTACGTAGCCACCAGCAATGCCGGGAAATTACGCGACTTCTCGGTTGCGGCGAAGCTGTTCGGCGTGGTCATCGAGCCATTGCCGGGCGTTCGAGAGGTGGACGCGCCCATTGAAGATGGCCCTACCTTTGAAGCCAATGCGCGCATCAAGGCAGTCTTCTATAGCGGGTATCGGCCGGAGGCGCTGGTGCTGGCCGATGATTCGGGCCTGGAAGTGGACGCGCTTGGCGGTGCTCCGGGCGTCCGCTCGGCGCGCTACGCAGCGGACTCCGGCAACGACCCCACCCTGGCTCCCCACCCCAGCAGGCAAAGTCCGCATGCTGGGGACGCCGGTTCGCTAGAATGGGGCACCCCAGGGGATAGCGCGCCGCTCTCAACCGATGCGCGGAACAATCGGCACCTGCTCGCGCAGCTTGCCGGCGTGCCGGAGGACCGGCGCTCGGCGCGCTACCGCTGCGTGCTCGCTCTCGCGCGCCGGGGCGAGGTTTTGGCGACCGCTGAGGGCGCGGTGGAGGGCGTGATTCTCACGGAACCCCGGGGCGGCGGTGGCTTCGGCTACGACCCTTTGTTTTATCTGCCGGAGTTGCGGCTAACCATGGCTGAGGTCGATCTCGAAACCAAGCAGCGATTGAGTCACCGTGGGTGCGCTCTCCAGGCTTTGCTGCAGAATGAGTTGCTGCGCGGCTTATCTTCTGGTGACCATCGGGCACGGGAAGTTTGATCGAATGCGCAGCGCTTCGCTCCCGCGCCTTGACGCTGCTTCTAACTGCCACCAATAATAGGGAGTTCGGCACAACCGCTGTCTCGCTCTCCAGCGTCCTTCCTCCCGGAGAGATCAGAAGGAGCCACCAGACTATGGCGACCACCGCCAGCCCCGCAGCATCAACAACGACGCGCGGCGTTCCGCCTCTGCGCGCGGGCCAGGGACATTCATTTTTTTGGCGCAGACTCCACTCGCTCAGCGGTGTCGTGCCTATCGGCGCCTTCCTGGTTGAGCATTTGATCTCGAACTTTGAAGCGCTGAAGGGACCCGCGGCCTACGGGCACCAAGTCGAGTTCCTCAACAGCCTGCCGTTCGTGCGCGTGCTGGAGTGGGTGTTCATCTTTCTTCCCCTGCTCTATCACGCGCTCTATGGCGTGTACATCTGGTGGCGCGGCAAGGCGAATGTCATCTACTACCCGTGGGCGGGGAATTGGATGTACGTGGCGCAGCGATGGACGGGTCTGGTGGCCTTCGCGTATATCGCCCAGCACGTCTGGCGGCAGCGCTTCGCGGGGGTGAGTCTGCCGGAACATCCGGGCGCGGCCTTTCACAAGGTGCAGATCGAACTCGCGAATCCGTGGATGCTTGCGGTCTATATCATCGCCATGATCTGCACCTGCTGGCACTTCGCGTACGGCCTGTGGCTGTTCGCCGCCAAGTGGGGCATCACGCCGGGCGATCGCTCGCGGCGCATGTTTGGTTACGCGTGCACGGTGCTGGGGGTATTGCTGACGGTCATCGGTCTGGCCAGCATGTACGCCTTCGTGAGCGCCAAGTACGCGAATGCTCCGGCCGATCTGACGCGACAGCAAATCACCGAAGGCACCATGGCCGCTCCGCCCGCTGCTGGGCAAACGCCGCTCTCGCGATAGGGGATTACGGAAGGCGAAGACTTCCGCTCCGCCGGCGCCGCATGGATGCTTCGCTGCGCTCAGCATGACGGTAGACAGAAAAGCAGTGAAGCAGGAAAGGAACACCGGAACCATGTCAGCAGCACCCAGGATCATCGTTGTAGGCGGGGGACTCGCGGGACTCTCGGCCGTGATCAAGATCGCCGAGGCTGGCGGCAAGGTCGACCTCTTCTCCATCGTTCCGGTCAAGCGCTCGCATTCGGTGTGCGCCCAGGGCGGGATCAATGCGGCCAAGAACCTGAAGGGCGAGGGCGACACCACCTGGCTGCACTTCGACGACACTATCTATGGCGGCGACTTCCTCGCCAACCAGACGCCGGTCAAAGGCATGTGCGAGGCGGCTCCGGGGATTATCGACCTGCTCGACCGCATGGGTGTTCCCTTCAATCGGACGCCGGAAGGGTTGCTGGACTTCCGCCGCTTCGGCGGCACTCTTTACAACCGTACGGCCTTCGCGGGCGCCACCACCGGCCAGCAACTGCTCTATGCTCTGGACGAGCAGGTGCGGCGGCATGAGTCGGAAGGCAAGGTGCAGAAGTACGAGGGCTGGGAATTTCTATCGGCTGTGCTCGACGATGCGGGCGCGTGCCGCGGTATCTGCGCGATGAATTTGAAGACCATGGAGGTCCGCACCTTCGACGCCGACGCCGTGATCCTGGCCACCGGCGGGGTGGGCGCGATCTTCGGCAAGAGCACCAATTCGGTCGTCTGCACCGGATCGGCGCAGTCGGCGGTGTATCAGCAGGGCGCCTACTACGCGAATGGCGAGTTCATCCAGGTGCACCCGACCTCGATTCCGGGAGAGGACAAGCTGCGGCTGATGTCGGAGTCCGCGCGCGGCGAGGGCGGCCGCGTGTGGGTGCCGAGGAAGCAGGGCGATAGCCGCGACTTCAAGAGCATTCCGGAGAGTGAACGCTTCTACTTCCTGGAGGAGTGGTACCCCAAATATGGCAACCTGGTGCCGCGCGATGTGGCTACGCGCGCGATTCACAAGGTCGTGTTTGAACACAACCTCGGCATCGATGGGCAGCCGATGGTCTATCTCGACCTGACGCATATCGATCGGGCGACGCTCAATCGCAAGCTCGAAGGCATTCTGGAGATCTACGAAAAGTTCGTGGGGGACGACCCGCGCGATGTGCCGATGAAGATCTTCCCCGGCATGCACTACACCATGGGCGGCCTGTGGGTGGACCTGAACCAGATGACCAACATTCCGGGGCTCTTTGCGGCGGGTGAGGCGGAGTACGGCTACCATGGCGCCAACCGGCTGGGCGCGAACTCGCTGGTCTCCTGCATCTACGGTGGCTTTGTGGCGGGGCCACGCGCGATGGAGTATGCGAAGAGCCTGCCGGCGGCAGCGAGCAACGGACATGCAGCGGCCGAGAAGCTGCGGCAGGAAGAGATTAACCAGCGCCTCATCTCGTCCTCCGGTACGGAGAACCCCTTCCGGCTATGGCGTGAGCTGGGCGACTCGATGACCAGGAATGTCACGGTCATCCGCTACAACAAGAATATTCAGCAGACGGACGAGAAGATCGTCGAGCTGCTGGAGCGCTTCCGCAACATCAACCTGAGCGACAAGAGCATGTGGGCGAATACCAGCTTTGCCTTCACCCGGCAGCTCTACAACATGCTCCAACTGGGCCGCGTCATCACGCGCGGGGCCGGACTGCGGGATGAATCGCGGGGCGCACACTACAAGCCCGATTTTCCCGAGCGCGACGACGAGCGTTTCCTCAAGACCACGAAGGCGTCCTTTGCGCCCGATGCGGACGAGCCCCGCTTCGAGTATAAGGCGGTCGATACGCAATACATCAAGCCGCGTCCGCGCAAGTATTGATGTAGAGCAACGATCGCAGAGCCATGATCAAGGAGTGGACATGACAGAGACAGCAACGCGGGAAAGCGGCGGATTGCAGCGCACCATCAGGCTTGAAATCAAGCGGCAGGATGGTCCCGACAGCCCGGCGCATTGGGACAAGTTCGAGATTCCGCACAAATTTGGGATGAACGTGATCTCCGCCATGATGGACATCGCCGCGAATCCCATTACCACCGATGGCAAAGAGACGACGCCGATCGTCTATGACTCCAATTGCCTGGAAGAGGTGTGCGGCTCCTGCTCCATGCTCATCAACGGGAAGGCGCGCATGGCCTGTTCCGCGCTGGTGGACAAACTGGAGCAGCCGATCCGGCTCGAGCCTCTCTCGAAGTTTCCGGTAGTGCGCGATCTTGCCGTCGACCGCAGCGTACTCTTTGAAAACCTGAAGCGCGTGCACGCCTGGGTGCCGGTGGATGGGACCTACGATCTGGGCGACGGTCCACGCCAGTTCCCGCAGCTTCAGGAAGAGCTCTATCCTCTCTCCCGCTGTATCTCCTGCTGCATCTGCATGGAGGTCTGCCCGCAGTTTACGGAAGAGACGGGGTTTGTGGGCGCGGCTACGATCGCGCAGGTCAAGCTGTTTAATGCCAACCCAACCGGCAAAGTACTGAAGGAAGAGCGCCTGCGCGCGTTGATGGGGGATGGCGGCATTCAGGAGTGCGGGTACGCGCAGAACTGCGTCCAGGCCTGCCCCAAGCAGCTACCGCTGACCAAAGCCATCTCCGATGTGGGCGGCCAGGTGATCGCGCAGGCCGCTCGCGATCTCTTCCGCAACTAGGGTTGTCACAGAACTAGAAGGGGCCTTGGCTGGACCGGGGCCCCTTCTCTTGCGTCAGCGCGCCTATGACGGGCCGACATTCGAAAATTCGTCGTTGCCCGACTCGTCCTTGCGCTGCTGCTTCAGACCCTTCTCTGCAGCCTTGTTCGCGATCTTGTTCAGGCGGTCGTCAGCGGATCTATCGACAGTCGCGTTCTCGTGCGCCTCTTCGTGGGATGGGCGTGCGGTATCTTTCTTCTTCTCAATGGGATCCATAGTCACCTCACTCGTAAGGGATGGGAGCGCGGCGCTCCTGGTTGTCCCCAGCGACACTCGAACACCCCGCTGTCCACATTTGGGCGGTCGTCACTCAGGCGATCGTCGGCGTCTCCCCCGCATTGACGTGGACCCGGCTACATCTGATACTGGAGACTCAGTAAGACCACGTCTTACATTGAACCCGGTTATGTTGAATCGGGCGCTCAAGTATCGATGGTTGATTGAGATTGATAACGACATGCAATAGCGGGGTTTCATCGGCACAGGTGGTCAGGCGGAGCGATCTCGCCGCCATCCTCGTGGCACTGCTCTGTGTGCTGGTTGCGATCTTCATGACCGTTGAGGCCGCACACAGCCACACGAGCGGGGATTCTGCCTCAACTCACTGTCAGATTTGCTCGTCGGCGCATGTAGCCATCGATACGCATCCCTCATACCTGACCCATTACGTCCTGCGTCTCCTTGGCATCGTGTCCGTGGGAGAGCCCTCTCCAGGTTCATGCCTTGTCGTTGTCACTGCATTCATCCGGCCTCCGCCCACCTCTCTTTAGGTTCCAGAGTCTTGTCAGCGCGCATGATCTGCTTCGCGGATCTGCGCTTGCCCTTCCCCAACTCTGACCTTTATTTGGAGACTGCATGTCGTTTGCATCCAGACACGCGCGGTTGTTTGTCGCGCTATTGGCCGTATTGTTCTCGTGCACCGCAAGTTTTGCCGCTCAATCCGCAGGGAGCGCTGGTACGGTTCGCGGAACCGTGACTGATCCCACAGGAGCGCTGGTGCAAAACGCCACAGTGGAGATCCGGAATCCTGTGTCCGGCTATGACGTCACCGTGAAAACCGACGCGAACGGCGCTTATCAGTTTACGAATCTGCCGTTCAACAATTATCACCTTGAGACGAGTGCGGCCGGGTTCGCCCCTGTCGCACAGGATGTGAACGTGCGTTCGACGGTGCCGGTCAGCCTTACGAGTGTTCTGACGGTGACCGGTTCAAGCACCGTCACCGTGGATGCCGGCGATCTGCTCGAGACCGACACGACGATGCATACGGACCTCGATCGCCGCTCGTTCGCGAGGCTTCCTCTGGAGAGCGCATCGTCGTCGCTGAGCTCGTTGGTTACGCTCTCTTCTCCGGGGGTTACAGCCGATTCGAACGGTCTTTTTCACGGGCTGGGCGATCACGCAGAGAATGCGTTTTACGTCGATGGTCAGCCGATTACCGATCAGCAGAGCAAGGTCTTTTCCAACCAGATCCCTGCTGCCTCCATTCAGTCAATCGAGGTGATTGACGGTGCGCCGCCCGCCGAGTATGGCGATAAGACCAGCCTGGTCGTCGATGTCACGACCCGTTCCGGGCAAGGCATCACCAAGCCCACCGGCGACATCACCTCGTCCTACGGCTCCTTTGGGTCCTCTACCGGAGCATTCAACATCAGCTACGGAGGCCAGAACTATGGGAACTTCTTTTCCATCGACGGATTGAACACCGGCAGGTTTCTGGATGGGCCGGAGTTCAAGGTCTTCCACGATAAGGGCAATGAAGAGAATGTCTTTGACCGGATCGACTATCAGTTCTCTCAGATCGATTCGCTACACCTGGACCTGAACTACACGCGTTCGTGGTTCCAGACGCCGAATACCTACGACCAACTGAATCTGGGCGCGACGGATCCCGTCAACAATCATCCGGTGGGTCCGGCCGACCAGCGCTCCAAAATCGAGACCTTCAACATTGCTCCGACCTACACGCGCCTGATCAACTCGAATACAGTGCTGAACTTTGGGGTTTACGCCAGAAAAGACGCCTACAATTACTATCCAAGCGGCAATCCGTTTGCAGATTCTGGGCCTATTCAGCAAGAGACCATTGCGCAGAGACGAACACTGTTGAACACGGGCGCCCGCACGGATGTCTCCTACATACGCGGCAATCAAAGTTTGAAGGCGGGAGCGGTTTACGAGCAGACATTCCTCAGGGAAAACGACAATCTGGGAATCGTGAATGCCGGCCTTAACGCGCCCTGCGTGGACGCAAATGGCAATCCGGTGAACGGATTCACCGACCCAGCTCAGTGCGCCGCTGCCGGAGATCAGGCGAATCCAAACTTCACGCCGATTCTGCTGGCCTACGATCTGACGCGCGGCGGTGGCCTCTATCCTTTCAGGGGCCACACCGATGTGAAGGAACTGGCGCTGTACCTTGAAGACCAGATCAAGAAGGGGAATTGGCTGTTCAATCTAGGCATCCGGGGTGACCTGTACAACGGCCTGACAGTCGCCCGCCAAGCGGAGCCCCGCTTGGGAATCTCCTACAACATCAAGCCGAGCAGCACCGTGCTTCGCGTGTCCTACGCGCGCACGATGGAAACCCCGTTCAATGAGAACCTGGTGCTGGCCAGCAATGGTGCGCTCGATCCGGTCATCAGCGGTCTGGTGCCGTCGGCACCGGGAGGGGTGCAGCCGGGCAAACGAAATGAGTTCCACGCCGGCTTCCAGCAGGCTTTTGGCCCGCACGTTGTGGTGAGCGCGGAATATCTGTGGAAGTACACGCACGATGCGTACGATTTCAGCGTTCTGGGCAATACGCCTATTACGTTTCCCATCAATTGGCACAATTCCAAGATCTCCGGACCAGCCGTCCGGGTCAGCGTGCCAGACTTCCACAACTTCAGCGCCTTCGTCGTTCTCTCTTCCGTCAACGCGCGCTTCTTCCCGCCTCAGATCGGCGGCCTGGGTGTAACCGTTGGACAGAGTGGGCTACCTTTCCGCATCGATCATGACGAGCGATTCAACCAGACAACTCACCTGCAATACCAGCCATGGCATCGCGGACCGTGGGTGGGGTTCAATTGGCGCTATGACAGTGGTCTGGTCGCCGGATCTGTGCCCTTCGCCACCGATACGACCACCCCAGTCGATCTAACCGGCCTCACCGCCGACGAGCAACAACAGGCGGGACTCTTCTGCGGCAGCCAGCGGGCCACTCTCTCGACGCCCCTAACAACCTGCGCTCCTTCTCAATTTGGCTCAACGCTCGTCACGGTACCGGCTCCGGGCACGGAAAATGACGATCACAACCCGCCACGCATTCAGTCGAGGAGCCTGTTCGACGCCTCAATAGGCGAGGACAACCTCTTCAACAGCGAGAAGTACAAGTGGAGTCTGCGTTTCACTGGCGTCAATCTTGCCAATAAATACGCACTCTACAACTTCCTGTCTACGTTCAGCGGCACGCATTACGTGACGCCAAGAGCGCTGACAGCAGAGCTCGGCTTCCACTTTTAGAGGTAAGTGCTGGCGAGGGCCTAGGCTCTCGCCAGCGCGGCGCTCATTGCACTCCCAGCCAGATCTCCTCGCTCTGGTGACGATCCGCTCCGGGCACGGGGAATGACGATCACAATCGGTCGCGCACGCAGCCGAGGAATACCTTCGACACGCTCGGTGGCTATGACAATTCGTCCACATGGAGCGGTACAAACTGAACGCTCGTTTCACGGTCGTGAATCTGACGAACAAGTACCCGCTCTACGACTCCCTCTAGTACCTACACCACCGTAATCGCGCGCTGCTGTTTATGCGGGGCTGTGCGTTTTGCGGAAGATATACTTGAGCTCAGAAGACGGAGAGTAACGCTTGATCGGGAAGATGGAGGCGAGTGAGACGAGGCTGGCGGGAAGTTATCGCACGAGCCGGAGAGCCAACTAACGATGTCGCGATCTTCCAACGAAAGCTTCCCCGGGAGTCTTGCGAACGGCCTGGGAGAAAGAGCACGAGTGCTCTTCGCTCCCTCCGCGGGAAGTGAAGCCGCCGGAGATCCGTATCTGGTGCTGCGCGGTGAGACAGAACCGCGATGGATCATCCCGGAGGCATCGTCGTTTGGATTGCCGGTCATCTCGCGGTGGCGGCCATACAGCGTTGCGAGCAGGTTGAAGTGGCAGACCTTGCTTTCGTTGTATCGATGGGGATTGCTGGCTCACGCGCCCGGGGTGGAGCGCTGCCGAATTGAGTTTGCGGTGGGCGCATGGGAAAAGGCGCTTGGTCTCCCAT
>JBPCNO010000030.1:0-24881 GCA_051001135.1 Acidobacteriaceae bacterium
CTCCTTGTCCACAGTCGTGATCGATCCGGATGGCAAAGTGGCCGCATGGTATCCGACCAATGACTGGTCTCCCGGCGCGGTGCTCGGCGATCTGAAGAAGGCTGCGAGCGGAGCGCCCGCACGGTCATGATCGCAGTCATTATGGGCGTGACGGGGAGCGGCAAGACGACCATCGGCACGCTGCTGGCGTCTCGCGAGGGTTGGGAGTACGCCGAGGGGGACGACTACCACTCGAAGGAGAACGTCGCCAGGATGCATGCCGGCATTCCACTGACGGATGCAGACCGGGCACCGTGGCTGCGGACCCTGCATCGGGTACTGCTGGGTTGGTACAACAGCGGCAAGGGCGGAGTGCTGGCGTGCTCCGCACTCAAACAGACGTACCGCGAGCTACTGCAGGGCTCGATTCCGGCGAGCGATCTCCGCTTCGTGTTGCTGGAAGTGCCGAAAGATGTTCTGGCAGAACGCATGAAGCACCGCGCCGGCCACTTCATGAATCCATCGCTGCTCGACAGTCAGTTGGCGACGCTGGAGATACCCTCGGACGCGTTGCGCGTCTCGGCTGTGCAGCCGCCAGAGGATGCGGTCGAGGAAATCGTGAATGAGCTGAAGGATTCAAAAAAAGAGGGATATCGGCAGAGCAAAACGCATAGATAAACCTGTAAGCGCACCTGCGCGGCTTCCACTATGCTGAACATAAGAGCAGGAGCGATTTGCTTGTCGCTCTGCTGCGTAAGAGGAATCTGTCGCTATGGGTAAACTCGCTATCGTCTTCGGCATTCTGGTCGCACTCGTTGGGATCGTCGGTTATGCCCTTACTCATTTCTGGCATGCCTGGATTCCCATCGGCCTCGGTCTGGTGCTAGTGATTCTCGGGTTTATCGCCAATACACCCGAACAACGGCAGCGCATGATCGCGATGCACATTGCCGTTACCGTGGGGCTGCTGGGATTTCTCGGTACCCTCCCCGGCCTGGTGGCCTGGTTCAGGATGCTGGCTGGAGCCGCTATCCCCCGACCGCTCGCGGCTGAGATCCAGACCGCGACATCGCTGCTGTGCCTGATCTTTGTGCTGCTGTGTGTCCGCTCCTTTGTCGCGGCACGGCGAGCGAGAGTCTAGGAGAGAGCTGCCGTGCGACCCTCCACCATGTCGGCGCGGGCTGAGCGAACAGGCTCGACGCGCGGCGCATTGCGCGCGGCCGATACGGGCGTCAAGAAGCCGGCGCCCAAGCTGCGCGAAGCATGGCCGCACATATGGCTGCTGATCCGTTCGCGCCGCTGGATCCTGGCGCTTGGTTTTGTGCTGATGGTGGTCAATCGCGTCTGCGGCCTGGCGCTGCCCGCGTCGACCAAGTTCTTTGTGGATGGCGTGCTCTATCACAAGCAGGCGGGCAAGCTGATGCCGCTGATCCTGCTGGTGCTTGGAGCCACCTGTGTGCAGGCGGTCACGTCCTTCGCGCTGACGCAACTGCTCTCCAAGGCCGCGCAAAAACTGATTGCCGATCTGCGCAAGCAGGTGCAGGGGCATATTGGGCGGCTCTCGGTGAGCTTCTACGATGCCAACCGTACGGGCACGCTGGTGTCGCGCATCATGACGGATGTCGAGGGTGTCCGCAATCTGGTGGGGACGGGGCTGGTGGATTTCATCGGCGGCATCCTGACGGCGATCATCGCCTTCGCGGTGCTGATGAGCATCAGCACACGGATCACCCTGATGGTGTTCGGCGCGATCCTGTTCTTCGTCGTGTTTCTGCAGAAGGCCTTCCGCACCATGCGGCCGATCTTTCGCGAACGAGGCAAGATCAACGCCGAGGTGACGGGGCGGCTGACGGAATCGCTGGGGGGCGTACGGGTGGTGAAGGGCTACCACGCGGAGGAGCGCGAGGCGACCGTATTCGGCGGCGGTGTGCAGCGTTTGCTGGATAACGTGATGCGTTCGCTTACCATGACCTCGGTGCTGGCGCTGGCCTCTACCGGCGTGGTGGGCGCGGTGGGAGCGATGGTCATGTATCTGGGCGGCCGACAGGCGCTGGCCAGCCGGATCACGCCCGGCGGCTACGTGGAATACACCATGTTCCTGGCCTTCATGGTGGCGCCGATCTTCCAGGTGGTGAACGTGGGCACCCAGCTCACTGAAGCCATCGCGGGCCTGGACCGCACCAACGAGATCCTGGCCGAGCGGGAGGAGTACGCCGAACCGAATCGCGTCATCGACCTGCCGGCGGTGCGCGGGGATGTGCGCTTCACCGATGTGCGGTTCTCCTATGAGCCGGACAAGCCGGTGCTGCGCGGCATCTCGTTCCACGCCGAGCCGGGAACGGTGACCGCGCTGGTGGGCTCCTCCGGTTCCGGCAAGTCAACCATCATCAGCCTCATCTGCGCCTTCCACGCGCCGGACTCGGGACATGTATTGGTGGACGGCAACGACTTGGCGACGGTACGGCTGGACAGCTATCGCAGCCAGTTGGGCGTGGTGCTGCAGGAGTCGTTCCTGTTCGATGGCACCATTCGCGAGAATGTGCTGTTCTCGCGCCCCGAGGCTACAGAGGAACAGTTTCTAGAGGCCTGCAGGATTGCCCGCGTCGATGAATTCGCGGAGCGTTTTCCGGAGCGGTACGACACCATCGTGGGGGAGCGCGGGGTCAAGCTCTCCGGCGGCCAGCGGCAACGGCTCTCGATTGCCCGGGCCATCCTGGCGGACCCGCGCATCCTGATCCTGGACGAGGCGACCTCGTCGCTCGACTCCGAGTCCGAAGCCATGATCCAGCACGGCCTCAGCTTCCTGATGGAGGGCCGGACCACCTTCGTGATCGCGCACCGTCTCTCGACCATTCGCCGAGCGGACCAGATCCTGGTGGTCGAGGCGGGGGAGATCGTCGAGCGGGGCACGCACCAGAGTCTGTATGCGCTTGAGGGCCGCTACCACGATCTTTACACCCGCCAGCATGGGCTGGAGTCCAACCGCTTCCTGGCGCCAGGTGAGGGCGACACGGTGCTGGAATCGGTGTAGCCGTGTACCCCCCTCTCCCCGGGCCGGAGTATTCTGTAGCACGTTCGGCAAATTACTACGCCAAGGATTCCACCGAAAGGCGGAGAAGAAAACCCATCGATGTAGCGGAGACGCAGAAGCCAGCCACGATTAAGGTTGAGAAGTCCATTCAGTCTCTCACGGCGCCTCTTTGCAGGCGCCTTTTCTTTGGGAGGCGCGGATAGAGCGGCGTGTGCCGCTCTTGGAGCCGCTCTTGGGCTACGCTCACTGAGTGCTAAGGCCTGTTGGCAACAGTCGAGCCAAGGTGCTTGCCCGGAAGGCGACCATTCGGCCGAGTGACCAGAGCGCGCTTGAACTAAGCCTCCGCCGCCCTTAGCCGGGGTCTCCGAGATAGCTTGCCTTTGCTTTACGTTCAGTTGCTCGCGCATGATGATCACGTTGAGTGGGGGACATTTTATTCGACAGAGTTCGCGAAGGAAAGCATGGGCGTTCTCCGCGCAGAGGACCAAAATCTTCCCCCCGAGAACACAGGGCTACAGAGGAATACATTAGAGGGATTTTCGTCGATCCTAGACACCGTTGGGGCGCTGGCGAATCAACGACAGAAACTCAGAGCGAGTTTCTTCCTCATTGCGGAATACGCATGGGACGGCGAGACGGGCGGCGCGGCGACCGAAGCCCAAATCTTGCAGCGGAGCGAAAGCAGAGATATCCATATGCCGCGCAACGCATTGAATACTGAAGGTCCCAAAAACCAAATCCCCGCCCGTTCGCGCAGACGGCGCGCGATAAGGACGGGGTACCTGGTCTCTTGAGCTTTACTTCTTGGGCTGCGACTCCGGCGGCACAAGACCTGCAAGGCGGTAGTACACAACGAGCTGGCCGTAGTGTTCACCGCTATGCTCGATGATGCCGTAGGCAATGTCGATAACGCGCGATTTCTGCTGAGGGAAATAAACAACCTCCGTCATCAGGCCTTTGTCGCCTTTCGACTGGATGGCGGCGGCACCATCGGCGAAGGATTTCTTGACGAACGCAACGATGTCGGCCTTTGACTTGTATTGGTCGCGCTTCGGATCTTCTCCAGCGGGGGGCTTCTTCCCCATCGCAGGATTCGTGAAGTAGTAGCAGGAACCCGCCGCGTGCAGCAACTGCTCGGCGAAGCTCCGCTCCGCGGGTGTCGGCTTGAAGTCGTATTTGTCCTCAGGAAACTCTTCGGCCATCGTCGTCAGCTTGCGGCCAATCTCATTCCAGGAATCAAGCACGACTTTCGATTCCGGATCTGCAGGTTTGACGCCTGCATCTTTCTTCGTCGCGTCCTGGGCATGGGCGGAAAATGCGAATGCCAGCAGCACGATAGCGAGAAACGGTGTTCTTTTCATTTCTTCCCCCACGGTTGCGTTTCGCGAATCAAAGCTTGAGTTTCTTATTTCGCCTGCGCCAGGTCCTCGACCACCGCAGCCACTTTGTCGAGTGTCTCGTTCCAGCCCTCGAGTTGACCGCTCTTGATTGCATCCTGCATGGTGTCATTTCCAATGAAGGTGAGCTTCGTCTGGCCGTTTCCAATATTCTCAAAGAGAGTCACGTCGTACGCGCCCTCTATGGCCTCATGTTCTATCCCTAATTCCGCAGCCTCGATCCTGTTGCCCTTCGAGTCGGAAAAGTACATGGAGGAAACGATCTTCTCGTGCGGAACAATCTCGTAATATTCACCAGCGTTCCAGCCCTCCTGCCCATCCGGCGTTCTCATGCAATAGAGAAATTTTCCTCCCACGCGAAAATCGATCTCGCAAACCGGCGCAGTGAAGCCCTTCGGTCCCCACCACTGCATCACGTACTTCGGCTCGGTCCACGCCTTCCATACCAACTCGCGTGGGGCATCAAAAACTCTCGTGACAACCATCCGCTCTATCTCATTCACCGTGTTTTTTGTCATCTCTGACCTCCGCTTTTTTCATTTGCTTCACAACCGCATCCAGCTTGTCGAAACTTTCTTCCCAGAACTGGCGATAGCTAATCGCCCAGTCGCTGACTGTCTTGATCGCCGCTGGCCTGAGCGTGCCTACGCTCTCGCGTCCACGCTTCGTCTTGATCACGATCCGTGCCCGCACCAGGTAGGCAATATGTTTTGAAATCATCTGCTGCGAGAGTGCAAACCGTTCCGTCAAGCCGTGCACAGAGGCAGGCCCACGGGAGAGCCGCTCGATCAATCGCCCGCCGGGTCGGATCAGACAAAGCCGCAAATGTTGTACCCAGCCTATCCACAACCATATGGTAGTGGATGTCGGTTGAATGTCAATTGGTATTCTCGCAACCCCAGATTTCTGTTCCCTGGTCTCTGAACCCTGACACCTGCGCAACGAGTGATGAATCGCCAAGCCACTCACTGCGGGACAGAGGCGGTGCCGCGCAGCATCAACTCTTCCTCATCGAGTTCCGCTGTCGTTGTCAGCAGCACGTCCGGATTTGCGAATTCCGTCCGCGGCCCGCTTTCCGGCCCGTAAAAGAGAAATATCCCCTCTGGACATCCCTAAAGAAAAAAGACTTGAAAAGCTGGAGAGAATCTTTGCGCTTGGATAGTGCGGAGGACGCCAGGTGTGTCGAGGCGCAAAGAATGGCGTGCCCGGCTCGAACCCCGGATCGAACCCGGATCGAACCCTTCCTCTCGCTCAGAGCGGGAGTGTGATCATTCGCCGGAGAGGAGGATGGGAAGGGTGGGCGCCTGTGCGCCGCCGGCGTTTTCAACCGTGATGCCGAAGGCCTTGGCGGGGATGCCGGAGGGGATGCTGGGCAGCACGACGCTGGCATAGCCCCGGGCATCGGGCCGGAAGGTCCCGGCAGGCACAGGGGCCTTACCGTTGGCCGGGATGACCCACAGTTCATACGTCTTGCCTGCGGGAATCGGCTGCAGGTTGCTGGCCTGCAGCAACAGGGCACCGCGGTCCGCCAGGTAGATGGTGTGCGCGGTGGGCGCAGGTGGAGTCTTGGCAGCGGTGAGCGTGACCCGCTGGGCGTGCGATGCGTTGAGAACCTCTAGCACCTGCTGCGCATAGGAAGCCTTGGCGGCGAGGTTCGACACCAGCCGCGCCTCGTCACCGAGGCTCTCGTTCAAGCCGGCCACTTTGTAGCCCAGCAGACTGCAGGCGACAGCCAGCATGGCGGCGAGGACCCAGGGAATCAGGACCGGCCAGACGCGCCGTTTGCTCGCGATGTCGACGACTTTTGCAGACCGCTCCGGCTGCGCCCCAGGAACGACCGTCTGTGCGGCGCCGGTGGCTGCCGGCCGCGCGTGAAGCCGATCCGCGTGAATCTGATCCAGTACACGGGTGAGGACACCTTCGGGAGCGGAGTGCTGCTCGACCGAAAGCGCGAGCAGCGCGAGATCGCCGTGCAATACGGACAGGTCTTCGCGGCAGTTGGCGCAGGTCTGCAGATGCGCGCGCACGGAGTCGGACTCTTCCGGCGTGAGTGCCTGCATCGCGTAAAGCGTCAGGTCCTCCTGCGAGATGTGCCGGGCTTCCGTCATGCCGCCAATGCCTTTCGTAGACTCATCAATGCCAAGCGAATGCGTGTCTTTACCGTTCCCAAAGGATCGCCCGTGGCTGCGGCGATCTCGGTGTGACTCAAACCTTCGAAGTACGCCAGCTCCAGCGACTTCCGTTGCTCCTCTGGAAGAGAGCGCAAGATGCCGCGCACCTTTTCCATCATGGTGTTGCGTTCCGCTTCGTCGGCCAGGTTGCCCGGCGAGGCAAGCACAACATCGTCCACAGAATCCGTTGGCTTGCGCCGGCGCAGGGTGTCAATGGAGCGATTGCGCGCGACCACCACCAGCCATGCACCGAGCGAACCGCGACCTTGCACGAAGGCTCCGGGGTTCCGCCAAACCTGCAGGAATATCTCCTGCACAATGTCCTCCGCCTGACCGGTGTCATGCAGTACACGCAGTGCGACAGAGTAGACGGCGCCGCTGTAACGACGGAATACGTCGTTCAGGGCTTGCTCATCACCGTGTTGCACGCGGGCCAGCAGGGCTGCGTCATCCGGCGGGGGGAGTGTTGGTTCGCTGTTGGGAGTACGCGGCAGCGGCTGAATCGGATTGGAGGGGGCGTCAGACATCTATGTCGCTTGGTCATTCTACCCACGCATCCGGCGGAATGCCATCTTGGGAGTGTTTTTCCTGGTGCGGAGGGGACGAATTCAGGATGGATCTCGGATGCAATGTCACCAAGGCTACGGATGAAACTTCTCGTGCCTTGCCAGCATCGCGACGAACTCGCGGATGCGCCGGGCGCGCGTCTCCGGCTTCTTCACGGTCTGAATCCTGAACAGCACCGCGTAACGATTGCGACTTTCGAGCGTGGCGAAGAACGCTCGTGCCTTTGCATTCTTGTCTAAAGCCGCCTGGAAGTCTTCCGGAACGACGGCGTTGCTGGGCGAATCGTAGGCTGCATCCCAACGCCCGTCTTTTTTGGCGCGCTCCATCTCCGCGAGCCCGCTTGGTTGCATGCGGCCGCTCTCCACCAGCGCGGTTACTTTCTGCCGGTTGATCTTGGACCAGATGCTTCGCTTGGCGCGCGGGACAAAGCGCTGCAGCCACGCGGTGTCGCTCTCCCTTTTTTTCTGCCCGTCGATCCATCCATAGCAGAGGGCTGCATCGAGCGCCTGAGCGTAAGTGACCGTGGCCGCGGCAGAACCCTTCTTCGCCAGGCGGAGCCAGACGCCGGGAGAGCTGTTGTGATGAAGCGCGAGCCATTGCTCCCAGGCGGGCTGGTCGTCAAAGCAGAATATGCGTGGGGGGCTGCTGGTGCTATCGCTGGAGGTCATGTTCCTTCGCCCGGTCCGGTGCAAGGCGCTTTGTGGAGGTGAGCGCGCAACCGAATGGCATTCTATCCCCGGCGGGTAGTTCGGACAGATGTTTTGAGAATGACGCTCGCGCTTTCAAAAGCAGATCCCTCCACTCCGGTCGGGATGACCGCGAGGTATCGAAGGACAAACGCAGGTCCTTCGACTGCGTCGCTCCTACGAGCGACTCCGCTCAGGATGACAACTTAGTGAATAGAGGGATTCGCCAACCTCTGACTAGTGGCGCGTATGGGAGGCTTGCGGCCAGACGGGGCTCGTCAACTGAATGCTCCAGATGGGGCCGTCCTGATAGAGCTGGCCTTCTTCTCTGACGAAGGCCGGAGCGATGCCGCCGAGGATCCAGATCTGAATGTCCTTGGGCTGCTTGCCGATGAGCGGCGCCACCACGCCGGAGACACCTCCCAGCTCGATCTTCACCGCGTAGCGCATCGCTTTGCGACGGGAGCCGGCGATGGAGAGCGGCTCCTCGCCCTGAGGGGTGAACACGAGCTGGACGATGCGCGGCTTCGGGGTCGCGACCACCATGGGCACTTTTGTCTCCGGCGTATCGGGCTTGATGTTCTTTGCCAGAGAGAGAATCAGGCCGTTGGCGAGGTCCGGAGGCAGATCGAGATGATCGGTGGTCACCTTCTCCTTGCCATCTTTGTCCGTTGCGTGGACGGTGATCCGGCCGCTTCGTGCGTCGATGGACATCTCCAGCGGGTGGGGAAAGGACGGACCCTTCTGTACATGATGGTCGGTGAGGAGGCGGAAGTTACCGCGTTCGGAGAAGACCGTGGTCTCGTCGTCGAGCGAGCCATCCCTGAAGTGGAAGACGAGGTGGGAGATGACCCGCTCGCCGCGGACAATCTGGGTGAGGTCACCCACGGCCATCTCTTTTCCCTCGGTGGTGCGCAGCACGAGAAAACCGTGGACGGTTCCCTCGATATGGCGGACGGGTACGGACTCGGCCGACAAGGCGTACGGCTGAAACAGCATGGTGCTCAGTACGGCGACGACGGCGATGGAGGACCAGTAGCGGAGGCATTGAGCCAGCGAGTTGTGCATGGGAGCTTCCTTCATTTGCGCGCTGGGCCGGCTTCGCCTTCGGCGATATACATGTGCCTCGGCCAATCTTTTGGATGATGTTTGCATCATTTCCGGTGTGTCCGGCGATGATCTGATGGAGCCGTGGCATTCTGGAGGAGGCGCTGTGGGCGTGCGGTGCGCGAGGCGGCGGACGATTTCATGAAGATGCGATTGGACAAGGTGGTGCTGGCGCAGGGGCTCACGCCATCGCGGGAGCGGGCGCAGGCCTTGATCCTCGCGGGCCGGGTGCTGGTGGATGAGCAGAAGGTGGATAAGCCGGGCGCGCAGGTAGAGGAGCATTCCGTTCTGCGGTTGCTGGGCGACGACAACCGCTACGTGAGCCGCGGCGGACTGAAGCTGGAGGCGGCTCTGGCGCATTGGAGTATCGATCTTACGGGACGCGCATGTGTGGATGTGGGGGCTTCGACCGGCGGGTTTACGGATTGCATGCTGCAGCACGCAGCGGCTTCGGTGCTGGCCATCGATACCGGCTACGGGCAGATTGCGCATCGCATCCGCACCGATCCACGAGTGACTCTGCTGGAGCGCACGAATGCGCGCCATCTGGAACTGAATGCGCTGCCGGAAGGGGCGGGCTTTCTGGCGATGGATGTGTCGTTCATCTCGGCCACGCTGGTGCTGCCGGCGGTGCTGGCGAGTTTTCTGCGGGCGCCGGCGGATGGGTTGCGCGAGGCGGTGGTGCTGGTAAAGCCGCAGTTCGAGGCGGGGCGCGGGCATGTGGGCAAGGGTGGGATCGTGCGTGATCCGGCGGCGCATGCGCTGGCGATCGAGCGGGTGCGGAACGCGCTGACGGCGGCGGGCGGGGAGTGCGATGCGGCCATTCCATCGCCGATTCTGGGAGCGCAGGGGAATCGGGAGTTTCTACTGCACGCGGTTTGGGGAGGAACCCGGTTGATACGAGTGGAGGCCCACCCTCTGCGCTCCGAGATTCGTTGATCTCGAAAAGTATGCGCGGCGCAAAGAATGGGGCACCCGCATCGCCATCTTCGCTAGGCTCAGGATGGGGCGCGCGGGTCTGGGCCGTGACGGTTACACTGAATGCCATGCCGACTGTCGCTATCATCTCCAAACCGCAGAAGCCTGAGGTCGCGCCGATCCTGGGAGAGATCATTCTATGGATGCGGGCGCATGGGTTTGAGACGATTCTCGATCCGGTCAGCGGCAACTACACGCAGGATGCGCAGGTGGTGCCGCGGCAGGAGATGGTGGCGCACAATCCGGAGCTGGCGATCGTGCTGGGAGGCGATGGGACACTGCTGGCGGCGGCGCGCGTCTTCGCCAAACACAACGTGCCGATCCTGAGCGTCAATCTTGGATCGCTCGGTTTCTTGACCGAGGTGCGGCTGGCCGATCTGTTCGCCAATCTGGAGGCGTGGAGCCGCGACGAGTGCACGGTGGACGCGCGCGCCATGCTGCACGTGGAACTGGAGCGCGACGGAGATACCTTCCGGTCCTATGAGGCCCTGAACGATATCGTGGTGGCCAAGGGCGCGATTGCGCGCATGGGCGATTTCGAGATCTTCTCGTCCGATCAACTGGCGGCCGCGTTCCGCGCGGATGGAGTGATCATCTCGACCCCGACTGGATCGACGGCATACAGTCTGGCGGCGAATGGACCTATCGTATCGCCGGATGTGGACGCCGTGCTGGTGACGCCGATCTGCCCCCATCTGCTGACCATCCGGCCGATCGTGCTGCGGGGCGATGCGAGGATCACGATCGGCGTGGTGGGAGTGCCGGATCAGACTTTCCTCACGGTGGATGGGCAGGAGGCGGTGCAGGTGCGGCTGGGTGACCGGATTCGGGCCTGCCGCTCCGAGCACCGGGTGCGGTTGGTGCGTATGCGCAAGGACGGCTTCTTCGACGTGCTGCGGCAAAAGCTGAAGTGGGGAGAACGGTAAGCGCAAGTTCAGCTTTGTCTCTCGATTTTGATATCGGGATATTCAGAAATATTTCAGCAAACTATTACAGACCGGCAACTTTCCGCTTACTCTTCCGTCTAGGGTTACTAACGAGATAACGGCGGAGGTGATGGTGCAGCGAGCGGGCAACGCGTTTTCCGGGATCCTGAGCATTTTAGTCCTGATATTTCTCTTTTCCGCGCTGGAACAACCGGCGCGCGCCTATGCCGATCCCGGATCCGGATTGCTGTTGTTTCAGGTGGGAAGCTCCATGGTGGCCGGAGCACTCTTCTTTCTACGGGCACGCATCCGCAAGCTCTTTCGTCTGGACCGCAACCACTCGGAGGGGACTGCCGCCAAGCAGCCATGACGGTTCGAAGCGCGACTTTGCAACCGATGGCGTTGGGCGCAACATTCCGTGATCCGGCAGGCTCGCTGCGCATGGAAGGGCCGCGCGTGCTCAGGACGATTCGTCCGGAATGCACCCAGCCGGCGCTCGCGTTTCTGCATTCTGCGTTGGCGCAGCGATGGATGGCGGAGGGACGCCTGGTCGCGACCTCGGTTCTGGATGACTCGGATGCTGACGCACCTGGTGGGTCTCTGGTGCTCGAGCACGAACGGATCGCGTTTCCCTCCTATCCCTGGGAGTGGACGCCGGGGCAATGGGGGGCGGCGGCTTCCTTGACGCTCGAACTCTGCGAGGAGTCGCTCGCGGATGGCTGGATACTGAAGGACGCAACCCCGCTGAATGTTCTGTTTCGCGGGCCACGGCCGATCTTTGTCGATGTGCTCTCGTTTGAAAATCGGGATTCGGAGAGCCCTCTCTGGCTGGCGTACGCGCAGTTCGTTCGCACGTTCCTGCTGCCGCTTGCGGCGCACAAGTATCTGGGATGGCCGCTCTCCGCAAGCCTGGAAAAGCGGGATGGCTATGAACCGGCCGATCTCTATCGGCATCTCTCTGTGGTCAAGCGATGGACGAGCCCGCTGCGATCGCTGATCACGCTGCCACGACTGTTGGACCGCAGGGCGCCGGTCAGGACCGCGAACATCCGCCAGGCTCCGCCGGTCGCCGCCCAGATTCTTCGCACGACGCTGCGCTCGCTTCGCGCCACTCTGGAACGGCTGGCGACTGCACCGGTCGAGTCGCGGTGGAGCGGCTATGCGACCCATGCTCCGCACTACAGCGACGCGGACCGCGCAAGAAAAGAGGCGTTCGTGCGGCAGGCGATTGCAATGGCCAGTCCCGGGCGCGTGCTCGACCTGGGAGCGAATACCGGCCGCTACTCGCGGCTGGCGGCCGCCACCGGGGCAGAGGTGGTGGCGTGGGACACGGATGTGGCTGCGAGCGAGCAAAGTTGGCGGGAGGCGCGGCGCAACGGCGACCGCATTTTGCCGCTGGTGGCGGACGTGGCCAGGCCTACACCAGCGGTGGGCTGGAGGAACAGTGAGAGCGCCGGCCTGCTGGAGCGCGCGTACCGGTCGTTCGATTGCGTCATGATGCTCGGACTCTTTCATCACTTGCTGCTGATGGACCAGATTCCCCTGCCGGCAGTGATTCAACTCTTACGAGACCTGACCAATCGCTGGGCCATTGTGGAATGGGTGCCGGCGGAGGACAGCCAATTCGTGGAGCTATGCCGCGGAAGACAGATGCTGTACGGCCATCTGAATGAGGAGCTACTACGGCGGGAGCTGAGTTGCTGCTTCAGCCCGCGGCTGGTGGAGCGCCTGGACAACGGACGCACGCTCTGGCTGCTCGAACTGCAATGACGGCCGCTGCCATGACGGAGCGATGGTGACGGCACGCCGAGTGCTAGAGGCGGCGGGCGTCGGCATGTTGTTCGTACTGCCGTTCGTGTGGACGCAACTCTCTCCCGGGTACAAGGAGCTATACCACCATCTGCTACCGCTGACGTCAGTGGCCGGTGGCCTGCTGCTCGACCTGCTCGCGATAAGCCTGTTGAGTCTGGCGGCGTTTGCCGTGATCGATCGGATGCGATCACGGCAGCAGGCGATTGCGTGGGTGATGGTCTGCGCGGTGTTAAGCGGGCTGGCGACGCGGGGCGTGATTCTGCTGCTCGACAGCTTCGCCGTGCCTCTTTCGGCAGACGCTCTCCGTTTGACGATCTGGGTGCCGCTGGCCGTACTGACGCTCGGGAGCGTGCTGCTGGTGGATCCAAGGCGCGCGGGGCGGAGCAATTACGGCCGCATGCTCAGGGGACTCAGGCTGGGACTGGCGGTGGCCGGCTGCGGAATCGTTGTGATCCTTCCCCGCCTCGTTTACCTGGCCTCACGCTCTCAACCGATGGAGACGGCGGGGTTTCAGCGGAGGGGCGCCGTTCCACCAGCGGAGAACCGGAGAAGAATTATCTGGATCCTGCTGGACGAGTTCTCCTACGATCAGAGCTTCGGTCATCGTCAGTCCAGTGTCGCGTTGCCGCATTTTGACGCCTTCGCGCAGCAGAGTACCTTGTTCAGCGAGGTCCAGCCGGTTGGCTACTATACCGAGATGGTAGTGCCGTCTTTGCTGACGGGGCGGAGGGTAGCCCAGGTGCGCAGTGACTACAACGGCATGCTGAGCCTGCGTCTGGCGAACCAGTCCCATTGGACCCCCTTCAACGCGGATGCCTCGATCTTCGGCGAGGCGCGACGGCTGGGCTGGAGCACCGGCATCGCCGGCTGGTACAACCCCTATTGCCGCATCCTGGGGAGCGTGCTTGACTCCTGCTACTGGAGCTTCGCCGATCCGATGCGCAATGGATTGTCCGGAAGGCAGCCTGCCATTGCCAATGCCCTGGCCATCCTGCCGCTGTTGCAACGGGCAAGCCCGATTTTTCACCTGAAGCAGGAGGACGGCGTATCGGACAATCTTCATCTGGCCGACTACCAGCGCCTGATGGCACAGGCTGCGGCACTGCTCGAAAACGAGCGCATCCGCATGGTGATGGTGCACTTGCCGGTGCCGCATCCGCCCGGCATCTATGACCGGAGGTCCGGGACATTTCGCCAGGGAGGCACGTACCTGGACAACCTGGCGCTGGCCGACAGAGCGCTGGGTAAAGTGTTAGAGGAGTTGCGCGGGACGAAATCCTGGGAGCATACGACAGTGATGGTCTCCTCCGACCATTCCTGGCGGGTGCCGATTTGGCGCCGCGAGCTGGGCTGGACAAGCGAAGAAGAGGCCGCGTCACAGGGGAGATTCGATCCGAGGCCTTTGCTGATGATCCATTTTCCCGGACAGACGGCCGGCGACAGGATCACCCGCCCCACCAGCGCCCTGGCGGAGCACGACATGCTCGACGCCATGCTCCGCGGCGAGATGAATTCGGCGCAGGAGCTGAGGAGTTGGCTGGCGCAGCGGCCTGCCGGAGAATGACGGCAGTTGCGGCGGCGGAGCGCCGAGCGGCCATCGCGGGGGAGCGCCGAGCGGCCATCGAAGATAGCTATTGACTGGCCGGGGTCAGTTCATCGAGCAGGACGTGGGCTTTGGTGGCCAGGGTGTACGCGCCATCGTTATCGCCGTTGTCCAGCGCCTTCTGGGCCTGTTGCAGGAAGCTGTGAATCTGGATAACGATCTTGGTCTCCTCGGCGGAGAGCGTGCGCTTGAGATTGTTGACGCCGTTCTGGGTGCTGTGGATGAGATCGCCCGCATCGTGATGGGACTGGCCGGCGTCGGGCGTGTTTCCGGTGGTGAGCTGGCCGATGGGCGAAGCGACAGTGTCGCCCGCCGCAGTCTTGTTGGCAACGCTCACTGCAGGTGGCGCTGGCGGGGCTGTAGAGCCGTCGGGACCGCTGGCCGCCGGCACTTCTTTGCTGGTGCTGGCGCTTGTGTCGCTCTCACCTGCCGGCTTGGCCGGGGATGGCTTGGCGTGGTGGACGGGAGTGGGGGCGGCGGCCTTCCTGGGCTCCGGGCTGGCGGGAGGGGAGGGCTGGGCGGCGGGAACATCGGGGCCCGGCAGTGGCGGCAGGGTCGGAGCCTTGCCGCCCATATCGCTGGTGTAGAGGGGCACCTGGCGCAGAGTAGGCGGCGGGGTCAGAGTGATGGCGGCCGGCTTTGGTTTTTTGTGCAGACCGCAACCGCTAAGCGGCAGCAACAGCAGCGCTGCACCGGCGAGGGGTAGCCCGAAACGTCGAATTTCAGCGGAGAGCCCGGAGAACCTGAGAAAAGCCATCATAGCCCAGTCCCGCCGGTGGTAAGGGCGGGAGACGAGTCCTTTCGATCAGCAGCGTGTGCACCACGCAATTTGGCGTCGGCCGTTGTCAGCAGAGGAAGTTTCAATGTAAATGTAGTGCCCTTGTTTGCAGTCGATTGTACGTCGATGCTGCCGTTGTGGAGCTGAATAATGCGATAGGTCATGGCGAGACCGATGCCGCTGCCGTCGCGTTTGGTGGTGAAGTAGAGGTCGAAGATCTTTTCCCGGATGTCGTCAGGGATGCCGCCGCCCTGATCGGCGATCTGAATGATGGCCAGGCGGCCCTCGTCGTGCACGGAGACGCGCAGTTCGCCACCCTCGTTCATGGACTGAGCGCCATTGAGGACCACGTTCAGGATGGCCTGTTTGAGCAGGTCGGCATCGACCTTCACGATGAGCGGGTGCTCCGGCAATTCGCTGATCACGCGAACGTTATGCGTCTCCAATTCCGCGGAGGCCAGCATCAGCACGCCGGATACGATGCGGCGCAGGTCCTGCTCCCGAAGCTGCAGCTCGACCGGGCGGGAGAAGTCCACCAGCGTCTGCACCACGCGGTCCAGCCGCTGGATCTCGCTCTCGATGATGTCAAGGTGGCGTACGGCGCGGGTCTCAGGACCGGTGAGCTTGTTACGCAACAGCTCCAGATGCACCACGATGGCGTTGATGGGGTTCTTGACCTCGTGGCCGACGCCGGAGGTGAGACGGCCGATGGAAGCGAGACGGCGAGAGAGCTCCAGTTCGCTCTCGATCTCGCGGACGGATTCCAGATCGTGCAGGGTGAGCAGTGCGCCCAGGCTGGCGCGCGCGTCCGGAGAGTGCTCGTCGGGGTGCTCATCGTGGATGAGGTCGAGGGAGATCTGCAGGCGGCGGCCAGGTTCGGTCTCGATCTCCTCCTGCACCAGCGTCATGCGGGCATCGAAGGCATCGCGGACCAGTTTGCCGAGCACGGTGCGGCGATCGAAGATGGTGTGAATCTCGGCGCCGAAGAGTTCAGAGCGGGGAACGCCGAGGAAACGCTCGACAGAGTCCGAGACCAGCACGGCGCGGGCATCCGCGGTAAAGAGCATGATGCCGTCCTGCAGGTTGGTCATGATGGAGTCGAGATTGTCTTTAAGCGCGGAGAAGACCTCCTCGACATTGCGCATGCGTTTGCCGATGCGCTCGATCTTGTTGGACACCAGCTCGACGGTATCTTCCGACGATCGCTGAGATCGGAGATGGGGCGGGGACTGGGCGGTGAGCGCCGCCTCTGCCTCGACGTGCTCCAGCGTATCCAGCCGCAGGCTGATCTGGTCGAGGGGATTGAGCGCCAGGTTGGCGAGCAGGGCCGAGACCACCAGGGACGTGAGGATGGCGAGCCCGGTCAAGGTAAAGGATGCGGTGATCCACGGGGCGAATACATTGCGGATGAAGGTGGTACGGATGCCCACGCGCACGGTGAGGAAGGGCCGGTAATTGAGCTCCAGCGGGAGGGTGATGTTGTAGACCCGGGGGCGGCCGAAGACAGCGTGGATGGTGGTGGCGATGCCGCCGTTTTTCAGGTGCTCATACTGCTGGCGCGGCGGCAGCGGCTGACCGGTCTGCGTGGGGTCGGTGCTGAGCAGGGCGCGCCCGCTGTTGTCGGCAATGGCGATATCGAAGACGGTGGGGGAGTAGCGGATGGCGGAGTTGAGCAGCGCCTCTAGCGCTTCATCGTGTTCGAGCGAATCGGCTACGGCGGCACGCAGTGCGACGGGGTCGTCGTTGCGGCCGGACGGAATTTTGTGGAGCGCCAGGCGGGTGCCGTAAAAAATCTGGTGAGCCACCATGTCGTTCTCGGCATAGGACTGGTCGATACGCTGCTTGAGCAGTTGCTCAAGGTAGAGCCACGAGAGCAGCGTGACCACGAGGAAGACCAGGCCGGTGATGGCGAGTACGAGCTTTGTCTTCAGGCGCATGCGAGAGATTCGATTCCGTCCGCGTTTCTCGGCCATCGACTGCACGGGCCGGGCAATTGCCTGTGTAGTGTAAGTCACGAAGAGGAAATAGCGGAGGCTGTTCTTGGTAACGTCGCCCATGTGTGCTGGACGCGCCCCGGTATTTCATCTTCATCACTCGCCTGCAGCGATTTCGCTCATGATGAACGGCAGGTGAAGGAAGACCCCTTCACGCCGTTCCGGACGGGGTGCCCGGTTCTGCCCCATTAGGAGAAAGGCGCTAGCTGACGCGTTCGTCCATGGCTTCCGCGGCGTAGGCGGCGCTGCCGTACTCCTTCAGCTTGTTGTGCAGCGTCTTCAGGCTGATGCCGAGGATCTCCGCCGCACGGGTCTTGTTGTTGCGGGTGGACTCGAGCGTCTTGAGAATGAGACGGCGCTCCGCTTCGTCCACCGTGGCGCCCACTTCCACCTGCACGGAATTCGTTGCGGCCGTCGTATCCGTCGCGCTGACCCGCACGGGCCGTTCCCCGAAACCGGGAGGCAGATGCCGCGCTTCAAGGATCCCTTCGCCGCAAAGGATGACGGCGCGTTCGATGGTGTTGCGCAGTTCACGGACATTGCCGGGCCAGTCGTAGATCATGAGACGCGCCAGCATTTCCTTGTCGATGCCGGTGATGGCGCGATCATGCTTCTCGTTCATGTCGTGGATCATGGCCTCGATGATGGCGGGGATGTCCTCTTTATGCTCCCGCAACGGTGGCATATGGAGGTTGAAGACGTTCAAGCGGTAGAATAGGTCGCCGCGGAGGTGGCCATCCTGGACCGCGGTCTCCGGATCCTGGTTGGTAGCGGCGAGCACGCGGACGTTGATCGGCGTCTCCACCTTGGAACCGAGACGGCGGAGGCGGTGATCTTCGAGCACGCGCAGCAGCTTGGCCTGCGTGCCGATGGGCATTTCGCCGATCTCGTCCAGCAGCAGCGTGCCCTCTTCCGCCAGCTCAAAGCAGCCGGCGCGCCGTTCGATGGCGCCGGTGAAGGCCCCTTTCTCATGGCCGAAGATCTCGCTCTCGATGAGAGTTTCGGGGATAGCCGCACAGTTGACGGCGATGAAGGGCCGGTTCTTGCGCGGGCTGAGCTCGTGCAGGGTACGGGCGACAACCTCCTTGCCGGTGCCGCTCTCCCCCGTAACCAGAACGGAGACATTGCTGGGGGCGACCTGCTCGACCATGGAGAAGAGATCCTGCATCTTCTTCGACGTGCCGACGAGGGACCCGAGTACGCCTTTCTCCCGCAGGCGGGTGCGGGTGACACTGAGCTCGTGCTCGGTCTCGCGCTGGCGGGCGGCGTTGGCCAGGATGTTCTTGAGCCGCGTGGGATCGACCGGCTTCTGGATGAAGTCATAGGCGCCGAGCTTCATCGCCTCGACCGCGCGGTCGATAGAGCCCTGGGCGGTGAGCATGATGACGGTCTGGCGCTCGCGCATCTCGGAGAGGCGATTGAGCAACTCAATGCCATCCATGCGGGGCATCTTCATGTCGGTGACGACAATTCCCGGCGACCAGGCGAGCACCTTATCCATAGCTTCGGCGCCGTCGCGCGCGGTTTCGGTGCGATAGCCCCATCCGGACACCAGTTCGGCGAGGCCGGTGAGCGCGTGAAGCTCATCTTCAACAATCAGTACTTTTTCACCTACAGGCATGCACAACTACGCTTTCTAGGGGATCAGTGACTTTCTACCACGTCAACACCCATTTCGTTACCCCTGAAGCGCGCGCTCGGAAGAACGGCATCGGGGCGGACTCCCGGGCTGGGGAGCAGGGGGCCGGTATTCTTGATCACAGAATGCTTATCTATGAGATTACTCCTGAAGCGCTCTTTCACGCGATGGGAGAGCAAACCGGTCTCCTGTTACTGGACGTACGAGAGCCGTGGGAGACGCAAGCAGCCCCGTTTCCCGGAGCAGTAGCAATGCCCATGGGCGAGGTACCCTCGCGCGCTTTCACGGAACTGGATCCGGATGAACCCGTGGTGGTGGTCTGCCACCATGGGGTGCGTTCACTGCATGTCGTGCAGTGGCTGCGGGAGCAGGGTTTCGAGCGGGCACAGTCGCTGGCCGGGGGGATGGATGCCTGGGCGCTGCGGATCGATCCCAGGGTGGGTCGGTACTGAGGGTCACATCGAGGACCGCCGACAGAACCATGGGGCACTTCGCTACATGGGACTCCCGGCGCGGGTGGTATCGACGGTGATTCTCCTGTTCCGCAATTCATCAAGTGCTGGCATCTCCTGGGAGGCAGTCCGCATACAACTAAAGTTGCGCTGTGTTCGCGTTCGATGTGCAGGGCAGCGGATACGGCTTTCGGCTGGTTTCGGCTCTGGACGGTGATTTCCTGCCTTCCTGCCTTTTTTCTGGGCAAGTGCGGTTTGAGGCAAGCATAGGCCGGGACGCATGCGTCTGGTAGTTGAAGCCGAGCCGATCCGGTGTGCACGCCAATTTCAAGCCTTGCGGGTCATCAGGGATGTCGAAGTCGTCGTCGGTTACTACTCTCTTCTTTCGTGGAATCACGCCCTCACTTCTGCAAAATTTATCGGAACAGGCCATGCGCGTGGGGCTGGCGGTGGAACGCTGGACCTCCGATTCCGGCAGAGCTACGCTGGACGGCGTGACCGTACGCTGGCACTTCACCGCGTCCATGCGGCAACTGGAGCTGGAATGCGTCCGATGTCCCTTCTGGAGCAATCGGCGCATGGTGGAACGAAACATTCGCGCCTTCGCGGAGATGCTGCTGCGGCGCAGCGGCGGTGGCGCAGAGCAGCACCAGACGGCCTAGCTGTCGATGGCATGGGTGGGGAGCCGCAAACTTCATGTAACACTTGAAGTTCGGAGGTTCTCCACAGGAGAACTCGTCGGCTTTGCGACGTATACTCGCAGGCAGAAGGGGAGAGTGTGCCGCTATGTCGCAGAAAGATCCTGCTATCGCTCCAACCGTGTCTGCCCTGGCCGGAGTTGATGGCGCCGCCGCACAAGCGGCGCTGGCGTACGCCCGGGCACAACAACCGCGGTTCCTGGAAGAACTGAAGGCGCTGCTGCGCATTCCCAGTGTTTCGACCCTGCCCGAACATGCGGGGGATGTGCGCCGGGCGGCGGAGACGCTGGCTGCGGAGCTGACCCGGATAGGCCTGGAGCACGTACGGCTAGTCGAGACCGCAGGACATCCGCTGGTGTATGCCGATTGGCTGCATGCCGCCGGGAAGCCGACCTGCCTGTGCTACGGGCACTATGACGTGCAGCCGCCGGACCCGCTGGAGGAGTGGGAGAGCCCGCCCTTCGCGCCGGTGGAGCGGAACGGAAATCTGTATGCCCGCGGCGCGGTGGATGACAAAGGGCAGATGTACATGCACCTGAAGGCGCTCGAATCGCTGCTGGCTTCCAGTGTGGCTCCCAGCAAACACGCGGGCGTCCCCGGCCGGCATGGCCTGCCGATCAATGTCCGGGTCATTCTGGAAGGCGAGGAGGAGGTGGGCGGCGGAGGCATCGCGCGTTTTGTGCGCGAGCACCCGGAGGAGCTCAAGGCAGACTTTGCTCTGGTGTCCGATACGGAGATGTTTGCGCCCGAGCTGCCGACGCTGTGCGTGGGCCTGCGCGGCATGATCTATACGGAGATCGAGGTACGCGGGGCGCGGACCGATTTGCACTCGGGAATGTATGGCGGCGCCGCGCCCAATCCCTTTGTGGCGCTGGCGCAGATCCTGGCGAAGCTGAAGGACGCCGAGGGCCGTATCCTGATCCCCGGCTTCTACGACGACGTCGAGGCGCCCTCAGCGGCGGAGTTGAAGGCGTGGAAGAGCCTGCCCTTCGACGAGGAGCACTATCGGGAGACAGAGGTAGGCTCGAGCGCGCTGACGGGGGAGGCGGGGTTCTCGGTGCTGGAGCGTACCTGGAGCCGGCCGACGCTCGATGTCCACGGGATGCCGGGCGGGTTTACCGGCGCGGGCGCGAAGACGGTGATACCGGCGCGTGCGACGGCCAAGGTGTCGCTGCGCCTGGTGCCGCGGATGACGCCGGAACGAGCCTTCGCACAGTACAAGCAGTTTGTGGAGTCGCTCCGACCCAAGGGCGTGGAGGTGGAGGTACGGCTAATCCACGCCGGCGAACCGATCGTGGTGAATACGGACAATCCGTATGTGCGGGCCGCGACGGAGGCGATGCGCACGGTATTCGGCAAGGAGACGGTCTTCATTCGCTCGGGGGGGTCTATTCCCATCGTCGGAGACTTTGAACGGCACTTGAAGATACCCACGGTGATGATGGGCTTTGGGCTGCCGGACGATAATCTGCACGCACCGAACGAGAAGTTCCACATTGCGAATTTCTATCGCGGCATCGAGTCGATCATTCTCCTGATGGAGTTACTGGGCGGGTGACGCTGACGGGCGGCAGCGGGCAGGCAGAGGGCTTTGTGCTGGCTGGGGGCGGAAGTACGCGCATGGGCCGGGACAAGGCATCGCTCGAAGTGGCTGGACGGCCGCTGGTCCAGCATATGCTGGCGAAGCTCCGCAGCCTGGGCCTGCCGGTGCGGGTGGCGGGCGCGCGGGTGGATCTTACGGAGTTTGCCGAGGTGACAGCCGACGTCTACCCCGGGTGTGGTCCGCTGGCCGGGATCGAGGCGGCGCTGCGAGCCAGCGATGCCCCGCGGAACCTGTGCGTGGCGGTCGATCTGCCGTTGCTGCCGGCGCCGTGGCTGGGGTACCTGATGGAACGCGCGGAGCTGACCGGGGCGGCGGCAACCATTCCGTATGCGGGGGGACGTCCGCAGCCGCTGTGCGCCGTGTATCGCCGCGAGCTTCTGCCCTTCCTCTCGGCAGCGTTGGCAGCGGGCGATTACAAGGTGATGCGGGTGATCGAGGCGGCGGCGTTGGCGCTGAACGGCGAGTGGGCGATCGATCGTTTCGATTGCGAGCGGATCTGGCCGGCGCTGCGCGGCGACGAGCCGCTGGCGCCGGTCGGAGAGGCGTTTCTGAACTGCAATACTCCGCAGGATCTGGAACTGGTCGCCTTCCACCTGGAGCGTACAGCGAATGGGGGATGGCCGAAGGGCACGGCGCATCCGAGTATGCCATGAGCATGGAAGACGACGAGAAGACGTACGGCAGGGCGGCGAATAACGGAAGCCGGGACGGCGCTGGCGAGGTGCAGGAGGAGCGGGAGGTGCCGCTGCCTGCGTTCGACGACGCACAGCCGCTCGAGATTCCCAAGGAGATCATCCGAGAAGACCTGCGCGAGGCACAGTTGCAGGCGCAGCGGGATGAAGATCATCACACGCCGCGCGAGCCTTACATCGTGTTCGACCACGTCTTCAAATCATTCGGCGACCTCAAGGTGCTGGAGGATGTCAGCTTTGAGGTACTGACGGGCGAGACGCTCTGCATTTTGGGCCGTTCGGGTACGGGGAAGTCGGTCACGCTGCAGTGCATCATGGGATTTCTGAAGCCGGATCGGGGCCGCATCCTGGTGGCGAGTGAAGACATCACCCACATGAACGAAGAGCAGTTGGAGATGGTGCGGAAGAAGGTCACGATGGTGTTCCAGAGCGGCGCGCTCTTTGACTCCCTGAGCGTGGGGGAGAATGTGGCGTTTCCGCTGCGCGAGCGCAAGGAGTTGGATGAGGAGCAGATCCAGAAGATCGTGAACGGATTGCTGGAGATGGTGGGCGTGGCGGGCATGGCGCAATTGCTGCCATCCGATTTGTCCACGGGCATGAAGCGGTCGGTGGCGATTGCGCGCGCGCTGGCGGCGCAGCCGGAGGCCATCCTCTACGACGAGCCGACGACCATGGTGGACCCACTGATTGGCCGGCTGCTCGGCGATCTGATTCACAAGCTGAAGAGTCAATTGCTGCTGACCAGTGTGGTGGTGACGCATGACATGCGGTTTGCGGAGCGATTAGCCGATCACGTCATGTTTCTGCATCAGGGAAAGGTGCACTTCTTCGGCACAACGGAGGAGATGAAGACCAGCGACGACGAGATTGTGCAGCAGTTTCTGAGATTAGACACACTGGTTCTTCCGGCAGTGTGAAGAGCGGCGAGAACCGCGTGAAAACGAGAATTCAAGGCACGGTCACCGGCTAGTGACCTTGTAGTAGCAGAGGCAGCCTACAAGTAACCAGCGATGCCGCTAAAGGTTTCGAGGCACGATAGTTTGCGATGCTAGACTGTCCTCACTGCGCATCCGAAAGAGGTAGACAGAAGGTGGAATTCCGAGGACAATTTGTTGCTCCCAGACTGCGGTGGCACTCGCGGGGATGTTGATCGATTCATTCATTTGTAGTTTCGTCTGATTCGGGACTCATCGAGCGGCGGTGCAGCCGCAGTTGGCGGAGAAGGGAAATTAGAAGAGAAGATCGAAGTGCAGGTCAGGAGTTCATGGGACAGGTTTCAGATTGAAGTCTCTCCGGGCGTTGTCGAACGTCTGTGATGGATGCCAATTTTGCCGATCGAGTTGAACAAACGGACCAATAACGAAGAGAGAGCAGACAGTCCCAGATAGCGATCTGGCCGGCCGAGTGGCGGTCACGCTTTTACAGTGCAGACTTAGAGGACAGTAAAACGCGCATGAGCACTCCAGAGTTCATTCACAGTGTGGCGGCCGCGCCGCCAAGCGGGGAAACGGTGGTTGCGGCACGCCAACTCCTTTCAAGGAGGGTGCGTGCGCGGGTTGGCGCCCGTTCGTTCCGGGTCTCGTTCCTGTGGATGTTCGCGGATGTGATTACGGTATTGGCTGCAGTCGCCATCGCGATCCGCGTGTATTTAGGCGAGTTTCTGGGTATGCGGGCGATCTTGAAGACGCAGCAGATGTTTACCTACAGCCGCGCTCTCTCCCTCTTCTATCTGATCTGGTTTATTGTGGCGCTGATTCTGGTGAGCCGGCGCATGCATCTGTACGCGCCCATCCAGATGCGCAATACGCTGCACGACCAGCGCATGACGGTGCAGGCCTGCTTCACCGCGGGGCTGCTGCTGTCCGGCGCATTGTATTTTGCGCGCGGCCAGGTGGTCTCGCGCGGCGTGGTGTTGTTGACGCTGGGGCTGACGACGTTGCTGTTATGTATCCGCCGCCTTATCTGGCGGCACGTGGTGTACCGGCGCTATGACCGGGGTATCGAGACGCGGAATATCCTGGTGGTGGGTACGGGCCGGGTGGGCCAGGCGCTGCGGCAGCACATCGAGAGCATCCGCCATCTGGGCTATACGTTCAAGGGATTTGTGCAGATGCCGGGCATTGATCCGGAGCTACCGCACGCTGGGGCTGACGTGCTGGGCGATATCCATCAGGTTCTGGAACTGGCGCGGAAACATTTCGTCGATGAGATCTTCCTGTCCACGCCCTGCGAGCGCGGGCTGGTAAAGCGCATTGTGGAGCAGGCGCGGGAAGCGGGCGTGGATATCCGGGTGGTGCCGGACCTCTACGACGGACTGGCATGGAACAGCCCGGTGGAATACATCGGCCAATTCCCGACCATTCCTCTGCATCGGGGCGAGGTTCCGGTCATTGGGCAGATGATGAAGCGGGTGCTGGATGTCACGCTGGCGAGCATCGCGCTGGTCATGCTCTCGCCGCTGCTTCTGGCGCTGGGCATCGCGGTAGCCACGGATTCGCCCGGCACAATCTTTTACAGCTCGGAACGTATCGGCAAGAAGGGGCGGGTCTTCCGCTGTTTCAAGTTCCGGACGATGGTGAGCGATGCGGAAAAGCGGCGCGCCGAGATTCTGCACATGAACGAGCGGGACTCGGTGCTGTTCAAGATTACGAACGATCCGCGAGTTACCCGTGTCGGTCGCGTGCTGCGTAAGTATTCACTGGATGAGCTGCCGCAGTTCGTGAATGTGCTGCGCGGCGACATGAGCCTGGTGGGGCCGCGCCCGGAGC
>JBPCNO010000031.1:0-4228 GCA_051001135.1 Acidobacteriaceae bacterium
CGTTCTGGCTGTATAGCTTGTCAAACTGCTTGCCAGTCAATCGATGTAATTTCTCTGTGTCCAGGCTCATTTTAGAGGTAGCGCAATAATAGAACGAAACCATACAATGCCGTAAAAATAAGGAGGAGAAAAAAACCTGCCACTCCCGCGGTGTAGAGCGCCGAAGAACTATGCAGGAGCCACGACAGGCAAAGGCCAGCCTCTACAAGCGACAGCCCGAAGGGTATGAGCCCAACTTTTCCGGCACGCTCATACCGCTCAATAGTCTCATCATCGGTGGTCTCCGGCGGAAAACTGCCTGCCTGCGCAAAGACAAACCCGGCCACGACGAGCAAGAGTCCTGCCAGTCCTACCGATGCGCCAAGCAGCGCAAGCATCACGTCTTTGGCATACTCCGGCATGGGCGCATTATTACACTGCGGCTCGGGCTCACCACGTAAAGCGTGGGACACGACTCTTCCGGATTACTAATCCGCTACAACAATGCCTTCACCCGTAAGACCAGTTCCACCGCCTCACCGACTCCTATCGCTCATGCAGATCAGGCAGCATTTTCTGGTGCAGAACGCGCGATACCGTAATTCCATTCGCACTTATACGGTAAAAGACAACATGCCTGCCGCCTTCCATGCGTCGCAAGCCCGGGCGAATGGCTTCACAGCAACGGCCTATCGTGGGCGTTTCCGCAAGCTGCTGGCAAAGAGCTTGTAGCTCCTCGATATAGCGAGCTGCCTGCCGGATTCCCCATCGGTCACGCGTGTAATCCGCAATCTCATTGAGGTCCCGCTCCGCAAGGCGGGAGAGCGCATAGCCGGGTATGTTCAGGGTCACGTTCAGCGTGCCTTGCTTTCGCTTCGGAGCCGCTCCAGCACACGCCCAAAGGGATCGCCGCTCGCAACCCCGCTGGCGTCGCCTTCGTCGATGGCCGTTCGCAACGCCTTGAGCTTTGCCCGCTGCTCCTGCTCTTCGCGTTCCAGCGTTCTCAAGGCAGCCCGCACAACCTCGCTGGCATTTTCATAGCGTCCGCTCTTGATCCTCATCGAAACAAAGCGGTCCAATTCGACCGTCAGGCTCACATTTCTGGTTGGCATAGCGGCCTCCCTATAACTCAATTGTAGACATCTGGATGCGTTTGGCAAACTTTGCCATTCCCTACAATAGCGCCTTAGCTCGCAGCACCAGTTCCACCGCCTCTTCCGCCGTGTTCCCCACAGCCGACAGATGCCCCATCTTCCGCCCCTTGCGCGGACGGTGCTTCTCATACAGATGCAGCCGGACTCCCGGCACTGCAAGCGCCTCATCGAACCGAGGCTCCTGCGCCGCACCGTCCCGGCCAATCCACAAATCCCCCAGCAGATTCGCAATCGCCGCAGGCTGTACTATATCCACGTCGCCCAGCGGCAGATCGCACACTGCCCGCACCAGTTGCTCGAACTGGCTGGTCACACAGGCCCGTTCGCTCGCGTGATAGCTGTTGTGCGGCCGTGGAGCCAGTTCATTCACCAGCAGCCGCCCATCTTTAGTACAGAACAACTCCACCGCCAGCACACCCTCAAGCTGGAACGTGTCGGCGATCTCCTCGGCAATCTTTCGCGCCTCAATCTCTGTCGCAGACGACAGCGGAGCAGGCATCACGCTCCACGCCAGAATCTGCTCCTCATGGTGGTTCCACGCCGTCGGATAAACCTTCACCTCGCCATTCGGCGCGCGCGCCACCATCACTGAGATCTCGCGCTCCAGCTCAATGGCCTTCTCAGCCACGCCAGCCTGTTCTCCCAGCGCAGCCCACGCGCCGCGCACCTCATCGTCGACGGAAGCCCCGGCGGAAAATCCAACCTTCCCCTGCCCGCGTCCATCGTACCCGCCGGTCGCGCTCTTGCAGAAGCACCTGCCGCCAAGCTCAGCGATCGCACGGCGCAGTTCATCGAGCGACCGCACCGCACGGTACTCGCCCACCGGAAAGCCATTTCGCCGCAGCCAGTCCTTCTGCTCGATCCTGTCCTGAATGATCGCCAGCATTGCGCCGCCCGGACGCACCGGCGCAAAGTTTGCCGCCGCTTCCATGCTCGCCGCCGAGATCTGCTCAATCTCCAGCGTCACCACACCGCATCCGCGCGCCAGGTTCGCTGCCTCGCGCGAATCGTCCCACCCGGCCTCGATGCAGCCATCCACCACAAACCGCGCCGGACAGGCGGGGTCCGGGTCGAGCACCTGAATGCGGTACCCCATCGCCCGCGCCGCCATGGCGGTCATGCGGCCAAGCTGGCCACCGCCAAAGATCCCAATCGTCGCGCCGGGAAGTATCGGCTTCGCTGTTCGTAAACTCGCTCCTTGAATTTTAGCCAAGCTCACGCGCTAGCCTCATCTTCCCCAACCACCTGCTCCAGCACCTCATCGCGTCGCGTAGCTCTCCACTCAACCAGTTTCACCCGCAGCGCGGGGTCTGTCGTGGCCAGCATCGCAACCGCCAGCAGCGCCGCATTTGCCGCGCCCGCCGCGCCAATCGCCAAGGTTGCCACCGGAATTCCCTTGGGCATCTGCACGATGCTCAGCAGCGAGTCCATCCCCTGCAGCGCCGTCGCGGCAATCGGCACGCCCAGCACCGGGACAACGGTCTTCGCCGCCAGCATTCCCGGCAGATGCGCCGCGCCGCCCGCGCCCGCGATGATCGCTCGCAGCCCGCGTCCAACCGCCGCATCGGCGTATTCGAACAGCAGCTCCGGCGTGCGGTGCGCCGAAACGACGCGCACCTCATGCGGCACGCCAAACTCCTTCAGCACCTCGACAGCGCTTCGCATCACCGCATAATCATTGCGGCTTCCCATCACAATTCCGACCAGCGGCTCGGCATTCATAGACCCCGATTATAAATACCTAACACCGATCTGCACCGATCACACCGATAAGACAAAAACGCGCGACCACGGACCAGCGCGGAGGAACACGGATTTAAAAACAGACAAAGAACAGGCTATTGTTCTTAACATCCGCGTTTATCCGTGTCCATCCAGTTTTTATCCGTGGTCGCTTTATCGTTTTTAGATTGGTGGCGCCGGTGCAAATCGGTGTTAAGTTTTTCTCAGCGGCGAAAATATTCCACGGCCACCTGGGCCATCGTCAACAAACCTCCAGCCGTCGTAAACACTCCCTTCATCCGCTGTACGCTGCGTTCATGCCGGTCCACGCGCTCCTCCAACTGCGTCAATCGTCCCGGCTGTCCAATTCCCATCAACTGATCCATCTGGCTCTTCAACACTCTCAGGTCGGCCAATACCTGTCCTTCAAACTCCGTCATCATCCACCCCTTACCCCACTGGTAAATCTGTAAAAACTGCGCTCGAAAACCGCGAATACAACGGCGGCGTCGAGCCGTCGTACATCCGCACAAAATACCGTTCCAACTGTGCTTCGCGCGGAATGGAAAAGTTCCGCACCGGACTGCGCAGGACGAGGTCCTGGTCCACGTCCGGTCCAAAATCCCAGTCGCGCCGCCGCACCTCGAACCCGCCGCCCGCAGGCGGGGCCGTTCCAGCATCCACCTGCAGCGCGGTCCCCGTCGCGCTCACCACTTGCAACTGCTGCAGGTTCGCAAGCACGTTGTCCTCAGTGGCCGACGCCGTCTGCGGCAGCAGAGCATCCACCGCAATCTTCTCCGACAGCTTCAGCCCCAGCCCCTCGGCCCAGTCGTTCGCAAAAGCAATGCGATACGTCAGCGCCTCCGGCCAGGCCGTGCCATCGGCAATCTGCACGCGCCGGACGATGACATTCATCGTCGCGCCGCCACTCGCTATGGCCAGCACATCCCCCGGCCAGATATCCGCAGGATTGACTGCCTCATACGTCCCCGCTATTGCCGCCGCGCGGCTGGCCGAAAAGCTCAGCACCGCCAGCGCCGCGTTCTCGCAGTCGGCAGAACTCCGCGCCGGCGGCGATACAACTTTGCCCAGCCACTGCGCCGTTCCCGGCACGCCGCCCGCGGCCTCCGCTGCGACGCTGGCAGCATTCTCCAGCCGCGCTACGGCACGTTGCCGTCCTCGATAGATCACCGTGACAAGCTCTCCCGCTACCGGAACCCGTCCCGCAAGAAATGTAACCTTTCCAGTAGCAGATACAGTGCAGTCCACGCCCTCTCCGGCGACGCCGATCAGCCGAGTCACCTTCGCTCCGTTCGACAGCGTGCTTACCACCCACGCCGATCCCGTCTGCGTGACCCGGCAATAACCCATTG
>JBPCNO010000032.1:0-15003 GCA_051001135.1 Acidobacteriaceae bacterium
TTGATCGCGATTACCGGGCCGGCGGGCTTAGCGAATTTGAACACGCCGCGACCGGAGGCGGCGGCGCACAACACGCCAGCGGTTTGGTTCAGGACGAGATCGGATACGGTCACGCGTGGGAAGTGAATGTCGTCGAGCACGGACCATGACAAGCCGGTGTCCACCGAGCGCAATACGCCAAGATCGGTTCCAATGTAAATGGTCGTTGGAACGTCGCTTCCATCTAGCGCGATTGCATTGCACGGCAGATCAAGCGGTGCAAGCGGTGTTCCGACCTGAGGCGAAATATCGGTCCAGGACGATCCACCGATGGTTGTGCGAAAGACATGTCCTGCCTGCCCTGGTCCAGCGCCGTTAAAGCCGCCGAGCACCACATAGATGACCGTGGGATCGATCGGATCGAAGAGCGCTCGGGCCACGTTGCGGCTCGGAAGGTTGCGAGTAATATTTGCGAACGTGACTGTGGCCGCCAGCGCATTGGTGGTTACAGATACCTGAGTACCCACCGCAATGACGACATTGTTGCCATTGGCGGCGGCTACATCTATGTCGCCGGTTCCGGGGAAGGCGGACAAGATGCGCCAGGTACTGCCGCCGTCCTGGCTCTGCCAGAGATTCTGATTGCCGCTGACATAGACATGACCAGCATTGGTCGGGTCGGTAGTGATAGGAAAGACGCCGCAATTCTGATCGGTTGTCGTGCCCCAGGGCGTGATGTCCTGGGATGAGGGTACGGTGCTCGGCAAATCCGTTCCATCGGCGGTGGAAACAAAGACGCGCGTGCAGGGAGCCGGCCAAAAGCCGCTCGTACCGTAAAGCCGGCCCGCGGTCACGCCATCGTAAGCCACGTCAAAGCCATCGCCGCCCTGGGGACTGTTCCAGAGCGGGCTCGCGACTCCCGAGGTTGTCTGCAGGCCGTTGTCTTGCGCGGAGCCGACGACAACGCTCGCTATGGCGTCGGGCCGAACGTCGATGTTGAAGAAAAGGCCGGTCTGCAGGCCTCCGGAGTTAAGCGAGGTCCAGGTTGCCCCGCCATCGACGGAGGTATCGATGCCGCCGTCATTTCCGCAGAAAACGATGGACGGGGTGGGGCTGGTCTGGGGTACAAAGGCCCACGCATGTGTATCCGCGTGAAGTACGTTCAGCGTCGAGAAACTCGTCCCCGAATTGGTGGACTTCTTCTGCCCAACTACGCCGAAATAGATGATGTCGGCGACCCCGTCACCGGGAGAAGCTGGATCGACAGCCATGTGGAAGCTGTAGCCACCCTGTGACCCCGTCGGCATGCCGGTCGCCGTCTGCTGGGTCCACGTTCCGCCTTGATCGGTGCTGAGGAAGACGCCGACCGGATCGTTGGCGCCACCCGTGCCCTGGAGGGTGACATAGAGCACCTGAACACCACCCGGATTGGGTGGCGATGTCGGCGGGGGGATGGCAATGATGACCTTGCCGAAGCCTTTCGGCGACGGGCCAATCGCCGCTGACACAACCGGCGTGGCTCCGCTGAGGATCTGTGTCCAGTTCTGTCCGCCATCGGTGGACTGGAAAGCACCGCGGAACGCAATACCGGCGTACAGGATGCGCGATCCGGCCGGTGACGACGGATCGAGCACCAGCGAACGCGCATCGCCGGAGCCATTCGCGCCAGCCGTCCAATTCTGTCCGCGGTCGGTGGAACGAAAGACCCCGCTTGAGGAAGCAAGATACAGCGTGTTGCTATTTGCCGGATCAACGATTACGACGTTGATCTCCTGGCCAACAAAGTTGATGGCATTGCCCGTATTCCCCGCAGGAAACAAGGACCCCAACTGAATCCAGCTATTGCCGCCGTCCGTCGACTGAAATAGTCCTTGCGATGAATCCGGCAACCCAAAGATGCCGGTGTTGCCAGTCCCCAACATGACTCGCTGGCTGGTTCCGGCATAGATGATGTCAGTATTGTTTGGATCGATTGCCACCCCGCCGGGCTCTCCGATGCCAAGCGCCAGTTGCCGGTCAAAGAGCGGCGTCCAGTTCGTTCCCCCGTCGCGCGAGCGCCAGACGCCACCGGCCGCGGTGCCAATGTAGATCACGTTCGAATTGAACGGGTTGATCGCGATGGCGGTTACCAAGCCGTTGTCCAGCGTGCCGCCTTCGGAAATGGGACTGGGGCCGATCGGAGTCCAAACCGTTCCATTCAGGCTCATGGCTGGCGCTCCTTCTCGCGCATGCCATTGGGTGGTATCTGCGGCAACTGGCTCGAGTCATCAACGGGAGGACCGTCCGGAATGGTGCCGAGATCGGCTGGCGCAGTCACAACCGATCCGGGCAACTGACGCCATTGCTTTAGAGCGCGGGCATACGCTTGCGGTGTGGGAGGAGCGCTTCCCTGCCACCGCCGCGCCAGATACTCAAGATAAACCGCTCTCTCTCGTCCATAACCGGTGCCGTGTGGCCGGCCCCGACGCTCGTGTTCGTGTTCCTCATGCTCTTGTTTTTCGTGCTCGCGCTTCTCGCGCTCGCGGCCTTCCTGCTCGCGCTTACTCATAAACCCTCCGGCCGTTCAGAGGAGTTCTGAACGTGCTGATTCATCCCGGGGTCGAGTACGGTTTCCCAGGCGGGAAGACCCGTTCTTCTTGCTGGCTGATGACTATGCGCGCCTTCAACTTGGAACGCAAGTTATTTCTTCTCTCAACTCGGAGCTTTACGGGAGCAAATGACTCTGAGCAGGAAGGCGCACAGACTCGGGGCGCAAACCCGCAATCGGTAGCGGCACGAGGGGCATTTTCAGAAACTCCGTGTCGCCAATACTGACGATCAACTTACGCTGTGCTTCGACGATCACTCGTGATGACATGCCGCATGTGACGTGAACGGATCAGCCCTATTCACGACGAGTGCACTCGTTTAGACGAAGACAGGCAGGTTGGCCATACCGGCGGTGCCGAAGACCTTCCGGTAACGCTCGATCTCGGTTTCAGGGCCCGTTGCCTTGTTGTAGTTGTCGGAGAGCTTGACGGCCGGACGTCCGTTGGCGCTCATCAGCTTGCATACCAGGTTGATGGGATCGAATGCATGGCCGCCATTGGGATGGCAACCGCGAAAGTCATTGGTCAGCAGCGTACCCCAGCCTGCGCTGAATCGGATGCGCCGATTGTATGTTCACTTGCTCCGGTCGAAGAAATCGGCAGCACTGCGAAGGTCCTCCGGTTTGGTGCCACCAACCGGCGTTCCTCCGAAGTAGGCGTGCAGCCCCAGGATCGCATCGACATCGAGTGCGTCTGAGGCGATGATTAGCTTGTGCCGCGGATCCCTCCCTCGTTCCCGGAGCCATGCGATGTATTCGTCACCCGCGAGATAGGGGTCTTTGCTGTCGATACGTTGGCCAGTCCAGTCCGCAACCCAGTCGGGCGCTCCTGCCAGAAACTGCGTTGTGCCAAAGGTGTCGGGCAGCATGATGAGCAGCGCTCCTGCATATGTGTTTTGCCACAGCTCGAGAACACGATACTGCGACGGATTCAGCTCTTCATCATCCCTAGCTATCGCCGCAAGAGCCATAGGCAGCTCATGCGCGTTGGTACCGATCGCCTCCAGGTCATGCTTATACGCAAGGTAGATGTTCGATGTGCCGGAGAAGGCCTCGCCGAGCGCTGTGCTCATGACTTCCACCACATATTCCTGCCAGAGGAAGCTGTGCCGCCGCCGCGTTCCAAAGTCCGCAATCTTCAGCTCCGGAACGCCCCGCAGCCGCTCAATCTTGCTCCAGAGCCTGGTCTTGGCGCGAGCATACAAGATGTCGAGTTCGAATTCGCTGAGTTGCTTCAGCGCCGCCCTGGTCCGGAGCTCATCGATGGTGGAGAGTGCATAGACCTCCCACATGGTCGTTTCGATCCACAGGCCATCGAAGGTCAATTGGAGCTGCCCATCGTCGATAGACAGCCGGTACTCTGAAAGGCGGAAGTCGCGCTCCAGCCATTCAAGAAATACGGGCTCGAAGATACCTCGGCGGCCGTAGAAGGTATTACCGGCGAGCCAGATGAGCTCAGACTTCGAGAACCGCAAGCTACGCGTATGTTCAAGATGTTCGATCAAGACTTCTGGCGCGATGATATCCGCCAGGCGCACGGAGGGAGAGCGATTGATCAGCGAAAACGATGCGCGCGTCTTCGGAAAATGCTTCCAGATAAACTGCAGCATGAGCAGCTTGTAAAAGTCCGTATCGAGAAGCGATCGGGTGACCGGGTCCAATTCCCAGTTGTGATTGTGCGCCCGCTCCGCGAAATTCACGATCATCTCTGTCGATCCCTCTACAACAACTCTAAAGCCGAGATGTTGCGACGCAAAAATGAAGGCCAGCGGCGGGCGCTGGCCTTCTGGTCCATCCGAAGCTCAGATTCGAAACTCGGAGTCGAGCCTGGTGTTATTTGCTGCCGACCACCAGTACCACAAAGCTCCCTGGCACGATGGACGGCCGCGGATGCGGCTTGTCCGCGGTTGGGGCGGGACGCGGGCCGAATTCCGCAGTCGTGAGATAGATGCGGCCGGTGCCTGGGTCGAGCGCCATGGTACGCGCGCCCTTCTGCGTATCCAACGTTTGCACGACAGCAAAGGAATCCGGTGACTTCTCCTTCACCACCGTGAGCGTTCCATCCCCATTCGAAGAGAAGGTCAACCCATTTTTCGCATCGAATGCGGCCGCATCGGGACCCTCCCCGATCTCAGGCGTCGCGATGACCTTGCCGGTATCCGCGTTTACGACCGCCATGTGCTTGCCATCGCAGACAGAGAAGAGCCGGCGGTGCGTCATATCCATGGCCAGGCCGGAAGGCGATTCGAGAGGACTGAGCGACCATGTCGCCGTCGGCTTTCTGCTCTTGGCATCCAGGCGAACAATCTCGTTTTTGTCCTCGATGTTTACGAAGACTGTCCCTTTGCCATCCGCCACCGGGAACTCGGGTTTGCCGGGCAGGTCGACCGTACCGGCAACTTTATTCTGCGCGGCGTCAATGACGGTGGCGTTGTTGCTGCGGCCATTGAATGCCCAAACAGTAGCGGTGACCGGTTCGTACAGAATGCCATCCGGGTTAGTGCCGGCGGGAATCGATGTCACCACCTGGCGCGAGTGCCGGTCGAAGACAACGACTGCGTTGGCCGCTCCGTCACTGATGTAGCCATACTTCCCTGCCTTGTCGAAGGCCACGCCATGGGTGCCTTTCAATCCGGTGATCGAACCGATCGACTTACCGGATTGAGTATCGATGACCTCGACGCGAGTGCCGTGCGTGACGTAGAGCGCATGTGTCTGCGGGTCGACGGCCAGGTAGTCCCACCCACCTTCGCCCCCAATCTTCCAGTGGTCTTTCACCTGATAATTGCTGCTTTGTGCGCCCGCGGAGAGGACCGGTAGGGAGAGAAATGCAATGAGCGCAGCGCCCGCCACGGCGCGCCTGCACAGCCTGGGACGTATACATGGGTGCATCAATGGACTCCATTCCAGAGACAAACTTGAGAGCGCCTGCGTGCTTCCTTCGCAGTCTTGCACAGCTTGCTGAATACACGCTGAAGAAGTGGCGCATCGCAGGCACGCAGTGTCGTGATACTTCTACTACTCTCGCGGCAGAGCGGCATGCAGCGCAAGCGGAATGCGAAATGCGACGGTCGTCCCCTGGCCGGGCACGCTCGCGATCGTGATCTCCCCGTGCGCTTTTTCTACAATGGCGCGGCAGATCGCCAGACCAAGTCCGGTACCGCCGGTGCCCCGCGCACGCGAGGGGTCCCCACGATAGAAGCGCTCAAAGACATGCGGCAGGTCCGTGGCTTCGATACCGTCTCCACGATCTTCCATGCAGCACGTGGCGAACCCTGAGGCGTCGTCCGTCAGCGAGATCGTGACCGCCGAATCTGCGCCGCTGTGCTGCAGCGCGTTCATCAGAATGTTGGAGCAGAGCAGGCCACATTCGGAGGGCGTAAGCGAAACGCACAAGCACGCGGGCGCGGAAAGAAAGACAGGCACGGAGCGCAGCGCTGCGACCGGCCGAAACTGCTCCATGATCTCTCGCACGCATAGGACCATATTGGTCTGAGCAAGAGCCTCGTCCGGCGAGTCAAGTTGAGCATTCTCCAGACGCGCGAGCATCAGCATATCGCCGACCAACTCTTCCAACCGTATGCAGTCGGTCTCACATCGCTCCAAGCCTGCCTGATATTCGACGACGGACCGAGGTTTGAGATTGAGCAACTGCAGTGACGACTTCACGACCGTGACAGCCGTCTTCAACTCATGCGCAGCATCGCTCACGAACTGACGCTGCTGCCGGAAGGAGCGCTCCAGCCGGTGCAGCAGAGTTTCGAGTGTAGTCACGAGTGGCGCAAGTTCCCGCACGGAGCGAGCCTGCTCCGGTGGCCGGAAGTTCCACGAAAGCGCCGACACGCCGGACGCCTCGGCAGCTAATTGGCGAATGGGGGCCATGCTGCGATGCAGCAGCCATGTCATGGCAATGCCTGTAACGACCAGCACCAGCAGATTCGCGACCGCAAAGAACTCAACCGCGCCCATCACAGCCTGCCAGACCCGACGGGTTGGAGATCCGTAGATGATGACGACGTGCCGGGGAACGCCGCTGCCCGACTCTTCCGGATCGACGATGCGCAATCCCTGAAGCCGGATACAACGGTATCGATTCCCTCGCGCTGTCAGCGTGATGAATCCCCTTTTTGCCTGGTCAAAGACCTTTTCCGGAGGCCCGTCCCAGTTGGAAGAGCGCCCGAGCAGCCGATTATTGCCGTCGCGCACCTCGTATACATCTTCTGACGGCAGATCGAGGCCCGATGAGGCCAGCAGGACGTTGTCCCCGACGTCTTCGGCATCCTGTACCGCACCGAGCACGGAGTCCGCACGTCCGCGCAGCAGGATATCGAATGACTGAAAATGCGCGTGCCGCTCATACAACAGCGCCATGCCGGTGACACAGAGCGCGGAGAGCAGCTCCACCAGCAGCACCACCGTCACCACTCTGCGGGTTATGGAATAGGGCTTCACCGCTGGGTCTCTGGGTTGCCTGCGACTAGGCGGTATCCTCGTCCGCGCAGGGTTTCGATGCTTGGGGTCTGGGCGCCGGCGTCCAATTTCTTGCGCAGATTGGAGACGTGAGCCTCGATCACATTCGAGTGGCGCTCCCAGTTGTAGTCGTAGAGATGCTCCAGCAGTTCGCGCTTTGACACCACCACGCGCGGCCTGTGGACCAGGTACTCCAGTATGCGGTACTCCATGGGCGATAGATCGATGGACTGTCCAGCGCGTTGAACGCTTTGCTCCAACGTATTCACTTCCAGATCAGCCACCTTCAAAGTAGGGTGGGCGGCTCCCTTTCCGCGCCGGATAAGCGCCTTGGCGCGCGCTATCAACTCGCCCAGATCAAAAGGCTTGCTCAGGTAGTCGTCGGCCCCGGCGTTGAGCAGGTGAATGACAGAGAGCGTTTCTCCGCGCGCGGTTAGAATCAACACCGGCGTCCGATCTCCACGCTCCCGTACGCGGCGCAGCACTGTGAGACCGTCGAGCTTGGGCAGCATAAGGTCGAGCACGATGAGATCGTAGACGCCGTCCGCGGCCAGATACGAACCCATCTCTCCATCCGGCGCGATATCGACTGCGAAACCAGCTCCCTCGCGCAGCGCAGAGGCCACGTTTTCGGCAAGCCGAACCTCGTCTTCAACTATCAGCACACGCATGGCTCATCCATGATGGCGAACGGAAGTTAAGTCATGCTGAATACGCGCGCCGGGCGTCCGCTGAAACCTGGCGCGCACTTGGTCTGGAAAGTATTGACGCTATTCCGTTTGCGGCGAGTTATCGCGGCCGCTCTGTCGAACGTGCCTTTCCTGAGAGCAGCACCGGCCGGTTTTCGATGGTCACCACACCTCCAGCGATCGGTTGTCTCTGTTCATCCAGATCGGTCGACATGCTATAGGTCGTCTTGAATGGCTCAGAGCGCATCCACTTCGTATTCCAAACGATCCGGTCAGTCTCGCCCTTCGCATCGACAATGTCCATCGTCCACACGTCTCCGCTCACATTGGCCGGTGGCTGCACCACGCGTGCGCCGTGAAGCCAGCCATGGATCGTGTTGAATGCGATCCCGGTAGGCAGCAGACCCTCGTTGCCGGTGACTTGCGTGAACGGATGCGGCCCCGTGGTGTTCACCGGAAGCAAGACAGGATCATTCTTGCACCCCGGATTGCTGTTCGGCTTGGCGTGGACTGGGCCTACGATCAGCGTGCCATAGCAATCGCTGTCCGCCTGATACCAGAGGTTGACCGCCACTCCGGAGGTTCCAGCCACAATGGTGGATCGCGCAACGTAGGCCTGGCGCAGCTTCCAAGAGTCGGGGCCGGCGATGGTGACGCCAGGATGGCTGATGCCCTGTTCATCCGTATAACTGACGGTCTGGGTATCCACCTGCAAGGTACTGTTTCCGTTGAAGCCGAACTCAGTATTGAAGATCGGCGGGTTCTTGCCGCGCAGCCAGGGCCGGGCATTGATAACGGTCCGAATCGCGTTCACTTGATCCAGAAGAGAGCCGCGGCAGGCCTTGTTCGGCACGGACCCTTTCAGGCATTTGGCATCGCTGTTGGAATACATGACCTCCGGAAACGGCGGCGGCGCTACGTTCGTATGCCCCGGATACATATGGAAGCTGATGGCGTCCGGCAAACTCGCGTTGGGTATGGCATGCCAGGCGTCCAGCAACTGGCCCAGCGCATTGTCATATTGGCCTCCGCCGGGCGCGAATTTGGGCGCATAGCCATCGCCACCGGCGGAGACGCTGCCTCCGATAATCATGCAGTCCGCACAGTACTTCCGCACGATCACGGCCTGGTCGTTGAACATCTTTGCCAGGTGCGCAGGGGTATCGGTCCAGAAGCCGTTGACGTTGAACTCGTTTCCACTCTCGAAGAACTGGATCTGGCATTGACCGGCGAGCGGGCTCTTTGGAGTCTTCGGCACGCTGCAGATCTTCTGCATGAAGTTGTGCCAGAACTCCTGATAGATGCAGTCGCCGTTCGGCGATGTGTACGCAGGATTTCCGCCGATAGCGAGGCACTGTTCACCCGTCTGGTCGATATCATAGGGCGCAGTCGTTACCGTGGGCGTGGTGCCGGTGCTTCCCTCCTCAGCCCACCAATGCGGCATGCCCGAGATTCCCGTGTAGATCAGCTTGATGCCATACTTCTTCGCTTGGCAAAGCCAGCAGCCGGGGTCGTTTCCCATCAGGTTGCCCAGCGTCGGGCTGAACTTTCCTCGGGCACTCTCGATCAGGTAGGGGCGCTCGCCCGCGTTGGTACGGGTGATCAAGGGCGTGGGTAGCAGCTTTATGTCCATGTTCTTCGCATGGAGGTAGAACATCTGCGGGATGCTCAGCCCGGGGGTGTCGGTCGGGATAGTGGGCAGTTGGGCAACGGCGCCACTCATCAACGTAAAGAACGCACCGAGTAAGATCAGCAGTTCTCTGGGCCGGGCGATGGATCTGGACAAGTTCATGCCTCCACTTCTTTCTGCTCGTATATCTTTCTGCGGTCTATGTATGGATGCCGGTCGCTGCCGGATGCGCAGCCGTCTCCGCCTCAACAGAAGATTATCTCGCGGGCACCGTAAACGCGTGCAAGGTTACGACTTCGTCGTCTCGAAGGATGTTTGCGGCACGGCGTGACCGGTGCTACAACAAACGGAGGAGCCAGCCCGATTCCCTATCCACCGCCATACTGCTGGGAGTGCCCATGCAACGCTACCTTCTGACCGGGGCGGGCGGGTTTCTGGGAGCCATCGCTCGTCTCTGGATGGGTACCACCATCTCCAACCGGTACGGCTCGCATTTCCCTTACGGTACCTTCGTGGTGAATATGAGCGGGTGTGTCGTCATCGGACTGATATTAACTCTGCTCAACGCGCATACCAGCATCAGCCCAGCGTGGCGCTTCTTCTTCCCCATCGGCTTTATCGGCGCCTACACCACCTTCTCATCCTTCGAATGGGAGACGCTCTCCGCAGCGCGCGGCGGTCAGCCCGGTATCGCTCTCCTATACGTCGGGGCCAGCGTAGTGCTGGGCTTCGGATTCGTCTGGTTGGGAGCTACGCTCGGCCGTTGGATCGGATGAAGGCGTCCGGATGGGCGCGCGGGTTCCACAACTTAGCAACAACTATGCCAATCGAAGCTCGATGCTCTGCCCTGCTCGATCGAGGCGATTGATATGGAAGCTGCGAATTTGCCCTGAGTGAAGTGCCTCGGGTTTATGAACAGTGCCAGTCGATCCGGTCGGTCCGGTCGATAAACCCTTCCAGCGTGCACTGAGCATGGAACTGAACGAGGAGAGGTCCACCTTGGAGCCCTCGGCGGGCTGCTGCATCTTTGTAGCGTCAGGGACGACGGCACACGTGCCAACGATCCCTTCGCCCAGTTCCACAGTGGCCGCGTTCCCGGAGATGTCCACAATGCGGCCGGTTACCAGATCTCCTTCCTGGTGTTCGGCGAGAAAATCTTCAAGACTCGTGAGTGCCATCTGCTTGATGCTCAACCGCAGTTGGCGTTTCTCCTGATCCACCGCAAGCACCTTAGCCTTGACCACCTGCCCGGAATGGAGGACCTCTTGTGGACGATTGAGGCGCTTCTCGGACGTGATCTCGCTGATGTGCACCATGCCCGTGATGCCGTCCGCGAGCTCAACGAACGCACCGAAGGTGGTGAAGCCGCTGACTGGGCCTGCGACAATGGAGCCAACGGGAAATCGCTCCGCAGCTCCCGCCCAGGGATTGCCCATAGCCTGCTTCAGGCCAAGGGAAAGTCGATGCTCGGCGATGTTGATGCCCAGGATGACCGCCTCCACGGCATCGCCTGCCTTCACCAAGTCACTTGGCTTCCTCACCTTCTTGACCCACGACATCTCGGAGATGTGGATCATGCCTTCGACCCCGGGCTCGATCTCCAGAAAGGCTCCGAAGTCCGTCACCCGCGTCACGGTCCCGCGCACTCGGTCGCCAACCTTGTACTTATCAGGGACCGAAGCCCACGGGTGTGGCTGAAGCTGCTTCATGCTGAGAGAGATACGGCGGCTCTCCGGCTCAACCTTGAGGACCGACACCTCAATCCGCTCTCCCACCGAAAGTACGTCTTCGGGCTTGGTTACGCGAGCCCAGGCGATCTCCCCCACGTGCAGGAGGCCGTCAACGCCGCCGAGGTCGACGAATGCGCCGTAATCCATGATGGTGCGGACGGTACCCTGCATGACGTCCCCGGCCTTCACCTCAGAGTAGCGGCGCTCCTTGGTGGAGCGATCTTCCTCTTCACTCACAATGCGGCGATCTACGACCACGTCCTCATCGGCAACGTCGACTTTGGTAATGCGGCAGCGGATCTCCTGGCCGACGAGCGCTTCCATCTCGGCAGCATCGCGCGCGCCGCTCCGGGATGCCGGCATGAAGGCGCGCAGCCCGACGTCCACCGTGAGGCCGCCCTTCACGACAGCCGTGACTGTCCCCAGGATGGTGGACTTTTCCGCAAACGCCTTTTCCATCGCATCCCAGTCCTTGGGCTGCTCGATCCTGGCGAGGGAGAGATCGTAATATCCCTCGAGGTTGCGCCCTTTGACCGACACGGATACTGTGTCGCCAGGGCACACGGTAGCTGCGCCGGTTCCCAGGGCTACGAGCGGAAGGACTCCTTCCATCTTGAACCCGATGTCGACGAATACCAGGTCGGCGGAGACAGCGATCACGGCACCGGAGATTTGCTTCCCGGCATCGTTGGTCTTCCGCGAGTGGCTCTGCTCAAACTGCGAGAGGAGATCTCCGAATGACTCCTCGGAGCCTTGACTTGGATCAGGCACTTCATTGCTTTCGGTCATTATGATGTACAGCCTTCGCCGGGAGGTCCCGCGAGCATCTTATCGTGCCTGCTCGATCGTCGCCGAACCCGCCCATAGCTATTCTGGCGACAATTTGCCTCGGATCACCATGATGGATGCCGGCGGTAGCTCATATTCGGTGTCTTTCCCGGCAGTGATGTCCTTGTTCAGCACCGGACCATCCGGGTCCGCGTGCCCACCGCTGTAAAGTTTGTCCGCCTTATCGTCTTCGATTGGCAGGTGCGCCGTGAATCCACGCTCCGCGGGGTGCCAAGCGTACTGTTCACTCCCAAATGTCGCCTGATGCACCGGGCCGCCCATGTAACTGTGCCGGCCAGTCTGCTGGTCTGCAAGGACAACGCGAAGACGATGGCTTGTATGTTGATCTTTGTTGACCATCATGATCGACCACTCTCCGTCGGGCCGATGCACGGCGTAGGCCGTGACAAGTACGTGGCCGGCGCCATCGTCGACGTCAGACGCCGCCCGAAAGACCTGATGTGTCCCATCCCTCTCCAGCCACTCCCGGTTGATCATCTGGCTGGCGTAGAACTGTGAAAGCCGCTGTTGAATGCGATAATCCGCATCCACGGTGAACATGCCGAAGGTGCCCAGGGAATCGTCGCAACCACGTTCCATCTTGAGCGGTAAGTCATGGAAGTAATAGACCGCGTTCCCGCCGGCGCTCATGAACGAGCCGTTGTAATCGGCCAGCCACAGGCCTCCGAAGATATCCATGTACGTCTCAGTTGACGAGGAAGACAGGTTCGACTCGGTGATGAACATCGGCAGCGACGCTGGCACTCCGTCGCCGTGCCACACCTGCATAATGTGACTGACGAGTTCCGGCTCCTGATACAGATCGCTCCACGCGATTTTGCATGGCTCGTATGGATAGTGTTCGAAGGAGAAGAACTGCAGGTCACCCATGCGGTTGTGCTGCTTCAGATAGTCGATGAAGCGCCCCGTCCAGGAAGACCTTCCTTGCGCGTCCGGCCATACTTCTATGTCCTGGTTCACTCCTTCAAACGAAGGGCCCCCCAACTTCAGGTTTGGATCGACCCGCCGCAGCGCGGCGGCATATTGCAGATAGAGCGTGCCGTAGTCCTCGGGTTGCATGTACTGCCCATCTGCCTCCTCGCCCATTTCTACATAGGAGATCGGATAGTGGTGCGCTTCCAGGTATCGAATCTCCGCAGCCGCATTATCCGGGGTGTCGTAAATCATCGCGATGGGCATCATTGCCGGCAGTCCTTGCGTCACGCCGCTTTGATAGAAAAAGTCGAAGCCAACCTGCGCTTCTATAGCGCTCTTGGGGCTGTCCGCTTGGTGCCAGGGATCGACCGAAGAGCAGTAGGTCGCCGTCTGCTCCTGATCTGCAGTGTGACGGAGAAGGTCATGGAATGCGCCATCTGCTGACGTTGTTCCCAGATACACCTCGCGCATCGCATACCCTACGCAGTTGCGCGGATCGTTCGCCGCAGGCGTGCCCTTTGCTCCGTGAGCGCCGCAGGTGTTCGACGATGCAGTCATAAAGACGCGAACGAACCGGACTGCCATGGGGAAGTCAGCGAGCTTCAGCTTCGCAACGCCACCTGCACCGTTGTCGATCACACCGCCAGCAAACGTCTGCCATGCGCCATGCGTGGGAAGATGAATCGGATCTGCACCATTCCAATACTGGACGAGGTATTTCTTCGCATATGGCTCACCCCAACTGATCTTCAGGCTGTCCACCAGTTGGTTACTCGCAAGGTCAAGGATGATCCACTGCGCATGCAGCGCGTCATCCTCGCCGGTGTACCGGCCGGTCAGATAGGGATTGCTCTTCCAGTAAGTTGCTTCGTCTCCATCTGTCAGCCGCGAATAGCCTACGTTGCCGGTACCGTCGTTGCGCGTGACCCCGCGGTGGGGGAGCGCATAGCCATAGGAGTAGCGGATGGGAGTTGTCGAATTGATCGAGCCGACAAAGTACCCTCTGTCGCCCGACTCACTCCACGTGCCCTCTGGATTCCAGTGCCATGCCTCGACCGCAAGCTCCGTATTCTGCCGATAAGTGATCGGCTGCCACCCAGCTTCGAAGACCTGCTTCAGCGTTCCCTCGGTCAGATCTTTATCGATCGCCTCGATGGGTATGCGATCCACGCCGCCACCCAGCGAGGTCTTCGGGTCGAAGCTGTTTGCTTCGTGGCTCGGCGTGATATCCACCCGCACTGTTTGCGCATGGAGAAGGGATGAGGGCTGCACCATTCCGCAGATCAGCAGAGACGCTAGGACGCAGAAAAGAGGGACGGGGCGGGAACGCCACTCGTAAGGCCGACGCGGATCCATACCGCTGGTATCTGCAGACATAAACGATCACCATGTAAGACCGAACCGTTATACATGAATTCACCGCTATTCAAACGATTTAAACACCGAAAGGCGGAAGACAAGTTCAAGCAGCCATGACTTGCTTGCTTTAAACCAGGAGCACTCTTTTGAGTTAAGGCGTGCTTCAGGCGATCAGCTGATTGACGGCACGATCCGCTTCCGCAATGGAAGCGCGATGATCCATGATGCCGGATAGATCCGAGTTGGCGAAGGCGATGCGCCCGAAAGGCGCATTTCTCAGCAATTCGCGGGACGCCGGCTGCCCCTCAGAGCCGAAGAAGAAGCCGGGTTGGGCGCAGAGGTACGCGTGTCCCCAGCGATTGAGGATAATGCCGGCGATGTCGCGGCGTGGCTCGAACCCGGAGCGGCCAAACATGAGCGTAAGCTGTTCCCGCAGCATCCGCTCGTATTCCGGGTAGCTAGTCGCGAGCATGCGCATCCTTCCCCGCGTAGCCTGTTGCGCCAGCGGCAGGCCCGGTTCGGTAAAGAGAATCTTGAGCGTAAGCACCGTCGGCTGATCCGGCGAGATGGAAGGCTGCGCGGCGCCAAAGCTGGCTATCTTGCGCACCGCGAAGGAATCACCCAGCCCTTCAAACCACTGGCACTCCGTGATGCCGAGCTCGGCGAGAAAGCGCCAGTGGCGCACCGCGACGTTCGCAACCAGGCAAGGCATGCGATGGAACTGCTCGTAGGCGTCCTGGTGTTCTTGCGGCAGATTGCGCACAACGCGCAACGTGGTCCAGCCGCCCGCCATGA
>JBPCNO010000033.1:0-38809 GCA_051001135.1 Acidobacteriaceae bacterium
TCTTTGTCGACCGCGACATTTGGGCCGAGTGCAATCGCCTGTTCGTTCGTCTCGCTCATACCCTTACGCTCCCGCCATCGGCCGCTGCGCGAGCAGATCGAAAAAACCTCTCTCGATCTCGGCCATCTGTGCCTGCACGCCCAGATCGACCGACCCTGCCTGCAACTCGATCCTGCAATCCCCGGTATGCAAGCTGCTGTCGCCAAGGACCGACATGGACAGCCGCACTTGCTCTGTCTTTTGCTGCCACGCGTGCCATGCTGGAAGGTCCGACTCCGGCACACGCAATGTGGCCGTCGCTCCCTCCTGCAACTGGCTCAGGGCAACGCGCACCGCTCCACGAAGAAGCAGCGCATCCATCTGCGCCTCGCGATGCAGAATGCGGGCCGCGACCCCCAGGGCGAGCTTCACCAGTTCGCCTTCCGCGCGGGCGAAGTATGCGTTGCGCTCTGTCATGAAGGCACTGTGCGTCTGTGCCATCCGGGCTTCTGCTTCCTGCCCGATGCGCGCCACCTCCGCCGCACAGCCTGCCTCAGCAGAATGCAATGCCTCCTCACGTGCGACGCGGACCTCCTCCGCATGCAGGGTGTTGCCCTCTTCGAGTGCTCGCCTCAGCTCGGCCACTTTGCTTTCGAGCAACATGATCTGCTGCGCCTGCGCGCTGAAACTCGGTGGACCGCCGTCTCGTTCCACACCACCGATGGCCGCGAGCAGTGATGTTGGCAACCCGCCCGCTTTACCGGCCTTGGCGCCCAGGCTGCGGTACTCCAGTCTTCGAATTTCAACTTCCATTGGGTAGCTCTCCCGGATTCAAACCTGGATTCAAACCTTCGTAAGCGATTTCGCCTAAATCATCATCCCGTCGCCCTGTTCCAGCTTGAGAATGATCTTGCCTTCTGCCTCCAGGGCACGAGCCAGCGTGAGGATTTCCTGTTGCGCCTGCATCACATCGCGTGACCGCACCGGCCCCATCACCTCCATGTCTTCCTTGAGCAACTCGGCCGCGCGCGTGGACATGGCTTTGAAGATGTGTTCACGCAGGTCTTCCTTCGTACCCTTCAGCGCCAGCGCGAGTTGCCGTTTGTCGACAGCCGCCATAATCTCGCGCACGCTAGCTCCCGGAACGGTCAGAAGATCGTCAAAGGTGAACATCAGATTCCGGATGTGAATGGCGATCTCCGGAGATCCCTGTTCCACACTCTCGAGGATCTTGCGCGCGGCTTCCGCCTCCAGTCCGTTGAGCAGATCCGCAACCGCTCGAACACCGGAATAGGATTTGCGCGAGTCTGAAGCGCTCTCTAGCCGCTGATGCAGAATGACGGCGACCTTCTGCGCCATCTCTGGGGAGAACTGCCGCATCTCCGCCAGGCGCTGCACGACGGCGACGCGCTGATCCTCTCCGAGGTTGGCCAGTACCTGGGAGCCGCGCTGGGGATCCAGATGTGCGAGCACCAGCGCGATCGTCTGGGGATGCTCGGTATCGAGCGATTTTCCCAATTGCCGGGGATCGACCTTCTGCAGCATCGCAAGATTGCCCTGGTTGGCCTGTTGTACCCTCTGTACCTGCGCCAGCAACGCATCTGCCCGCTGCTGTCCGAACGCCTTCACCAGCAGCTTGGCCGCATACTCAAGGCCGCCACGCAATACGTATTGCTGCGTCTCCAGCAACTGGTGGAAGTCCTCCACCACCTGGTGTACGGTCTCGGGTGCAACGCTGCCCAGACTGGCGATCTCCTCGGTCAGTCTCTCCACTTCACTGTCCGGCAGCTTCTTAAGCAGCTTCTGTGCCAGCTCGTCGCCCAGCGCGATGAGCAGAATTGCAGCCTTGCGAACGCCGGGCAGCTGGACTCGGATGCGCGGTGCTGGTGCCTGCGGCCCTCCGCTAAGCGGAGGTGTGGGTTGTGCGACCTGCTCTGCCGTGCTCATTTCCATATTCATCTTTCCTAGGCGTGGTTGAGCCAGCTCCGCAGCAGCCGTGCGCTCTGTTCCATATCCTGATCCACGATGGATGCAACCTGTTGCAGGACAGGCTGGCGGTGCATACGAGGGAATGGAGTCACACTCTCTTCCTCGCCGCCTGGCTCGTCGAGTGCACGGAAATTTTGTCCCGTCGCCTCCATCGACGCAACAATAGGCGGCGTGGAAACAGCTATGAGGCTCTTGGTAGCCGGACGGATCACCAGGAAGATCAGAGCGAACAAGGCGACGAGAGCGGTTGCATATTTCCAGATGTCGGCTGAAGCGGCGACGCGCATCATGCGATCTGCGGCGCTTGGTGGAGCATCGTCGTTCTCGCCAAAAGAGATGTTCTCGACCGAGACGACATCTCCACGGGACACCTGATATCCGATCGCCGCCTGCGCTAGCTCCATGATGCGCTTCATTTCGTCAGGACTCCACGGGGCATGGGTCACGTTGGTCTTGCGGCCAACCGTCTTTGTCTCAAGCCGATCGTTGAGGAGCACGGCGGCGGTAATCCGCTTCAGTCGTCCGGGCGACTCGACCAGATGTCTGGTCCGCTTCGAGGCACCATACGTGCCGCTCTCCTGTTTGGCACTCATGCTGTCGGCTTTGCTTGTGGGAAAGAGCGGTGGCTGTACATTCGGCGCATTGCTCGCTGTGCCCGGAACGCCAGCCGCGGCGGCCTTATCTCCCGACTGTTGCTCCGACCGCTGCATGGAGAGCGTGACTGTTCCATTCGGATCGTAGGTTTCGTCTACCTCGTCGGCGGTGGAGGTGTCATAGTCCACGTTGACCGACGCGCGGACGTTTCCCGCGCCAACAAGCGGCTCAAGCGTTGCCACCAGACGGTCCGAGAGCATCTGCTCATGGTCGTTCTGTGCGGCATCCACTGTCTTTGCCCCAAGCGGTACGCGTCCATCCGCATCCACCAGCACCACACTATTCGGGCTGAGCTTGTCCACCGCGCTCGCCACGAGATTGCGGATCGCATCGGCTTCGCCCGCGCTCAAACTATGCCTGCGCAGCTTTAGAACAACCGAAGCCTTGGCCTCCCGCTGCTGATCGCTGAAGAGCGAATCAGGCGGCAGCACCAGGTGAACGCGCGCCGTCTGGATCGAGCCGATGCTGGCGATGGTATGTTCCAGCTCTCCTTCGAGAGCGCGTTGGTAGTTCACCTTCTCGTCAAACTCCGAACCTACCCAGTTCGGCTTGTCGAACAACTCAAAGCCCATGCGTCCGCTCTTGGGACCGCCGCGCGTCGCCGTCTCGAGACGTGCTTTGTCGAGCACATCCGCCGGTACCTTCAACACTGTGCCGTCCGGCGACACATCGAACGAGATGCTCGCAGCAGTCAACTCCGCGCCCAGTTCCCGTGCGTCCTGCGGATCGAGACCGGCATAGAGCACGCGCCAGCTCGGCTTCAGCGCCAGCGACGCAAGAACGGCGCACAGCACCAGAACGCCGGCAGCCGCTGCCATCAGCGAGACTCTGCTCTTCGCAGGCAGAGCCGAGAAGCGCCCACCTGCTTGCGACAGCAGCACTTGTGCGCGTTCCAGCGCAGAGGTCGAAGCAACCGCTCTTCCGGGTTTGGATGGTTGAAGCGAATCCATGAAGAATCGAGCCCCTCTAGAACTGTGTTCCCATCAGTTGCTGATAGGCTCCAACCGCCTTATTGCGGAACGAAAGCGCCATCTCAAAGGCAATGTCCGCCTTCTCCGTCGCGATCATCGCCGCGTGAATGTCCGTTCCGTCCCCTCCCAGCAGCCCGGATACCGTGCGGGTCGCGTTCTGCTCCAGGCCGCCGACCTCTTTCATTGCGTTGCTGAGCAGGTCGGCGAAGGGAGCCTTGCCGCTACCCTGGGGTGTCGCACCGGTCGACGCCGCGGCTCCTGCCAACGACGCTGCGGAAGTAATCGCAATCTGCATGCCCGTCCTTACCCTCTCCACATATCGTTAGCGCTTGCTGTTTGCGGACACGCTCTATTTCAAGAGATCGAGCGATGCAGTGATCATGCCCTTTGCCGCCTGCACTGCGGAACTGTTCAATCCGTACGCTCGCGTGGCTCCCAGCAGATCCACCATCTCGGTCAGCGGATCGATGTTGGGGAACGAAACGTATCCGTTCTTGTCGGCATCCGGGTGCTGCGGGTCGAACCGCTTGAGAGCCGGCGACTGATCTTCAACTACAGCCGAAACCTCCACGCCTCCCGGCGCGGTGACCTGCCCCGCAACGTGCTCTCCCAGCATGCTGGCGAAGCTGGCTGTACCGGGAAATGCCGGTGGTTGCATTCCATTGAGCCCCGGCTCCATGGCCGCCGCCTGAAAGACGACGTGCTGACGTTTGTACGGCGTGCCTGCACTGGTGCGCGTCGTCTCGGCGTTTGCCATATTCGACGCCGTCACCTCGGCCCGGATCCGTTCCGCCGTCAAAGCGGACGCACTTACGTCCATCACGCCGAACAGGTTCATGACTGTACCCTTTCCTTGTTCACGCAGTTACTTCGCATCTGCATGGATAGCATCGAGAATCCGTGTGTACTCCCGCTTCGCCAGTTCGAGCCCGGTACGGAACTTTAGCTGTGCTTCGGCAAGCTGCATGCCCTCCCGCTCCATGGACACATTGTTGCCGTCTGGCCGTTCGAGCAGACCATCGACCTCGCTCAGCGATGGTGCGAGCCGATCGGCCGATGCATTTCCGGAGCCCGCGGCAACCGCGCCCGGCATAGCGGAGCCGCGCAGAGCACGCTGCATCTCCGAATCGAAATCAAAGCCGACTGTGCGATACCCCGGCGTGTCGATGTTCGCCATGTTCTCTGCCGTCGCCTTCACCTGCGCTGTCGCAAGATCGAGATAGTGCCCGAGCTGATCTGCCAACGGTGTGCTTACGTTCATCTCCGAGCTCCCTTTCTGTTCTCGCTATGCGGGTTGGGTACGCCCGCCGCATACGGATTTGACATAGAGAGTGGAAGCAAGCGTGATGCCATCTCCGCCGCGGCTCTTCTTAGATCGCTCTAAGCAGCGGCCTAAATCTCTTCGCTGAATTCGATATCTCTGGCCGTAATCGCAGCCCGATTTTCAGACAGAATGCAGGCCCGTTCGATCACGTGCTGGAGTTCTCGCACGTTTCCCGGCCACGTGTGCGCCTGCAGCATCGAGAACGCTTCCTCGGAAAGGCGTTTGCGCGGATTGGACCCGCTCATCTTCTGCAGAAAGTGTTCTGCCAGCACCGGCAGATCCTGTACGCGTTCTGCCAGCGACGGAGTCGCGATAAGAAAGACAGCCAGGCGAAAGAAGAGATCGGAGCGGAAAGAACCTTCCCGTGCACGGCGAGCGAGCGGCTGATGGGTGGCTGCAACGATGCGCACGTCCACGAAGACAGGTTCGTTTTCACCTACTCGTTGCAGCTCGCCATTTTCCAGAAAGCGCAGCAGTTTGGACTGAAGCGACAGGGGCATTTCGCCAATCTCGTCGAGAAACAGAGTTCCCCCTTGCGCAGACTCGATCCGTCCTACTCTGCGCTGCACCGCGCCAGTGAAAGCGCCGCGTGCATGGCCGAAGAGTTCAGCTTCGAGCAACGATTCGGGAATTGCCGCGCAATTCAGTGCGACAAACGGTTTGCTCGCGCGGTCGCTCAGCCGATGCAGCGCGCGCGCTACCAATTCCTTACCTGTTCCGGTGGGTCCCTGCACCAGCACCGGAGTTTTTCTTCCGGCCACCAGTTCGATACGCCGCCCCAGCTCAAGCATTGCCGGATGCGTGCCGATAAACTCCGGGAGAGACGAGGACACATTGCTTTTTCCGCTGGCAATACATGCGCGCGCGTCCACTTCCGATTGGGCCAGATGGACGTCACATCCGCTTGGCGCCGCGTGCTCTGTGTGCTTGTGACCGATCGGCCGCAGCAGCTCCGGACCGCGTCTGCGCATCTGATCTGTGCCCGAGAGTGACGCGTTCTCAGCACTACGCAGCGCATGCAGCAGCTCGCCCCGACGCGAAGTTCTGGCGTCCTTGGCTGATGAGAGCACGGAGCCGTCCGCGGCGAATATCTCCACTGCGGGAAAGTTCTCTCGCACCTCCTCGGCGAAGTCCTCTACCTGGAGGTCCGGCAGCCATGAATCTAGAAGAACGGCGTTCGGGCGCTCCTCCGCCATGAGCATCAATGCCTCGGCTCCGCCCGCCGCTTCCAATACCGACCAGCGCATCCCGCTCAATGAAGTCCGCAGATGCCTGCGGAAGTTCTCATCCGGACTTACCAGCAGCGCGGTCGCGCCCGGATAGCCACTTCCCACCAAAGCTGTTGCCATTGCTCCCCCTCGGAACGTTTGCGGTACTTAGGTTGACGAGCCTGCATCTGCCCGCTACTGAATCGTTGCTGCGACGACCTCTCCCATGCAGTAACCCTGTCCGCGCACCGTCTGGATCAGCGATCCGCCAGGCGCAGTGTCCAGCTTGCGGCGGAGATAGTTGATGTACACGTCCACCACATTCGCGTTTCCGTCGCTGCCGGCATTCCACACCCGCTCCAGCAGCGAGGCGCGCGACACGCACCGCCCGCGGCTCAGCATCAGGCACTCCAGCAGCGCGAATTCCTTGTTGGTCAGCGCTACCGTCTGGTTCTCCCGCTGCACCGAGTGCTCCATACGGTTGAGTTCCAGGGCACCGCACCGGAGCACCGCGGAGGTATGTTCCCTCCGGCGGAGCAGGGCCCGGCAGCGAGCCTTGAGCTCCCGCACTGCGAACGGCTTGGCCATGCAGTCGTCGGCGCCCGCTTCCAGGCAGTGGATGCGCGTCTCGGTTTCAGCCGCACGGGCCGCCAGCACAAAGACGCGCATTCCGTTGCCGATCTTCCGGACGGCTTCGAGAACATCGGTGTCGTCGATGAGGGAGAGTTCAAGATCCATGAGCAAGAGATCGAACTCCTGCCGGTGCGCCTCCGTCAGGATCTCAGCCCCGGTCTGAACCAGGCAGACGTCATGTCCATCGGTCTGGAGATTGCGGCAAAGAAAGGCTGCGAGCGCCTGATCCGCCTCGGCCAGGAGAATTCTCATAGTGCATGCCCCCATTTCAATTGCGTTCGCGGTCTGATGTGTTCGCCGCAGAGCCAAGATCTCGTCCAATGCGGTATCTTGGCAATAACTTGCCAGTGCATTTCTTCGCCTTTAGTTCGCCTTCGGGAAGCACTTCGCCACTACTCCCGAAACGGGACTGATGAAGAAAGCAGGGCGAAACTTTATTCGCCAATTCGCCCTTTGTTCGCTATACTCGCGCTATGTCCGTCACGCGTAGGCAAAAGGAAGTGGTCGATTTCATCAGCAACTTCGTGGAGCGCAATGGCTATTCTCCGTCGTTCGATGAGATCGCCCGCGGGCTCAACCTGAAGTCGCTGGCGACGGTTCATAAGCACATCACCAACTTGCAGAAGAAGGGCTTGCTGGAGCGCGCCCATAATCGCAGCCGTTCGATCGACATCCTGCCGGCACGCCCGCGGGACCATCAGCCGGAGCGGCTTCCGTTGATTGGGAGAATCGCGGCGGGCCTTCCGGTGGAGGCCGTGGAGAGTGCGGAGACCATCTCTTTGAGCGACATTGTCGGCAGCAAGGAGGTGTTTGCGCTTGAGGTGCGGGGAGACTCGATGCGCGATGAACACATCGTGAATGGCGATTATGTACTGATTGAACGCGCCAGAACTGCCCGGCAGGGAGAGATCATCGTCGCGCTGGTACGCGGAAGCGAAACGACGCTGAAACGCTACTACATCGAGGGAGAGATGGTCCGCCTTCAACCATCAAACTCCGAGATGGAACCGATCTATGTCCCCATCACGCAGGTCGCGATTCAGGGTAAGGTTTTGGGAATTCTGCGGAAATATGCCTAGCTAGAGCATTTGTCCTGTCGTCGCAGTTACGTGCTCAACCCCGGCGTACAGCCTTCGGACAACATTGTCCCAACTGAATTCGGCAGCTCGGGCCACAGCTTGGCAGGCGAGTTCCGCGGTGAACGCAGGTTCTTTTGCGATCCGGATCATGGCACTGGCCAGTGATGCCACCACCTCATCCTCCGAGCGGGCGGCTGCTTCGATGACGATGCCGCACGAGCCGTTGACCAGAATCCCAGGTCCTCCAAGTTTCAGGCAGATCACCGGTAGGCCATCGGCCAGCGCCTCCAACACCACCAGACCGCCCGAATCATGCAGGCTTGGAAAGACGAAGGCGGTGTTGTTTCTGTATTCTCCGAGAACTTCCTCCCGGGGCATCCACGGGATCCAATCCACGCACTCCGCTACTCCCGCCCCATCGGCGACCTTGATGAGCCACTGCTGGTCGTCCCCCTCTCCAATGACCCGAAGGCGGACCTCAGGAACCTGGCGGCGGACCTCGGCGAGGGCGCGCAACGCCAGATGCAACCCCTTCCAATAGAGCAGTCGACCGACGAACAGGAAACTTGCGCTCGGCCGCTGGTGGGCTGTGCGGCGACCCCCGCTCTTAGCAGTATCTGTGTTTTCTACCGCCTCGACACCGATCGTCGGCTGCACCAGGCACTTATGCCGGAATCGCCTGGGAATGCGGGCGAGCGTCTCCGGCGTGGTGCATGCGATAGTCGTCGCGTGCGACCAGGTGAAGTTCATCGCCGGATCCAGAGCCGCGATGCGGTTCACCAAATTGCGCACCAACTCAAGGAGACGCGCCCTCGCGGGAAGGCCGGCGCGCAGCCGCGGAGGCGTCGTCTCACCTCCGCCCACGGGACCGAACGTGAAGGGAATGCCGAGAGCTCCCATCAGTGAGGGCAGCCGGAAGGAGGCGAAGGTCACGTGGTGCACGCGATCAAAGCCATGCGCCGCATGCAATCCCCTGGCGCGGCCGTAGGCGCCTACCTGCCACAACAGATAGTAGAAATAGAGGCCGCCAGGCCATCGCTTCCATCGCCGGCACCATTCCGGAAGGTCGTAGTACGAGGGTGTGAGCGAAAGCTGTTCCCGTTCGATCGCCGCCTGGACGGAGGATCGATTGTTGCTTCGGGTAATAACGTGGACATCGTGGCCCTGGCGCACCAGAGAACGGGCCCAGTTCCAACCGACTGCGGGCTCTGACCCTTTGTGAGGCTCACACGCGTAAGCCGAGAGCAGAATCTTCATGAGTGGCGCCGGCGCCTCATCTTAATAGCAGTATCTACAGGCGGGTAACAGGGCAGGGCTGCAGCAAATGCACGGGCTGAATTCAGCCGTGCAACAAGGAAGTCGAAGACTCGTCTTTGCACAGATAGCGGCCCGGTGATCGCCAAGCTTTCTCCACTGGGAAACGGCAGAAGCAGATCGGCAGGGGCGATGCCCGGTTCGATTCCCCGGATACTTCGATTCCCAGGATAGTTCGATTCTCCGGATAGTTCGATTCTCCGGATACAAGGGAGCGAACCGGCGGAAGCCGCATAATGCCACAGCCCCACGCACGGTTCGCGTCCCTCCATTAGAACCAACTAACGCGTATGAACGGGCGGCTGCTCCATCTCGGCTCCTGCCAACATCTCCTGCTCGATCCAGTCGTAGGTCTTTTTCAGACCCGCGCGCAGCGAGATCGAGGGCTCCCAACCGAGATATTTCTGGATCAGCGTGTTATCGCTGTTGCGCCCGTTTACGCCCTTCGGAGCTCCCAGGTTATAGTTGCGCTTCAGCTTGATCCCGGCAAAGCTCTCCGCGATGTCAACCAGTTGATTGATGGTCACGAGTTCGCTGCTGCCGAGATTAATCGGCTCATGAATGTCGCTCTCCATGATGACGCGGCAACCCTTGGTGCAATCGTCGATGTACATGAAACTGCGCGTCTGCTTGCCATCGCCCCAGATTTCAATTTCATGGTTACCCGACATCTTCGCCGCGATCACTTTGCGGCAGATCGCCGCCGGCGCCTTCTCACGACCGCCTGTCCACGTGCCCAGCGGACCATACACGTTGTGAAACCTGGCAACACGACATTGCAGGCCATAGTCCTCTTCGAAGTGCCGGCACATGCGCTCGCTGAAGAGCTTCTCCCAGCCATAACCGTCTTCCGCCAGCGCGGGGTAGGCATCGCTCTCCTTGAGCGCTTCCACATCGGCGTTCCGCTGCTTATCACCGTTGTAGACGCAGGCGGACGATGCGAAGAAGAAGCGGCCGATCTCGGCATCCTTAGAAGCCATCAGGAGGTGAGTATTGATCAGGACGCTGAGCATGCAGAGCGCTTTATTGTTCTCGATGAAGCCCATGCCTCCCATGTCGGCGGCCAGGTTGAATATCACCGATCCGCCCTCCACGGCGGAGACGCAGTTTTCAATCTGTTTCAGGTCCGCCTGAACATTGTCCACACCCGGCAAAGGCTGATACCACTCGTCCACCGGCTTGATGTCAACGGCCCGGATGACATCGATGCCCGACCCGAGCAAACTCTTCACGAGGTGTCCGCCGATAAACCCGCCCGCTCCGCAGACAATTACCTTCTCATCTTTCAGCTTCACACCGCCTCCTGCATGTTGAAAGTCCATTTCAGGTCAACCGCTATGGTACCGTGCCGGTTGGTCGTGCACATCACCCCGCCGCTTGTGCGCAGTCCAGGTGAGCCACACAAAACATGATCATGGGCAGCGCACTGGCCAGAGGCTCATTCCTGCCTGTTCCACCTGGCCCATTCGCGACCTTTCAAAAACTATACCCGCTGAAGCGCTCGAGTTCTCGCATATCTCCAGTTTGATCAGTGACGATAGGCATCAGCCCGCGGCGCACTGGTCATTTTCATTGATCCATTGCAGCTTGAATGATCTGATGAAGTCCACCTATGCTATGCATTTTGAGACCTGTGCCAGACGTTCGGAGAGGGAGTCCGCAGATTCGTTGGTTCTCCGGCTGCAGTTGCAGGAACGCTGCCCGTACGCCAGCCTGATTTGCAGTGTCAAGGGGAAAAATGCCCCAAGCCATTCCCGCAGTCAGTAATGGTCAGTTAGTTGTATGGAAAGGAAGCCTGGCACGAAGCTACGCTTCGTAGGTAATTCACCTCTTTGTGACAGGGTGTTTATACAGGTGTTCTAAAAAACCCCTGTAGGGCGGAGTTAAATGACTGAAAGTGGAGAAAATCCAGCCATGTTCAGCGAAGATGCACGACTCATGCAATCGATCCTCGCTTCGTCGCCCATGAAAATCCTGTGGTGGTCTACCTGTCTCGGAGTCGTAACGTTTCTGCTTCCCTTGGGGGATACCGTACGGCAGCGGACCGCCAGCGCTATCCGCCACACCTTCTTCGATGACCGCCAAAACGACAGTGGCCTGCCGCGGCAGACCACCGACACTCTACTGCTTCCCGAATACGTACAAGGAACCCTTTGACCAGGCGCGCCGGCCAACCGCCGCCGTTTGACCTCGGCTGCTAAGCGGACAACTTTCTTTCCATGGGCAGTGCTTCCTCGGCGACCTGCAGATCTTCGGCTTTGTAGGCCTGCTTCAGGAGCAGATATAGGAAGAACGCGTTGTAGACCAGGTATCGCCGCCAAAGCCTCCGCGGATCCTTCGCCAGACGATACAGCCACTCTAATCCATTCTCACGCAGGAACTTGGGCGCCCGTTGCGCACGGCCTGCGACAAAATCGAATGCCGCTCCGACGGCCAGCAGAACGGGAGCGTTCAGCCTGTCCCGATGTTCGTGGATCCACTTCTCCTGCGCCGGACAGCCAAGGCACACCCATACCAGATCGGCTTCGCTTTGGTTGATGCGAGCGCAGATCTCCCGGTCCTCTTCCGCGTTCAAGGGCCGGTAGGGCGGGGTGTAATGCCCAGCAATCTGAATGTCCGGGCTTTCGCGCTTCAGCGCTTCGATTACGGCTTCAGCCGATCCCGGCGCCCCACCATAGAAGAAGTGGCGATATCCCAGATGTGCGGTCTGTTTGCAGAAGGCGGGCATGAACTCCGGCCCACATACGCGGGAGACAGCGCCGTTTCCCGCGCGTCGGCCCAGCCAAACCAAGGGCATGCCATCGGGAAAGTTCAGATCCGCCGATTGCAGAATCGAGCTGAACTCCTTGTTCATCACGGCTTCGATCAGCATGTGAACCGTGGTGAAATGCACGAGTCGCGTCCGGCTCCGAGTCCGAACGAACTTGGAAACCTCTTCGATAGCGGCAGAAAACGTATAGCCAGCAATCGGTGTATCCAGCAACCTAAATGAAGAAGGGCGCTGAGAAAGCGCCTGAACTGGTTGTTTCACTCTCTCGCCTCGCTCGCTTTTTTTTGAAATCCACGACTTTTCAGTGCGGGGGAACGCTCAGAAATGTCTCAAGGAAGCTGTTAACCAAATGAAAATCAGTAACCCAGTTCGATTGTGCGGCCGCACCCCGTTACCGTCAACAGAAATTCATGTAAGCTGCAGCAATTCCCAAAACGGGCAAGATTTAGTACATCAGAATGAATAATTTCTGTTAACAGAGACCGACCTTGACATTGAGCTAAACAAAGCGCCAATCGCCGGCCTTCTGTCTTGCGAGACCGTAGCGGATTCACGAAACGAACAAACCCCGACCCTTTACCCTAATGCGCGACTGACATTAAAGAAGCGCCGGACTGCCGCTTGGTTGCCTTCGCAGCCCAGGTTAGGACTTTATCGAAAATCGAAAGTAACCAAGGTATTTGACGGGAGGAAGTAGACAGGAAGATCACCCGCCGCGTGCGAATCGGGCTATGTGCTATTCAGACTGCCCTGCGCCGCCTGCGGTTTGCATTCACGGAGTGGTTGCCCCCCAGGGATTCGAACCCCGATATGCTGCTCCAGAGGCAGCTGTCCTACCATTGAACGAGGGGGCAGTGCGGGTGAAACGTGGGAACCATCGGCTCCATTCACATAGTAAGGGCCGGTGCAGATTCGGTCAAACCTCCTACTTCTGCGGCCTTTCTGGGTGCGGAGTCGTCTAATCTACAATCGCGTAAAGCAATGGAATGTCTCCTCAATCTGCTGTGGCTGTTGGTCTGCTGTGCATTGGTCGTCTCCTGGACCATGCGCGGTGTAGAACCGGCATGTAACGGCAAGCTCCGCCGAGCATCTAAACCTCCCTGCTTCTCCGAGCGACAAACACAGATGATTGCCTTATGTCTGCTGGTTGTCCTGCTCTTCCCTGTCATTTCGCTCACCGATGATCTTGTCGCCTGGCAGGCCGCGGCCGAGGTGGAGCACGCGCAGCGCCTGGATGCCGTTCATACGTTCCTGCACCACACGGCCGCCGTGGCCTCCGCCCTGCCCGGCTGGATGCATGGATTGCTGCTTCCGCAGATCTCCGCCGCGCGCATACAGGCGCTGCACACCCATGCCCGCAAACAGGTACCGCTTGAAGGCGTAGCGCCTTCGGTAGAAAACCGCCCCCCGCCAGTCCTCTCGCACCTGGCATAGCTTGTCCGAAGCTGTGCACGCGCCGCTTTCGAGCCGCACCAGCAAGTGCTAGGCCCTACACTCGCTGCCCCTCGGCATCTCCGCATTCTTTAGAAGTGTGGATGGGGCGACTCCGCCAAAGCGCCATCCTTTCCTTTTTAGCCTTCCGGGAGACGAGCACCCTCTTCCGGGACGGGAAATCTGCATGATCAAACGACTCACTCTCTCCTGCGCGTTGCTGATGTTGCCTCCCGGACTGGCGCTCGCGCAAAACCCCGTGCCTGCGCCTGCAGCTCCGCCGGCGCTCACATTGCAACAGGCGGTGGACATCGCCCGCGCACAGAATCCTGCGCTCCTCTCCGGCCAAGCTCATGTAACGGCCACAAAGCAGACGGAGATTACCGCGGGTCTGCGCCAGAACCCCAATCTCAACCTGGTCGGTTCCGACGTGACCCTTCCTGCCACTGCCAACAACCCGTACTTCTATTCCGCCCAGGTCTCCCGGCTCTTCGAGCGCGGGCAGAAGCGCCGTTGGCGGCTGGATATCGCGCGCTCCACCACGGATGTCACCCGCAGTCAGTACAACGATCAGCAGCGGCAGACCGTGCTGGGGGTGAAGACCGCTTTCACCCAGATGCTGGCGGCCAAAGGCGCGCTCCAGCTCGCGCAGCAGAATCTCGATGACTACCGCAAAACGGTCGATCTGAGCCGCGAACGCCTGCGTGTCGGCGATATCAGCGCGACCGACTTCAAGCGGCTCGACCTGCAACTGGCGCAGTTCGAATCCGATTACGATACCGCGCATACCGCGCTGGTGCAGTCGTCGGAGCAGTTGCAGACCTTCCTCGGCTTCGATCGGCCGCACCCCGGCTTCGATATCACGGGTGTGCTCACGCCCCCGGATGTGCCTACAACCCTGCCGCAGGTGGAGCAACAGGCATTGGCTGCCCGGCCCGACTATCAGGCGGCACGGCAGTCGGTCGCCCTGGCCGATGCCAACGTAAAGCTCGCCTACGCCAGCGGCACCACCGATCCGACCCTTGAGGGTGAATACGACCGTGCCGGTACCGCCAACTCGGCCGGCTTTCAGGTCGGCATTCCCTTGCGCATCTTCGATCGCAACCATGGCGAGAAGGAACGTACCAAATACGAGGCGCAGTCCAGCCGCTTTGCAGAAATCGCCGCACGCAACCAGGTCGTTTCGGATGTAGATCAGGCCTGGGCAGCGTATGAAGATGCCTCTTCGCTGGCCCGTCGCTACAACGGCCACTACCTGGACGAGGCCAAAGAGGTCCGCGACAACCTGGAGTTCAGCTATCGCCGCGGCGGCACCAGCCTGCTCGATTACCTGAACGCCTTGCAGGAGTATCGCCAGACCAATCTGGATGCACTCAACGCCAATATGCAGGTTTGGCTCAGCCTTCATCAGGTGAGCTTCGCTGCCGCCACGGAGATCGTTCCATGAGCAGAAGTACCCCTCGAATGATGTTGCAGAGAGTGCGGGAAGTCTTAGCCCCGAAGCGGAACGGGATGCGCTTGCTCAGGGCTCTCGCCGGTGCGGCCGTTCCGGCGGTGGTCGCAGCGGTTCTGCTCCTGCCGCTCAGCGCCTGCAAGCGTGAGCCGCAGGAGGCCGCGGACACGCCGGTACCGGCCGTGCGCGTCCTCGATACCGTGGTCGTGCATCCGCAGCAGGTGCACGATCAACTGGTACTCGCCGCGCGCGTGCAGGCCAACCCCACCGCGGTCGTGAAGATCTATCCGCCGATCAGCGGACGTGTGCTCGCGCTTCGCGTGCTGCCGGGCCAGGAGGTCCAGAAGGGCCAGACCGTCGCCATGCTCCAGAGCAGCGATCTGGCGCAGGCCAAGGCCGACTACGAGAAGGCCAAGATCGAAGCGGCGCGCGCCGACCTGCAACTGGATCGCGCCCGCGAACTCCTGAAGCATGAAGTGATGGCGCAGAAGGACTATGACGACCTCGCCGCCATTGATGCCAGCGATCACACCGACCTGGCGCGCACCATCCGCACCCTGCACATCCTCGGCTACAAGGAAACAGACGCCACGGACCTGGTCGCCGTACGCTCCCCCATCGCCGGCGTGGTGCTGGATGTGAACACCGCCAGTGGCGAACTGCAGCGATCGCTCGACAATGCCGTAGCCATCGCCACCATCGCCAATGTCAACCCCATCTGGGTCGTTGCCGATCTCTATCCCCGGGATGTGAAGGCGGTGCGCACCGGCCAGCCGGTCGACGTACGCGTCAGCGGCTATCCCGATGTCGTCTACCACGGTGTTGTCGACAACATCTCGGACGCGGTAGACCCCCAGACCCTCACGCTGAAGGTGCGCGTGGTACTCCCCAATTCCCGCCACCTGCTCAAGCCGCAGATGTACGCCACCGTGTCGGTTACAAATGAGAGCCGCACCGCGATCGTTTTGCCGTCAACCGCGGTGATCCGCGACGGCATCAGTACCTTCGTCTATGTCGAAAACGCCGATGGAAAGTACCAGCGCCGGGATGTACAGATAGGCGTGGCCCACGACACTTCGGTTGAAATTGTCGGCGGCCTGAAGGACGGTGAGCGCGTCGTCGGTGTCGGCTCCGAGCTGCTGCGCGGGACGGGAGCCGAATAAGCATGCGAGCGTTTGTCGCCGGTCTTCTGCGTTATCGCACCATCGTACTGATCCTGTTTGTCGCCGCGCTGGCCGCGGGCATCTTCGCGTTCTCGCGGCTGGACATCGAGGCGTATCCCGATCCATCTCCGCCCATGGTGGAGTTCATTACGCAGAACCCCGCCTGGTCCGCCGAGGAGATGGAACAACAGGTCACGATCCCGGTTGAGACAGCGCTCAACGGTACACCGAAGCTCACAGAGATCCGCTCCATCAGCATCTTCGGCCTCAGCGACGTCAAGGTGTATTTCGATTTCGGAACCAACTACTTCATCGACCGGCAGGAGGCGCTCAACCGCCTGCAGGCCATCTCGCTGCCCAACAACCTGCAGCCGCAGCTCTCGCCCGAATCGCCCGTCGGCGAGATCTATCGTTATCAGCTCATCGGCCCCGGCTACAGCCTGAATGAGCTCAAAGCAGAGCAGGACTGGTTCGTCGTCCGCGAAATCAAGCAGGTCCCAGGCATCATCGACGTAGCAACCTTCGGTGGCACCACGCGCCAGTACCAGGCGGAGATCGATCCCAACAAGCTGCTGGCCGCCGGGGTCACCACCACGCAGGTGGTCACCGCCATCCAGAACAGCAACGCCAACGCCGGCGGCAACTACATGACCATGGGCAGCCAGAGCGTCAATGTTCGCGGCATTGGCCTGCTCAAGTCGCTGCAGGACATGAACAACATCGTCGTGGCCGAGCGCAACGGTACGCCTGTGCTGCTGCGTGATGTTGCTACAGTGGCCGAAGGCCATCTGCCGCGTCTGGGAAAGGTGGGCTTCAATGAAAATCCCGATACCGTGGAAGGCATCGTTCTACTGCAGAAGGGGGAGCAGTCACTGCCCGCGCTGGCCGCGCTCAAGCTGAAGATCCACGAGCTGAACACCGGCAATCTTCTGCCGCCGGGCATGCAGATCAAGACCATTTATAACCGCACCAAGCTGGTGAACCTCACCACGCACACCGTGCGCCACCTTGTGCTGATGGGCATGATCCTGGTCACGCTCGTGCTCTTCGTCACGCTCGGCGATCTGCGCATCACCGCCATCGCCGCACTCACCATCCCCTTTGCGTTACTCTTCGCCTTTGGGCTGATGGTGCTCGCCGGCAGCTCCGCCAATCTCATCTCCATCGGCGCGATCGATTTCGGGATCCTGGTCGATGCGTCGATCATCATCCTGGAAAACGTCTATCGCAAGCTGAGCCGCCGGAAGGCGGGCGACATGCTCACGGAACTCATTATTGCGGGCGTAACAGCAGGCGCCACCCCGGTGCTGTTCTCCACCATCATCATCCTGGTCTCTTTCATTCCTCTCTTCACCATGCAGGGGGTGCCGGGCAAGATCTTCGGGCCCATGTCCGAGGCCTACGGCTTCGCTCTCGTCGGCGCGCTTCTCTACTCCTTTCTCTTCGCGCCGGTGCTCAGCTTCGTCTCGGCGCCGAAGCATGTCTCTAGCCAAGACACATGGCTCATTCGATTTATTCGTGCTCGCTACGAAAGCAGCCTCACCTTTGCGCTGCGGCGCTCTCTGCTCGTGTGGATCGTCGCGGGCGTGGCGCTGGCTATCGCGTTGTTTGCGTTCTCGCGCGCCGGGGGCGAGTTCATGCCCGCATTAGAGGAGGGCAATCTATGGATTCGCGCCACCTTGCCGCAGGACATCTCGTTCCCGCAATCAGCCCAGCTTGCGGACGAGATCCGCGGAACGCTGCGCCAATATCCAGAGATCAGCCAGGTGCTCTCGCAGATGGGACGGCCCGACGACGGCACTGACGTCAGCACCTTCAACAACATTGAATTTCTCGCCGACCTGAATCCGTCTGCCCAGTGGCGCTCCCGCTTCGGCGGTAGCAAGAACGCCCTGATCTCCTCCATTCAGAAGAGCTTCGCGCAATACCCGGGCATCGACTTCAACTTCTCGCAGAACATTCAGGACAACGTGGAGGAGGCGATGTCCGGCGTCAAGGGAGAGAACTCGCTGAAGCTCTTTGGCGACGACTTCGATACGCTGACCAATACCGCCGACAAGATCGCCGGCGTGATGCGGAGCGTTCCTGGCGTTACCGATGTGGGCGTGTTCGATGTAAACGGACAGCCAAGCCTGATGATCTCCATCGACCGTGCCGTGGCAGCGCGCTACGGCATCGCCGCGGCAGACATCAATAATGCCGTACAGGCCGCGGTTGGTGGTGCGGCCGTCACGCAGATCATCGAAAGGGAACGCCGCTTCGATTTTGCCGTGCGTTACGGCAAGGACTACCGCGACACTCCGGATGCCATCAAGAAGATCCTTCTGCCGACGCCGGACGGCAACCAGGTGCCGCTTGGCTCCGTAGCCAACGTTACGCTGAAGAACGGCGCGTTCATGATCTACCGCGAGGGCGGACGCCGCTACATTCCCATCAAATTCAGCGTGCGCGGCCGCGATCTCAAGACCACCATTGAACAGCTCAAGGATGAGCTGTCGCGTCAGGTCAAACTGCCCACCGGTTACAGCTACACCTGGGCGGGTGAGTATGACAGCCTGCAAAAGGAGCTGCGCCGGCTTGCCTTCATCGTTCCGCTCTCTTTGGCCATCATCCTGCTGCTGCTGTATCTGCTCTTTAAGTCCTTCCGCGATGCGTTCATCGTGCTCGCGACGCTTCCCTTCGGAGCCATCGGCGGCATCCTCTCGCTGGCGCTCACCCACACGCCATTCAGTATCTCTGCTGCCGTCGGCTTCACGTCGTTGCTGGGTCTGAACACGCTCTGCACGGTCGTGTTTCTAGGTGGTCTGCGTCACATGCAGCATCGCAAAGGCCGCGAGCACGGCGTCTTCCTGGGGTCGCTGGACGAGATGCGGCCGATCGTGATGGCCTGCATGGCCGCGGGCCTGGGCCTGTTCCCGGCTGCCATCGCATCGGGGATCGGATCGCAGACGCAGCAGCCGCTGGCCCGGGTCGTCGTCGGTGGAACCGTGACCACGCTCTTTGCCGTCCTCTTTCTGGTTCCACTCATGGCGCGCAAGTGGGCTCCGCCGGATGCGCCGCCGGATTCGTACGTCGCAGAGCCCGGGGATGAGCCGTATTCTCCCGAGCCGGACGAGCCGGGATCTTTGCAGCCTGCACTCCATCCGGAGCCCAGCCGGTAGAGGCGCTACGGGCAACGGCTCTACTCTTCGCGCAGAACCTCGAGGGGCTTCTGCCCCAGCATGCGAAAGCTGGCCAGCCAGCCGGTGACCACGGCGAGCACCACGGTCAACACCACGGCCGCCACGCTCGCCGTCCATTGCAGCCGGTAAACGACATCCAGCTTGTGCAGCAGGATGCCCGACAATCCGTTGGCAAAGACCACGCCGACAATGCCGGCCAGCAGCCCCAACACCGCAAACTCCACACCGAACACAGCGGAAACGCGCCCGCGGCGTGCGCCGAGCGTCTTCAACACGACCACCTCACGCACCCGGCGGAAACGCGTGCTGGCCACGCTTGATGCCAGAATTACAGCACCCGAGAGAATGGAAAACCCGGCCAGAAATCGCACGATGATGGTGATCTGCCGTACCACCGCTTGAATCGTGTCCAGGACATCCGCGATATTGATCACGGTCACCGTCGGATACGCGGCGAAGAGTGCCCGCTGCATCTCCGGAATGCGCGGCGTATCGATGCGCACCGCCCCATACCAAACCACCGGAAGGCCCTTGAGTGCATCGGCAGGCAGGATGAACTCGCTCCGCCCATAGACGTGCTGACCGTCATTCGCGAACATCGCGACCACGTGTGTGGAGATGGTCCGCTCATTGGAGGTAAAGACGACTGTAGATCCCAGCTTCAGGTGCAGCCGCTTCGCCAGCCGCTCCGAGACTGCAAGGCCCTGTCCTTCACTTCCCTTCCACCACGTACCCTGATGCACCTTCGTGCCGGCCGGCACTCCACCAGACCATGTCAGCGTCACCGCCTGCAGCAGATGCTTGGGGAAGTTTTCGAGCTTGAGCGCTTCTGCGTTCTTGCCGTCGATCGACTGCAGCCTTCCGGAGATCACGGGGAGCGTCTCGACCGGCGCATGCACGCCGGCCTGTTCGCCGAGCAACGCCTGCACGCCGGCGAGTTCCTCCGTGCTGATGTCCACCAGAAACACGTTGGGCAACCCGCCGGCCAGGGTGGTCTGCAGGTCGTGAATGATCGCGTTCTGCATCAGGAAGACCGCGAGGATCAGCATTACGCCTGCGCCCAGCGCGGTAAGCACAGCCGCGGATTGATTTCCCGGACGATACAGATTCGACAGGCCATGCCGTACCGCCGAGGGCAGATGCAGCCGCGTCTTGGCGAGTGATCCGCGCAGTATGCGCAGCGCGATCGCCGCCAGCAGCAGGATCGACACCAGCAGCGCGCACAGCGCCCCCGTGAACCACTCCGCCACCAGCACCGAGCTGGTAAGCGCCGCAGCGATGGCCGCCAGCGCCAGCAGAATGATCACCGTCGAGACCCACTGCGCGCGCCGCTTCCGCCACTTGTCGGCCAAGCTCTCATCGACCGGCGCCTCCACCATCCGCCGCAGCACCAGGCTCGGCTTCACGCGGCGGATGTCGAGCAGCGGCGGCAGACAGAAGAGCAGCGTCGTCAGCATGCCCGTGCCGAGACCAGCGAGGCCCGCGCGCAGCGGCACATGCAGCGTCGCCTTCAGCGGCAGCAGCTTCGCCACCAGGCTGGGCATCACCCATTCGACCCCGAAGCCCGCCAGCACACCCACCAGTCCGCCGATTAGACCAAGCAGTAAGGTTTGCAAAAGATAGATCCGCAGGATGTCCGAGGAGCGCGCCCCGATCGATTTCATGGTCGCGAGAATGTCCATGCGCTGCTCGAGGTGGGCACGCATGGCCATGGCCACGCCAATCGCCCCCAGCACCATGGCTACCAGGCAGATGAGGCTGAGCATGCTGGTCGCGCGGTCCAGTCCCCGCGTCAGCGCCGGGTTGGCCTCGCGAAAATCCATCACCTGCGCCTCCGGTAGGATCTTCTCCACCTTCGCGCGCACTTCACTCACGCTCGCCCTGGCCGGGTCCAGTCGAAACAGGAAGCGCTGACCGGCTCGGCTCCCCGGCTGCACCAGACCGCTGGCCGCCAGTCCCTGCTGCGTGATCAGCACGCGCGGCCCCAGGCCCATGGTCGAGTTCATCCGGTCCGGCTCGCGCACGACGACGCCTGCGATGCGAAAACGCGTATTGCCGACCTTCAGCGAGTCGCCGATCCGTGCATGCAGCCGGATCAGCAGGTCCTCGCCCACGACTACGGTATGTGGCGTCAATAGGGTCGCGAGCGAAGCGTGCGGTTCCAGCTCGAACGAGCCATAGTACGGATACTTCGCCGGATCGACGGCCTTGAGCGAGACCAGCAACGGAATCGGATCCTGCGGTGTCGAAGCCATCGACACCATTTCCGTGACGACGGTGTGTTCGATACCGGAAGCGGTCAGCGTATTGAGGCTGCGCATCTCCTTCTCCGAGGGCATACGGAACATGCGTGCCGAGACATCCGCGGCCATGATGGTGCGGGCCTGCGCCAGCAGCGTGCGCTCGAACGATTCGGTGAATCCGCGCACGCCCGTAAGCGCGGCAACGCCGATCGCAACTGACACGATGACGAATAGGAACTTTGCCGGAGCGGCATGGAACTCCCTCCAGGCGATGCGCAGGGCGGAGCCCCAGCTCAGTCCGCGTCTACTCATCGTTGCACCGGAGTGGATGGCGTACCGGTTGACTCCATCGGGATGGACACCAGTTCCGCGGTCTGCATCTCGTCTTCGATCACCAGGCCGTCGCGCAGCACGATGCGTCGTTGTGCGCGCTCGGAGAGCTGCGGATCGTGAGTGACCAGCACCAGCGTGGTGCCCGCGTCACGATTGCGCCGCAGCAGCAGCTCCAGCACATGTTCGCCGTTGCGCGAGTCGAGATTGCCGGTAGGCTCATCCGCCAGCACGATCGGCGGGTCCAGCGGGAAGGCGCGCGCCAGCGCGACGCGCTGCTGCTCGCCGCCGGAGAGCTGCACCGGGTAGTGGTGCATACGCTCGCCCAGCCCTACGCTCACCAAGAGTTCCGTTGCCCGTGCCCGGCCATCGCCGGTGCCGTTCAGCTCGAATGGCAGCAGCACGTTCTCGAGCGCCGTCAGCATGGGGATGAGTTGGTACGACTGGAAGACGAAGCCGAGCTTGCGCCCGCGGATCTCCGCCAGCCCGTCCTCGCTCAATTGGCCGATCTCCTGGCCATCCAGAAAAATCTCGCCTTCCGTCGGTGCATCGAGCCCGGCCAACAGTCCCAGCAGCGTGCTCTTACCGCTGCCGGAAGCGCCCATGACAGCGACGAACTGGCCGGCCGGCACTGCCATGTCGATCCCCTTCAGGATCTCCACCGTGCGTGTGCCATTGCGTATCGACTTCTTTAAGCCCCGAACTTCGATCATCGATTGGTCTCGTCTCATTTGCCTCGGCTTGCCTGCTACAGTGAAAAAGTGAAGCGCTTCCTCGCAGCCGTGGCTCTCGCGTGCGTTCTGCCGTTAGCGGCATGCCACTCCGCACCCACGGAGAGCGCACCGGCCGCTGTGCCAGCCTCGCAAGGGGCGCCCACCCCACCGCCAGAAACAGCACCCGCGAAGGCCGACACCCGCCCCGCCATCGTCGCCTTTGGCGACAGCCTCACCGCCGGCTACGGCGCGGATGCCGGCGAGAGCTATCCCGACTATCTCCAGAAAGACCTGGACGCGCAAGGCTACCGCTATCGTGTCATCAATGCCGGCATCAGCGGCAACACCACCAAAGATGGCGTCGAACGCCTGGACTCGGTCGTGGCGCTCAAGCCTGCGGTCGTCATCGTGGCCTTCGGCGGCAACGATGGTTTGCGCGGACTGCCCATCGCCGCGACGCGAAAGAATCTCGACACTATCCTCAGCACTCTGCAGCGTTCCGGCGCCAAGGTAGTCCTCGGCGGCATCACTCTGCCCCCCAACTACGGCCCGGACTACATCCAGCAATTCAACCAGACGTATGTTCTCTTGGCCCGGCAGCATCACCTTCCGCTGCTTCCCTTTCTTCTGCAGAACGTCTACGGAACCGCAGGCGGCATGCAGGCGGATGGCATGCACGCCACCGCGCAAGGCAATGCACAGGTGGCGCGCAATCTTCTACCGCTGGTGCAGCCGCTGCTCCATAAGTCCTGATTGCAGAAATCCTGATGAAGAGGCGTCAACCGATCACCACCAGCGGCTGAAACAGCGTGCCCGCCACCCGGCGCGCGATGCCGATCAGTTCGTGTCTTCCCGCAAATACTTTGACGAGCGGGGCATCGGAAAAGTCAGGCAGGTTGGCCGCGCCGCCGTTCCGCAGGCGCCCGGCGGCGAAGGCATCGGCGGTCGCGGCGGGCATCTCCGGCAGCAGCGTGCGCGCATGCGGCAGTGATGCCTCCAGCGAACTCGCGCGGGCTTTGCACTCCAAAGCCTCAAGTGTCTGCGCGTCGCCCAGCAGAAATGGCCCCACAGCCACTCGCCGCAGCGACGCCAGATGCGCTCCGCAGCCGAGTTCCTGCCCCATGTCATGCGCCAGGGAGCGCACGTAGCCGCCGGCGGAAATTCGCACCAGAAACTCCGCCGTATCCTCGTGCACGCGCGTGATCTCGAAGGCATGGACGGTGACCGGCACTGTCGTCAGCTCCACCGGCTTGCCTGCGCGCGCCAGCGCATACGCCGCTTTGCCGCCGATCTTCTTGGCGCTGAACGCCGGCGGCATCTGCTCCCGTGTCCCGCGATAGTGAGCCGCCATCTCCCTCACCTGCGCTTCGTCCAGCGCCACCGCGCGGACCTCTCCTGCCGGGTCGCCCTCTACGTCATAGGTTGTCGTGGCAAAGCCGAAGCGGATGGTGCCCGTATAGGCCTTCTCCAGTTTGCCGAAGAACTGCGCCAGCCGCGTCCACTTGCCCAGCAGCAGCGGAAGCACACCTGTCGCCATAGGATCGAGCGTTCCCAGGTGACCGATCGAGCGCTCGCCCGTAATCCGCCGCGCACACGCCACCACATCGTGCGAAGTCATGCCTGCCGGCTTGTCGAGGATCAAAAGACCGTTCACAGGCTATCTCGCCAGCAGCGCTCGTCGCCGATTCGGCGATTGCGGTTCAAATCGAGCTCTGCGACCGCTCGCGCACCAGCGACAGGAATTCAGACCGCGTCTTCTGCTCCAGAAACACGCCGCACATCGCGGATGTCACGGTCGACGAGTTCTGCTTCTCCACGCCGCGCATCATCATGCACAAATGGCGCGCCTCAATCACCACGCCCACGCCCTGCGGCGCGATAGCCTCCTGGATGGCATCCGCGATCTGCCGCGTCATCCGCTCCTGCACCTGCAGCCGCCGCGCGAACACATCCACCAGCCGTGGGATCTTGCTCAGACCCACCACCTTGCGGTTAGGAATGTAGCCAACGTGGACCTTGCCGAAGAAGGGCAACATGTGATGCTCGCACAGCGAAAACATCTCGATGTCCTTTACCATCACCATCTCGTCGTAATCGACATCGAAGAGCGCGGCACGCAGAATCGCCATCGGGTCTTCGCGGTATCCGCGCGTGAGGAATCGCATGGACTTCTCCACCCGCTCCGGCGTCTTCAGCAACCCATCGCGCGAAGGGTCCTCGTTGAAGCGACCCAGCAGTTCCGCGTAGAGTTGCTGTGTCGTATACTCGCTCAAGCCAGCCGGCCGCTGCTCTTCGGAGACGGCCACCTGCAATCCGTCGCGGATGGAAGCGCCGTCGTGGGTATTCTCGGAATACGCCTGCTTCATCTTGCTCTCAGCCACGCTTCATCTCCCCCGCATCTTCTCCGGCATATTCGAAGAAATTGTTGCTGGTCTCCTCGATCCGCACCCGTCTCAGCCTGGCCGGCGCCGCACGCCCATCCAGCAGACGATAGACCGCCCGGCACAGGTTTTCCGTTGTCGGCACTTCGTCCGCGAACAACGCGTCCATGTTCAGGTTCTGCAGATGGAATCGCGCGATGACCTCCTCGCGCACCAATGCGTCGAGATCCACCATGTTCATCACCATGCCGGTCTCGCCGTTCACCGCGCCGCTCACCGTCACCTCGACCACATAATTATGTCCATGCCCATGGGGATTGTTGCACTTGCCGTAGACGGCCCGGTTCTCTTCCTCGGAGTACCCGTCGTAATGCAATCGGTGGGAGGCGCTCAGACGATAGCGCCGCGTGAATTCGACTCTCATCCGCTCTTGAGTCAATGTCCGGCCATCTCGACGGGTTCAGCGTAGTCGGCCCCGTAGTAGTCCGCGTAGAGATCCGGGGTCTCGTACACCCGTACCCGGTGCAGCCGCGCGCCCGGAATCCTCCCCTCCAGCCGCTCCCATGCGCTGATGGCGATGTTCTCCACCGTGGGCATCCGTTGTTTGAAATCCGCAATCTCGAGGTTCAGGTGCCGATGGTCGTACACATCCACCACCTCCCGGTTGAGCACCTCTTTGAGCTCTTTCAGATCCACGACGAATCCCGACTGAGCGTCCGCCTCACCCGCGACCGTCACCTCCAGCGTGTAGTTATGCCCGTGCCCATTGCGGTTGGCGCACTTGCCAAAGACGCGCCGGTTCTCGTCGTCGCTCCAGCGTTCGTTCCAGTAGTAGTGGGCCGCGGAAAACTCGGCTCTTCGCGTCAGCAGAATCATGGGTTCCGTCTTTCAGTGGATGCCGGACGGAAGCGTTTGGCTTCACACCCGTTTTGACCATCTGCGCGCATCCCCGCCCGGCAGCAGCAACTCAGCGCCTGAACCTCGTATTATATGGATGTGTTCCGCCCTGTCGCCGCGCCACCGCACCGAAGCTCATCAGCTCACGCTGCCGCCCGCGGCCTGTTCCTGCTCCAATGCGGTCTGCTGTGCGGCCTTCTGTGCGGCTGCGATCGCGGTAACCATCCATCGCAGCCCGGCCGGGTTGCGCCTGCTTTCACTGTGAGCGATGCGTCCCGTAGTATCCGGCTGGACGACTACCGCGGCCGGGTCGTCGTACTGAACTTCTGGGCCACCTGGTGCGCGCCCTGCATCGAAGAACTGCCATCGCTGACTGCCTTGCAGCAGCGCATGCCGCAGATCCAGGTGCTCGCCGTCAGCACCGATGACGACCCGACAGCCTATCATCGTTTTTTGGCCGAGCACCACGTGGGATTGCTCACAGTGGAGGATCAGCAGCAGCACGCCAATGCGCTCTACGGCACCTTTCGCTATCCCGAAACCTACATCATCGACCGCAAGGGCATCATCCGGCGCAAATTTATCGGCGAGCAGGACTGGACTAGTCCCGAGATCCTCGCCTACCTCGCCCACCTCTGATTCGCCTGCGCTATGATCGAGCCATGACTCCCGTCGACGTGCTCTACCGCTACGAACTGCAACCCGCCGAGACGGCCATGTTCGCTTTGGGCAATCTCAAAGAGGTCTACGGAATCCGGCGGGTCATCATCGATGAGGCTGCGAAGACCATCCGCGTAGAGTACGACGCCACGCGGCTGAACCGCTCCGCCATCGCGCAGCTTCTGCGCCGCGGTGGCATCAGCGTCCTGGAAGAGGTCGCGCTGACCCCGCCCCAGTCCCCGGTCGAACATCCCGACGCCGCGCTCGCGGCGCAGCCAGCCAAATAGTTGCCGGGGGCATCGACCGCCGAATCTTGATTAGATTCATGCCGTCGAAAATAAAGTTGTCTGGCGTAATCTACAAGACAGATTACTCCGTTACGGATTAGCTACTGTTGTCGGTACGCCCAGGTTTACCCGCAAGCGGGAATCGGTGTTCCGGCCCTGCAGTAAGGCAGGCCCACGGGAGCGATCAAAATGGAGAATCTACATCCCCCATATGGCGCGAGTCAGAGCCTGGTCAATTTGCATTTCCAGGAAGCTGGCCGCCCCCCGGAACAGCGCGGCGATCCTGCCCTGCAGCGCGACAGAACCGTCGAAGCGCCGGCTCCCGCTTGCATCCTGCTCGCCGGAAAGTCCCCTCAATTGCTGTACCTGCGTGCCCGCATTGTCGGAGCGGCCGGCATGCTTTGCTCGACGGTCGATCCCCGGAAGGCCCCGGACGCGCTCAAGGCCAGCTTTCATGACGCTGTAGTCATCTGCCACACAGTGGATGCGGAGAACACCAGGATCATCGTTCGGGCAGCCTACGAAGGCCAGCGGCGTACCCGCACGCTGCTGCTCACACGCATCCCGCAATACGTGCCGCCGGCGCTGGTTGATTGTCACTTCGACGATATCTACTGCTGGTATGAAGGAGTGCCGGTCTTCGTCACTAAACTGCGGCGGCTGGTCGAGCTACCAGATCACCGCGCCTGACTGTCGAGCGGAAGCTCCTGCTGGGGCATGTAAGGAAACTGCCGCCGGCTCACGCCATAGCACTCGCAGGCGCACGCGCGCAGTTGCTCGTTATCGGTCACCTGCATCCGTCCGCGGTGATACTCGATGGTTCCCTTGCGCTGCAGCGCACCGGCAGCCACCGAGACGCTGGGCCGCTGAACCCCCAACATATCCGCCAGGAACTCCTGCCGCATCGGGAATGAGGCTCCCACCCGGTCATAGATCATGCAAAGCCAGCGGCACATGCGCTGCTCCAGCGAGTGGAGGCGATTGCACCCTGCCGTCTGCTCCACCATCACCAGATAGCCATTCGAATATTCTGCGATGAGTTGATTCAAATGAGAGTTCGGCCGGCCTGTCTCCTGCAGCAGGTCCGCCGTCGTCATCCGCATCGCCAAACCCGGGGCCTGCACGATACCTTGCGTCGGCGTGGTGCTGGCCCCCAGCCATGCATGCACGCCCACCAGTCCCTCGCGGCCCACAAACCCGGTCTCCGCCATGCTGCCGTCTTCCATAAGCTGAATGTGGGAGACGATGCCGCTCTCCGGGAACCAGACCTGGTCGAGCAGAGCATAGGACTCCATCAGCACGCGTCCCAATACTAAGTCTTCAGGCACCAGCAACGGAGATATACGGCTGAGATCGCTCTCGGGTAAGCGCGAAAGTAATAGATTTGAGAACACGCGTCTCTCTTTCCTGCGCCAAACGCTCTTGGGCATCTACCCGTCAGCCGGCCTCGAAAAGAGGAATGTGGTCAAAGGCAATTTGATCGTATGTGGCAATAGGCAGGGCGTCTGTACTACTTCTGACATAACGGGGCGCTCCCGCCTCGCAGGGAAGCGACAGGAAGCAGTTGCCAAGAGGACATTCGAGGAAGTCTGAAGCGAAGTTGCTCGGTTCAGACATGCGGGGATGGCTTTTTGAACCGTCGGCCGGGTGGAGGTTCAGTTTTAAAGCACGGCTTGCGGCCTCTCCTGGAGCGCAGTAACATGGGTCTCCTCCCGAACCGGAACGTTCCCGCCTCGTCAAGGGAACAAGGGCTCCAGAACCTCCAAGGAGAACTCCGATGCTACGCACATTCCCGCTGCTACCCGCCGGTGCCGTGGCCTGACGGTGCCGTGGCCTGACGGTGCCGTGGCCTGACGGCGATCCGAAGTCGAACTCCGCCCTCGGCTTCCATGGTGCGTTCGCGCGCACCTGTGTCATGGTCGTCATAACGGAACTTATTGTTGGACATCCTGCACGCAGCGGAACCCGACCGTTCCTGACCTGTCGTAGCTAGGCGCCATCAACAACAGCTTCCCATGCTGATCGTTGCGGTACGCCTGAGGGAAGTACCAGACTGCCCCCTGTGGCTGGTAGTAGCTTCCGCCCCGTAGAATGCCCCCGCGTGTGTGCTCGTCAAGGTACTCGTCGGTCCACTGCCATACGTTGCCGACCATGTCCATCACACCGAACGGACTGGCTCCGGCGACATGTGCACTCACCTCATTTGGAGAAGTCAGCACTCGGGTTTGATCCGGCGCCGGAACAGCATTGTCGCTCCAGGTGTTTCCCCATGGGTACAGACGCCCGTCCGTGCCTTGAGCGGCAAACTGCCACTCCCACTCGTGCGGCAGCCGTTTGCCCGCCCACGCGGCATAGGCCCGCGCATCTTCCAGCGAGACCCAGGTGACTGGCTTGTTTGCCCACCCGTGCGGGTAGTTTTCGTTCTTCCAGTCACGGAGGAAGTTCAGGTCATCCGCCGGGCGGTAGTGCGTCTTATCAAGGAAAGCCTTGAACTCCGCATTCGTGACTGGATATTTATCCATGTAGAAGGGCTTGATCTTCAGCCGTTCCTCATGGAAACGGCGAGGCATATCTTCCCACGGATATTGAACATCGACGCCGATGTCGTTATATCCCTCGATCTCAATGCCCTGCACCTTGAACAGAAAATCTCCACCCGGAACCTTGACCATGCCTTCCGGTTGCGCGGGCGCAGGCTTGGTGGACGGAATCTCCATCATGGTTTGCGGCAGAGTCTTCCATTCGCCGGAGTAGCTGGAGAGCGGCTTGGCCGTCATCTCCTTCATGCGCGCCATCAACTGCTGCATGGGCCCGGTGAGCTCTTCGCGAGTTGCCAAAACAGCTCCAAATCCATGCGCCTCCAGCGGGAAGGAGAGCACGGCGTTTGCTCCCTCCTGCTCGGGCGTGAGTTCGACGCCATGGTAGAGATCGAAGTACCGCACTCCCGCCTGCGCCGGGACCGACATCTGCCGCCCCCTCACGTCGTATTCGTTGCGGTTCACGATGGTCCAGACCGTCTGGTCTCCTTGCGGCCACCGGCTGGCAAAGACACCGTACCGTTGCATCGGATAGAGCGGCTCCCACTCCGCACTGATCAGGAACGGTGCGACGCCTCGTTCGATGGACGCCATCCGGCGTGTCGCTTCCCCGTCTCGGGCTGTGATCCCGTTCCATATGCCCCAGATGCTCTCCCAGCTCTCCCAACCCACTCCGTTGAAAAACGCAAACTGAAGGTCATCCGTCTTACTCCGGTTCCAGCGATCGGAGATGTTAACCATGTGCCGTGGCTCCAGCCATTTGAACCGGTCGACTTCCGGCACGAATGGAAACGTATATTGGCCCCAGGTCATGATGTTCCATGCAAGTGCCTCGTCGGACGGGCTGCCCTCGGGCTGAAAGGCAAGCGGATGGCTGATCTTCTCGGCGGCCAATGAGAAGGCAAGGGGTACACCGTCCTGTGTGTCGCCGTTGATTCCATCCGCGCCGATCTCCTTCATCAACTCCGCGATGGCCTCCGGCCATGGCTTTCCCGGATCGTGCGTGCCCTGGTCCCACATCATCATGGGAAAGAGGACGCGGACCCCGCGCCCATGGAAGTCGCTGACCATCTGCTTGACCCCTGGAAGCCCCCCCGGCATGCTCCGGATCATGTCATGTTCATTGCGATCGTCGATGCCCATATTCGGGTAGGTGGGCCAGATGAGCACGGCATCAATACCTCCGTAACGCTTGTCCAGATCGTCCAGGTAGCGGTCGACCGTATACCGTTGCGTCTTGGGATCGTAGAAGTAACGGTCCTGCACCATCATCTGTGGCTGGATGAAGCTCGATTGCGCCCACTGGAGCGCGGGGAGGGCGTAACGTGCGCCGTGGTATCCAATACGGATGCGCCGCTCCCCCCTCCAATGCCGCAGATCCTTGAGCCAATCCTCATGCGTCTGGGGAGAACATGAGAGAGATGGCCCCTCCCATGCGCCGTGTAAGACAAGGCAAGCAGGTGTCGGAATCTGCTGATTTTGCGGCTTGTATCGAGTATCCTGCGCCGCCAAAGGCGCAGTCACGCATGCAACGGTCAGAAGCGCAGTGGTGGCAAGGCGGCAAACTTTAGGAGCGAAGCTCATGTAACGTTCTCCCACGATCTCGGTTTGGGGAAGCTACTTTCATGTCTCCAAAAACGCTGTTGTCATTGCGCTATGGATTCACTTTAAAAATGCGATATCCGTAAGGCGGAAGCGCCAGAGCAAGCCGATTGCGATCCTTCGCATGCAGCCCGTCGTAGCTGTTGCCTCCCTCCTCGGGGTGACGCGCTTGATGGCGGCAGCCGATTCGTACCACGGAAGACTTGCTCTAGTTTCCGGGCCAGTCACATGCGATGGAGCAGTGACACAGTTGGAGAGCAATAGACCGAGGCCCATCCACATCGCGCTGCATCCGAACTTTCTGCGTCATCGCGGGGCGCAACTCTTCCATCTCGTTCCGAGCGACCGGAGAGAGATCAAGCTATCGTCCCCTCGCCAGCAATTGCTCGACTTCCTTGAGCGTTGGCATGGAAGGTTGCGCGCCGTGGCGGGTAACGGAGATGGCGGCGGCAGCGGCGGCAAAGTGCGCACTCTGAACAGGTGTCTTGCCCAGCACCAGCGCGGTGGCGAATGCTCCGTTGAACGAATCGCCCGCAGCGGTAGTGTCGACCGCGTGCACGGGAAAGGCCCCGATGTGCTCGTCGAGGCCCTGCGAGGTAGCGATGTGGACGCCATTCGCGCCCAATTTGAGAATGGCGCCAGGCACGCCGGAACGCAGAAGAGCGCCTGCTATCTCTGAAGAAGTCAGACTGTCGCCGTTATGTGGCGAAGTGCCCATGAAAAACTCTGCTTCCGTCACGTTGGGCGTAAACCATTGCACGCCACGCAACACAGCCGCGGGGAGAGCCTGGGCGGGAGCAGGATCGAGCATCAGCGGGATACCCTCCCGTCTGCATATGTTCGCTAAGTGCTCCACTGTAGAAATCGGGATCTCAAGCTGCGTGAGAACGATGCTCGCTGCGCGGATGAGATCGAGATGAATATCCAGATCTTCCGGGGTAAGCATCGCGTTCGCGCCCGGCGTAACGACGATGCTGTTTTCACCTCGCGTGGAGACCAGGATCATGGCCACGCCAGAATTCCCCGGCGTCACGTCGACGCCGCCGATATCGACTCCGGCTCCCTGAAGATCGGCCCGGAGCTGCGTTCCAAAGCTGTCCGAACCCACCTTCCCTATCATCACGACCGGATGGCCAAGCCGGGCAACCGCAACCGCCTGATTGGCTCCCTTGCCGCCCGGGTGCGTCTGGAAATCTACTCCGAGGGTAGTTTCGCCAATCACCGGAATACGCTCGGTTCTTGCGACCAGGTCGACGTTGATGCTTCCGACAACTACGATAGGCTTCTTCTTGCTCACCATCTATTCACCTGGCCCTTGCTGCGAAAAGAACGACTGATCAATGCCTGACGATCGGGGCGAGGGCGATCAGAGAAAGCCCTAGCAAAAAAAGGACAAACATCCAGACCAGAAAGCGTTTAGCTCTTGCGGGAGCTGTCGCAAACTCGTGCCAGACAAAGACACCCCAGCAGGCCGAAACCATGGTGGCGCCCTGCCCTATCGAGTAGGACACTGCCGGCCCTACAAGATGTACCTGGGAAGCAACGAAGTTGAAGACCGCGCCCGTACACCAGATTGCTCCCCCCAGGATGCCCCAGGCGTGCCACGCCGGCCGGGCCCTCCAGAAGCCATCCATATGCACCCGCTCCCGTCCATCCAACGGATATCTCATGAGTAGATAGTTGGCGGGCAAGGAGCACACCGCAACGCCGATGGCAAAGAACAGCGCGGTCGCATACGGGCCAGGAACGTGCACCCCCGTCATCGCTTTTGAAACGAATGGATAGAAGCTACCCATGAGGAGACCTGAGATCAGGCTGATGACGACGCCACGCCGGCTCATCGCCGTCGCTTGGCGTTCCCGGAGTTTGTACGCCAGGGCATCGCACACGATTTCCGCCACCGCCTTTGGCAAAGCGTAGAACTTCCAAACCTGACCGAGATCGGCATACCTATTGAGTGACACCCTGGCAGGCTTTGTCTTACTATCCAAGTTGCCGGGTTTTCTGTCCATGTAGGCGGGCATCTGCAAACTTGAGGACCGAAGCGGGTTCATCCGGAAACGAGCGCCGGCGGGGACCAAACACCCTGATATTTGTAGGGCTTGATTAGGTAAGCTGGATAGACAGGCCGAGTAGAATACGTAAAATGATTGATTATAAAAGGGCGGGAGTAGTTCAGTGGTAGAACGCCAGCTTCCCAAGCTGGATGTCGCCGGTTCGATCCCGGTCTCCCGCTCCAAAGTGTCCGACGGCAGTCCGGTTCAGATCACGTGCATCAGCAGCAGAATGACCAGGATCAGCAGCACGACGCCCAATCCGCTGGAAGGATAGTATCCCCAGTCGCGACTGTGCGGCCAGGTCGGAAATGCCCCGATCAACATAACTACAACAATGACCACAATGATTGTTGCAAGCATCTCGTATTCTCCAATGACTCTGACGGTGGATGCTCCCGGAATCGCAGGAAGATGCTTTCAAAGATGGTTGCCTGCAGTAACCCCATAAGTGCACAGAAAGATTAGGCGAGGCTCAAACGAGCCGCGCGCGCATGAACAACATGCTCGTGTCTTTCATGCAACAGGATGGGATGCGATAGAGACCGCTATCTCAACCGGCAACGTCGGCTAGCTGTCGGGCGCGCTGAAAGATAGCGAGCAACATATCCGCCGTTAACCTGCCGGTATTCGTGTTTTGCAAGGAGGGATGGTAACTGCCTAGGATCCATCTCCCATCCGAGGTCCTGTACTCGGCGCCATGGGCGAATGTCATGCCGCTCAAGCGTGCGCCATCACCGGTCCTGCGGAGATGCTGAAGATATCCCTTCCAGGCGATTCCGCCCAGGCAGACCACTACCTTGAGCCGCCGCAACAGCGCAATCTCTTCATCCAGAAAGGCGGAACAGTTGCGCAACTCTTCCGGCGTGGGTTTGTTATCCGGGGGAGCGCAACGGCCAACGGAGGTGATGAACACGTCATCGAGACGCAAGCCATCGTCCACGCTTCGCCCATTCGGTTGAGAGGCATAGCCCGCTTCATACAGCACCGGATAGAGAAAATTCCCGGACCCATCGCCGGTGAAGGGCCGTCCGGTCCGGTTGGAGCCATGCGCACCCGGCGCAAGCCCCAGGATGAGCACGCGCGCGTTCTCATCTCCAAAGGCGGGAACCGGTCTTCCCCAGTAGCTCTCCTCCATATAAGCGCGACGCTTCCTGACCGCGATATCGGCGCAGTACGCGCGCAGGCGGGGGCAGCGCTCACACGCGATGATGCGCTGGTTCAAGAGTTGCATAGGGGATAGAACGGAGGATGCTTTCATGACAGCGGATACGGATCGCTCTATTGTAGGCGTTGCGCTCGGCGTAGAATGGGGCGGCTTTGGTGACGCGCGTTGACCATTGGGCAACCGCGCCGCCATCTCGCAGATTTCTGCTTGGAACAAGGGGACCTTCTGATGGTGATGAGTCGCATACGTACCACACTGCTGCCATGCATATGCATGGCGGCGACCATGCTCTTACTCTCCGGCTGCAACCAGGGGACGAAGCCGGCGCAGAACGAGCAGCCACAAACTCAGATGGCGACTGCCCACCCGATACAGATCGGCGGCGAAGACGTGGTGACGCTGATCCGCAAGGCATCGGAGGGAGGCAAGGCGCCGGAGTTTCTCTCCGCCACGATGCTGCCGGGCCGCGGCATGAATGTCTTCCAGATCACCGCGAGCATTCCCGGCCGCGGCATTACGGAGCTGCTGTCTTCCCCATCGCTCACCGATGCATCGCAGAAGCTGAACGGCGGCACGGATGACCTGGACGGCAATGCGAGCTTCTCCTTCGGCGGCGCCTTCCTGGTGCCCTATCCCAACCGCATCCGCGGCAAGCTCTCGGCGGATGGCCAGACCGTTACCACCAGTTGGAAGGGCCACACCCTCACGCTGCCTGCGAACTGGAAGGGCAAGAATCCCGGAGCCGAACCGCACGCCATGCATGGTCTGATCAACAACGTGCCGGTAACGGACCTGAAGACCGAGACCACCAGCGACGGCCAGACACTGACTGGAGTCATTCACGCCGGAGATTTTGGAGGCCATTGGCTTTCGTCCACCGACCTGAACTTTACGATTGCGCTTGAGAAGGCGGATGTAGAGGTGATCATCACGGCCAAGAACGTCGGCAAGGAAGCCGAGCCGATGGCGATTGGTTGGCATCCCTATTTTGCGATCCCGAGTGGGGATCGATCCCAGGCGCGGTTGCACATTCCGGCGGCGGATGTAGTGATCGTGAACAATTATGACGACGTCTTCCCTACCGGCAAGCTGAAGCCGGTGAAAGGCACGGACTACGACTACAACGAGCCGGATGGCAAGCCGCTCGACGGGCACTTCCTGGACGACAACTTCTCCCACCTGACGCGCACCGGCGGCAACGTGGACGTGGTGCTCACCGATCCGAAGGCGAGCTACGGCCTGCATGTTCTGGGGGAGTCGCCGGAGATCAAGACAGTGCAGGTCTACGCTCCGAAGGAGAAGGCGTTCACGGCCATCGAAGAGCAGTTCAACTTCGGCGATCCATTCGGCAAGGAGTGGAAGGGAAAGGACACCGGCATGGTGACACTCAAGCCGGGGGCGTCCGTCACCTGGAAGGTGAAGCTGGCTCTCTCCACACCTGCGAAATAAAGGCGCCGGCGCGTTCCAGGGAACGAGACTCAGTGCTTCGTTTCCTGGAACACACGCACCTGTTCTTTCTGATGAGGGTTTGCGGCGCTCCAGACGGCGCCTTTCGGACAGAACAGCACCACTGTAACGTTACGAAGGAGTGAAGCGGTTGTGCGCGGCACGCAACTAACGGCCGAAAGTTGCGTATAACAGAGCATGCCTGCCGCTCTTACCGTTCGCTGCCTGTGTTGTGGATACCAGACGCTGAGCCAGCCGGGATCGTTCGGCCTGTGCCCAGTCTGCTGGTGGCAGGACGATGGTCAGGATGATGCCGATGCGGGTGTAGTGCGTGGCACCGTCAATGGCCGGCTGAGCCTGACAGCGGCGCGGGAGAACTTTATCCGCTACGGAGCCGCAGATCCGCGGTTCTGCCACCGAGTGCGCAGGCCGCTGCCCGCAGAGTTCTCCTCCAAGTACCCCGGCCGGAACCTCCAAATCTAATCTCAGGCCCGGTCTGCCCGATTCTGAGCGGCGGCCGACCCGTTCCCCACTTTGATCCGCACGAAGATCACACCCGTCGGTTTTACTTCTTTCTGAAAGCCTCATACCATTGATATAGCGCCTGCGATATAGCGCCTGCGTTCGCGGCCGGCAGACTGCCGCAACGCTTCACGAGATCATTCTCTACAGAGAAGCAGGCGAACACATCCGCGGAAGGCACACTTGACCCCTACAAACAGCATGGAATCTCCCTCTACCTCCGAACACGCAACAGCCGCCGGCGCTGAGGCGACCAGCGGGCCCACTCCCGAGTCCACGACTGACTCCACCCCCGAGTCCGCGACCGACATCCAGCAGAGTGACGCCGCGACTGCGACCGAGGCCCAGGACGAGCACGCGCATCATCAGCATGGCCCTGCGTTCAATCCGGAGCTGACGCGCAACGTCGAGGTCACAATTCCTGCCGATGAGGTGTCCAAGGCGTTCCGCGGGGCGGTGAAGCGCTATCAGAAGCAGGCGCGCATCCCGGGGTTCCGCGCCGGCAAGGTGCCGGAGACGCTGATCCGGTCGCGCTTTTCGGAAGGTATCCGGCAGGAGGTGCTTGAGGCCGTGATGCCGAGCCACTTCCAGAACGCCATCAAAGAAGGCAATTACAAGCTCGTCTCGCAGCCCCAGGTGGTCGATATGAAGATGGAGGACGGCCAGCCGCTGTGGTTCAAGGCCACCTTCGAAGTGCTGCCGGAGGTGTCGGTCGAAGGGTACAGCGAGGTGAAGGTGGAGAAGCCGGACACGGCCTTCAGCGATGAAGACTTCAATGCCGAGCTCGATCGCGTGCGCGAGTCCCGCTCCACCATGGAGCCGGTGAGCGAAGAGCGTCCGCTGGCCGAGGGAGACTGGGCGCAGATCAGCTTCACCGGCGACTTCAAAGAGGTAGAGGACGAAGAAGGAAACTCCGGGCCGCTCGAAGGCCAGGACGTCCTGCTGGAAGTGGGCGGAAAGAACACGATCGAGGCCTTCAGCGCGGCGCTGCGTGGCGCCACCGTGGGGCAGCAGCTCAAGTTCGAGGTGGTGTATCCCGCCGACTTCGGCGAGGCGCGCCTGGCGGGCAAGACGGTCGAGTATGACGTGGAAGTGAAAGGCATCAAGAAGCGCATCCAGCCGGAGCTCAATGACGAGTTCGCCAAGGAACTCGGCGACTACGAGAGCTACTCCGACTTCACCACCAAATTCCGCGAGGGCCTGCAGCGCGAGAAAGACCGCCGCACCGAGACCGAGACCCGCGAGAAGCTGATGGAGTCGCTGGTTGCGAGGTACGACTTCCCGGTTCCGGAGTCGATGGTGCAAGCGCAGATCGACGCGCGGCTGGACCGCGGGCTGCGTGCGCTCGCCGCGCAGGGCATGAAGGAAGACGATATGAAGCGGCTGGACTTCCCTCGCCTGCGCGAGGCGCAGCGGGAGTCCGCATTGAACGAGGTGAAGGGCCTGCTGGTGCTGGATAAGATCGCGGATGCTGAAGGCATCGAGGTGAGCGACGATGAAGTGCAGCAGGAATTGCAGATGTTGGCGCTTCAGCTACGGGAGCCGGTGGATGCACTGCGCGCGCGATTGACGGGGGATGGGAGCATGGTTAGAATCCGTGAACAACTTCGCCGAGACAAGACCGGAACGCTGCTTTACGGCAGGCTATAGGTAAGCGGGTACCGTTTATCTTTTAGTTACTGGCGATTTCAATGCAAGGCGCGCCAAACCAGCGGCGGCCACGGAAGCCCTCTCAGGCGTAAACGAGAGTGCAGGAGAGCTAGGGAAAAGCATGGCACTAGTACCGATGGTGATCGAGCAGACGAGCCGGGGCGAACGCGCCTACGACATCTATTCCCGTCTGCTGCGCGACAACATCATTTTTCTGGGAACACCGATCGACGATCAGATCGCAAATCTGATCATTGCGCAGATGCTTTTCCTTTCGGGTGAGGATCCAGAGAAGGACCTTCAGCTCTACATCAACTCGCCCGGCGGTTCGATTACAGCGGGCCTCGCGATCTATGACACCATGCAGTTCATCAAGAACGACGTGGTGACCTACTGCATCGGTCAGGCGGCCAGCATGGGGGCCTTTCTGCTCATGTCCGGTACGGCGGGCAAGCGCTTTGCGCTGCCCAACTCGCGCATCCTGATTCATCAGCCCTCCATGGGCGGGCTTTCGGGTCAGGCCACCGATATCGACATCCATGCTCGCGAGATCCTGCGCATTCGCGAAATTACGAACAAACTGATGTCCAAGCACACTAACCAGACGCTGGAACGGATCGAACGCGATGTGGAACGCGACTTCATCATGAATTCGCGTCAGGCGAAGGAATACGGCATCATCGATGAGATTATCGACCGGCCGCGGACCTAAGCGAGTACAACAGATTTGGCAGGTGGGCAAGAAGGAGCAGTGGTATGAAAACGCGCACGGGTTCCGATGAGACACTCCGCTGCTCGTTCTGCCATAAATCGCAGGACGCAGTTGCCAAATTGATCTCTTCCCCCAGCGATTATCCGCGTGCGTACATCTGCGACGAGTGCGTCGCGGTATGCAATTCAATTCTGGAAGATGACCGTACCGAGACCCCATCCGGGGCCGCACCCGCGCACCTACCCAAGCCGCACGAGGTCAAGGCTTTTCTAGACGAGTATGTCATCGGCCAGGAGACGACCAAGAAGAAGCTTGCGGTAGCCGTGTACAACCACTACAAGCGGATCCAGATGAACCGGACCCGCGGCAGCGACGTAGAGCTGGCCAAGTCCAACATTCTGCTGGTAGGGCCGACCGGCAGCGGTAAGACGCTGATGGCACACACGCTGGCCAAGAT
>JBPCNO010000034.1:0-16472 GCA_051001135.1 Acidobacteriaceae bacterium
GGGTTGTGGCGGTCATGGCGAGAGATCTATGCCGAGGATCGCGCCCGCCGATGGCTGCGGAGACGTTCCTCTACTACGGATACGATGCGGCGGTGTATCTCGTCCACATCGGCGTCGCTTTCAATTGCGATCACACGCACAGGTTCGCGCTGGGCGATGTGCCGGTATTGCAGGTACACGCGCCGGAAAAAGTCCGTATCGAGTGTCTCGAAGCGGTTTTCATCCTCGCCTGTGGCCGCGGCGACGCGCGCGTTGCGACGGCGGGCGCGGGCGAGCGACAGGACGAAGTCGGGAAGCAGCAGCAACGTCAGGTCGGGTGCGAGTGCGCCACAGAGGATGCGGTGCAGGGTCAGCACGTTCTCGCCGCCCAGATTGCGTCCCGCGCCCTGATAGGCCTCGGTCGAATCGGTAAAGCGATCGCAGACGACGACCGAATCCTGATCGATGGCTGGTTGTATCACCTCGGCGATGCATTGGGCCCGGTCGGAAAACATCAGGCCGAGTTCAGCATGCGCGGCGAGCGCTGCGCCACGGGAGTCCAGCAGGAGTGTGCGGATGCGGTCGCCGAAGGGCGTGCCGCCGGGCTGTCGCGTGGTCACCACCTGCTCGCCACGCGCGCGCAGCCAATCGGCCAGCTTTCGGAGTTGCGTTGATTTTCCCGAGCCGTCCAGGCCTTCGAAGGTGATGAAAAAGCCCTGCGGCATGGCGGGAGTGTACCATCGCGGCGCGGCGCTTCCGGACTCCCCGCGCCCGAAATCTTCGGTACACTTGGCACGTTCTTTATACCCTCTGAAGGAGAACCATGTCCCTGAAACTCTTCTCACTGGCCGGCGTGCTTGCCCTCACCACTGCCGCGCTCGCGCAATCTGCACAACCCATCCGCATTGCGGTGGATGCGACGGAGGCGCCGCGCAAGATACTGCACGCACAACTCACGATGCCGGTGCAGCCGGGAGCGCTCACGCTGGTCTATCCCAAGTGGATACCGGGCGAGCATGGACCCACGGGTCCGATCGATAACCTGACCGGGCTGGTGTTTACGGCCAACGGAAAAGAGATTCCGTGGCGGCGCGATGACGTGGATATGTTCGCCTTCCATCTGGACGTGCCGCAGGGGACGACGGAGCTTGCGATCAAGCTCGACTTCCTGGCGACCGCCGGGGCTGCAGGGTTTTCCGCCGGCGCCTCGACCAGCGCCAACCTGGCGATGATCAGTTGGAACGAATTGGCGCTCTACCCCGAGGGCGCGAAGGCGTCGGACGTAATGTTCGCGCCTTCCGCAAAGCTGCCGCAAGGCTGGCAGTATGGCACGGCGCTGACGAAGACCGGCGGCTCGGCGGATACGCCGGCCTTCGCGACGGTGTCGCTCGAACAACTCGTCGATTCTCCGCTGCTCACCGGCAAGTACTTCAAGGAGATTCCGCTCGCGCCGGAGGTCTCGCCCAAGCACTACCTGGACCTGGCGGCGGACGGGCCGGAGGATCTGGAGGTGAAGCCGGGAACGCTGGCCGGATTCAACAACCTGGTGCGGGAGACGGGGGCGCTCTATGCCTCACGTCACTACGATAGTTACCATTTTTTGATGACGTTGAGCGATCAGGTGGCGCACTTTGGACTGGAGCACCATCAATCGAGCGATGACCGGGTGCCGGAGAAGACCTTTCTGGAGCCGAATATAGAGCTGCTCGCGAACGGCCTGCTGCCGCACGAGTTCACGCACTCCTGGAACGGCAAGTATCGCCGGCCGGCGGGGCTGGCGACGCCCAACTATCAGGTGCCGATGAAGGGCGATCTGCTGTGGGTCTACGAGGGACTGACGGAGTACCTGGGCAATGTGCTGACCGCGCGCAGCGGGCTGTGGACGCCGGAGCAGTACCGCGAGGCGCTGGCCGATACTGCCGCTACCATGGATACGCGGCCAGGCCGCACGTGGCGCGATCTGGCGGACACAGCCGTGGCGGCGCAGACGCTCTATGCGGCGGGACAGCAATGGGACAACTGGCGGCGCAATGTGGACTACTATCCCGAAGGCGAGCTGGTGTGGCTGGAAGTGGATACGACCATCCGCAAGCTGACAAATGGCAAGAAGAGTATCAACGACTTCTGCGCGCGTTTTCATGGGCTGGGCGGCAATACTCCGCCGAAGGTAGTGCCGTATACCTTCGACGATGTCGTGACAAACCTGAACGCCGTCGTTCCCAATGACTGGGCCGGCTTTCTCCGCGAACGTCTGACCAGCAAGAGCCCGCACGCGCCGCTGGGCGGCATCACGGCAGGTGGCTGGCGCCTGGCGTATGCGGAAAAACCAACTGCTTACATATCGGCGACGGAGAGCGTGGGCGAGGGCGTGGATGCCTGGTGGTCGCTCGGTCTGCATGTGAAGGACGATGGCAAGATCGGCGACGTGTTGGTCGGCTCACCCGCGGACAAGGCCGCCCTGGGGCCGGGGATGCAGATTATCGCGGTGGACGGGCGGGCGTATTCCGGGGCGTTGCTGAAGGCGGCCATCGATAGCGCCAAGCAATCGAAAGAGCCGACCGAGTTGATCGTCTCCAACACTTCGTACTTCAAAGTGGTGCATATCGACTACCACGGCGGTCAGCGCTATCCGTATCTGGAGCAGGTGAAGGGACAGCCGGACGTTCTGGATGAGATCCTGAAGCCAATGACCAAAGCTCCGGAGTCCGGCACGAAAGCAGGGAACGCAAAGTAGGAGGCGCCGGGAAAATAGAAGGGAACTGAGCGCCTGCTGGTCGATTGTCTGACCGCAGGCGCTTGGGCTTGCCAAGGCCTGGAATGTGCCGCCCCACCACAACCTTTGCGCATGGTCGCGTGTCTCAATAACGGAGAAAGTGAGGACGTGTCCCCGTTCGGCAATGTTGTGAAAGAAAGGGAACTCTCTATGCGCAGATTCCAAGTGAAATTCGTTTTGACCGCACTCCTGCTCGTACTGACTCCGGTTGTTCCGGCGGTGTTCGCGCAAAACTCGCAGGCACATCCGGCCTATGCGAACGCGCTTTCCGATCTGCGGTATGCGCGGGCGCTGCTCGATTTCGGTACGTATCATGATGTGTCGCCCATGACGGCAAAGGCAATCGAACAGATCGATATTGCTCTGAAGGAGATCAAAGAGGCATCGATGGACGATGGCAAAAGCCTGAACGACCATCCTCCGGTCGACTCCAGCAGAAAACCCAACCAGCGCTTTCAGGATGCGCTGGCAGCACTGAACCGGGCGCACACGGATGTGGCGGGCGCGGAAGCGGATCCCAAAGCGAAGGGTCTGCGCGTGGAGGCCCTGCACCAGATCGACGCCGCCCGCGTTCATACCAAAGAGGCATACGACAGGACCCTGGCGGAGGATCCGAAGCATTAGGGGTCCGAGAAGGTCTCACTTCTGCGACACCAGAGCAGCGATATTTGAAGCTTCTGTGATGAGGAAACTAGAAGCGCTCACTCGACGGGTCGCTCCCTCAACCAAGGTCGGGAGCGATCCGGCTCGGGATGACGCCATATCCATTTAGGAACGATTAGATAGGGGTGAGCCGAAGGTCGGCGATTTCGAGTTCGAGTCCCCCGAAGTCGGGATGTTCGTTCTCACGCAGACGGAACGCCAGATCGATGGTGCTGCCGGCGGTTAGGCCGAGACCTAGCACACGATCAGCCAAGCGCCAGCCAAGCGCGGAAAACGAGATCCGGCCGGACGCGGAGCGGACGCGCAGACGCACGTGGCGTTCCTTGATCGGTGACGGTGGCGCTTCCAGCGTGAGCCCCACAGCGACGAAGACAGGTTCCTCATTGCCCATCCCGAAGGGTTCCAGTTGGCGGAGGGCGCGGTGAAACTGCGGTGTAAGCGCGTCGAGTTCGACCCGTGCATGGCAGAGGAGTCTCCTGGTCAGCAGTTCGGGGGTGAGCAACGCCGATGCGTGTGCGCATAGCCGACTGCGGAGTTCCGGCACACGCTCGGAAGGCAGCGAGAAGCCGACCGCATGTGCGTGCCCACCGAAGCGCGTGAAGAGATCGTGGCAGGTAGCAATGGAGTCGAGCAGATGAAAGCCGTGAATGGAACGGCCGGAACCGTGTGCCTGGCCCTCTTCATTGGAGATGACCAGCGCGGGCTTGCCGGTACGGTCGACCACGCGCGAGGCCAGGATGCCGACCACGCCCCGGTGCCACCCCGTGCCATCGAGCACGATGCAAGAGGCATTCGCGAGTGAGAGATCGTCGCGCAGTTGCAGTTCGATCTCAGCCAACGCGTTCTCTTCGGTCTGACGCCGTTCGTTGTTGAGACGATCGAGTTTTTCAGCCAGCCCACGGGCGCTGACGGGATCGCGTGTGGTGAAGAGTTCGACCACGTCGGAGGCGACGTCCATGCGGCCGGCGGCGTTGATGCGCGGCGCGATGCGGAAGGCGATCTGCATCGCCGTAAGCCGCCGCTTGCCGGGCGCGAGCTGAGCCACTTCCATCAGCGCGCGCAGACCGGGATTCACCAGGCGCTCGAGTTCCGCGATCCCCAGGCTGGCGATGACACGGTTTTCGCCGGTGAGTGGAACGGCGTCGGCTACGGTCGCGAGCACCAGCATGCGCAGGAAGGAGGGCAGCAGCTTACTGCGTGCGCGGGTGCGGTCGTGCGCCTCCAGCAGCGCCTGCGACAGCTTGAATGCGACACCGGCGCCGCACAGGTGTTTGCATACATAGCCGCAGCCCGGCTGGTTGGGATTGAGGATGGCGAGCGCCTGCGGCAGACCCAGCGTGGTTTCGGGCAGGTGATGATCGGTGACGATCAGATCGAGGCCGAGGCGGTGGGCCTCTTCGGCGGCAGCGAAGGCGCGAATGCCGGTGTCCACGCTGATGACAAGCTGCACGCCATCGGTGGCTGCGCGGGTGAGGATCTCCGCCTGCATGCCGTAGCCGTCGCGCAGACGATGCGGGATGTGAAAGCGGACGGTGCCGCCCAACAGCTCGATCGCCGTCTTGAGCAGGACGATGGCGATGGTGCCGTCCACGTCGTAGTCGCCGTAGATCAGGATAATCTGGCCGCTGCGGATGGCGTGCTGGATGCGCGCGACCGCGTCAGCCATGCCGTGCATGGTGTAGGGATCGAGCAGCAGATCGAGCGAGGGTGCGAGAAAGGCCGCTGCTTCCTCGCGCGTGCGGATGCCGCGCGCCAGCAGCAATTGCGCTATGGCCGGCGAAAGTCCAGCATCCTGTGCGAGCGCGTGTACGGCCGCGGGGTCGTATTCGAGCAGGACCCATTCGGCCGCCGCCGACGGGGAGCCGAGCTCCGGCGCATCCGCGGTTGCGGCGGGAATCACTCCTCGTCTGGCCCTTCGCCGCCGATCACGATGTCGTGCAGGTCCTCGAGCGATTCCAGCAGGTGCTGATAGCGCTCATACCACTCGGTGGAGCTCTCGTGGAGGAACATGATGCCCTGGTGGGCGAAACCGAGCTGCACGAAGCCGGTCTTGCCGACATAGTTCACCAGATACTCGGCTTCTTCCGCGCCGGGCATCTCGTCGGGGAAATTGAAGTCGCGCAGGTCTTCCATCAGCGACTCAAGATCTTCCTTTTCGAGAGTGATGTCGCTCATGGTCAGAAAGGGGGCCGAGGTGGATTTCGCCATCTCGACAAAATCCTTCCAGCTATCCGGATTGCCCTCATCTTCCCACAGCACGGAGGGCACCTCTTCCAGGACGAAGCCAGGCAGGCGGCGCATGCCATGGCCTTCAATGAAGGCGATCATGTCGTCTTTGAGCGAATGCAGGTTGTCGGGAGAAATCATCTGCCCACTATTCTCGCAGATTGGAGGGTGTGCAAGAGGGGATCGCCGAATAGCCTGCCGGCGAACGGCAAAGTCAGGATTGCGCTGCAAACCTGCCGGGTCCCTCAGCGGCCAGGCGCTGCCCGGCCAGGCCAACGCCTCGCTTCCACTGCGCTGAAGCCGCTACGGTTATGCCCCTGAAGGTGTGCTATAGTCCGGAGAAAGATCGATGATTTTCTCCAATGAATATGTCGGCTATCTGGGCCGCCGGGTTGTGCGTCAGCTACTCGAAGCCAAGCTAATCAAGACTGCCAAACCCAATCTGCTCAACGAGCGGGTGACGGCGGGCTTGCTGGATGAATTGAAGCTGGAAGACCGCATCAACGAAGAGGTACGCCTGATCCTGGAGACCTACCAGGAAGACATGCGGCGCACCGGCGCCAGCTACCCGGATATGTTCAAGAGGGTGAAGCTGGAACTGGCCCGCAAGTACAAGGCGGTGCTGTGAGAATCTCCCGCGACAAGCTGAACAAACTGGCGCACGTGGTCGCCGACACACTTGCAGACATCGACGAGTGCGAGTTTGCAGAAGACCGCAACACGGTGCGGCAAGAGGCGCGCAAAATTCTGGAGCAGATCCTGACCGAAGAGATGCGCATCGACCAGGCGGCCAAGCTGAAGATCTCCTCGCAGCGGCGCATCATCCCCGAGGGCAGCATGGAGTGGGATATCCTCTACCGCAAGTATTACAACGAAGAGGTCAAGAAGCTCGGCATCTGACCCGGCGGCAGCATACCAGGTTCTCGCATGAGCGAGGTTGCGTCAGCCCACTCAAAACCTGGGTCATCCCGAGCGAAGCAGGCCGTGGTTTTCGGCCGGCGGAGTCGAAGGATCTGCTTCTCCCGGCTGACACTCAAACCGACCCCGACCCGCTCCGAGCGGCGTTTGATGTGTCCTTCCGCCTCTGATATCCTCGCAAGAGTGGCGCAATGGTGTAACCGGCTAACACGCCGCCCTCTCAAGGCGGAGAGTTCGGGTTCGAGCCCCGATTGCGCTACCAAATCCAAAAGACAGCCTCCAGCCAAAGACAGCCTCCAGCCAAGACAGCCTCTGGCTTCCAGCTAAAAGGGCAGCGCCGCACTTTTTTTTTTCATTTGGCTAGTAGCGGGGAGCTAGCCGCTGGAAGCTGTCTCTGGCTGGCTTTCTGGCGGAAGCGCGTGTGAGTCGAACACACCATCGTCCGTGAAGGACGACCGCCGGTTTTGAAGACCGGGAGGATCACCGGAACCTACGCGCTTCCAAGGAGCGGGATATTCCCGAACCGAACGTGCATCTATAGAGTACGTTAGACCGCATATGAAAAAAGAACGCAGGAGCGGCGTGCGTGGCTAGCCCGGCGGCCGTCAGGCTGACACAGCAGGTGAAGGCGGGCGGATGCGCCAGCAAGCTTGCGCCCGGATCGCTGCAGGCGGTGCTGGCGAAGCTGCCGCGGCAGACCGACGAGAACCTGCTGGTGGGTTTCGATACATCGGATGATGCGGGCGTGTACCGCATCGGCCCGGATCTGGCGCTGGTGCAGACGGTCGATTTCTTCACTCCCTTGGTCGACGATCCATACATCTTCGGGCGGATCGCGGCGGCCAATGCGCTGAGCGACATCTATGCCATGGGCGGACGGGCTCTCACGGCGTTGACCCTGGCGTGTTTTCCTCAACAGGACGATCTAGATACGCTGGAGCAGATCATGCAGGGCGGCCTCTCGATGATGCGCGAGGCGGGGTGTGTGGTGGTGGGCGGCCACAGCGTGAAAGATCCGGAGATCAAGTTCGGCTACGCGGTGAGTGGGCTCATCGATCCCAAACGAATTTACACCAACACCGGTGCGCGGCCGGGAGACGTGCTGATCCTGACCAAGCCGATTGGCACAGGCGTGATCACGACGGCGCTGAAGCAGGGAAAGGCCGAGCAGAGCTGGGTCGGACGCGCGATCGAATCGATGACTACCTTGAACCGAGCCGCTTCGCTGGTGGCCACGCGCGAAGAGTTCGAGGTGCATGCCATGACCGATGTGACCGGGTTCGGGCTGATGGGACATGGACGCGAGCTGGCGATGGGCAGCGGGGTGTCGCTCGAGATTGAGGTAAACGCTGTGCCGCTGATCGATGGCGCGCGCGACGCTGTGCGCATGGGAACGATTCCCGCGGGCCTGCTGGCGAATCGCGAGTTTGCCGGATGTTTCGTGTGCGAACGCGAGGGAGCGGAGATTGCCGAGGACCTGGTCACGCTGATGTACGATCCGCAAACCTCGGGAGGACTGCTCATCGCGGTTGCGGAGGAGGATGCCGAGCCGCTGCTGCATGCATTGCATGGAGAGCGGATTGCCGCGTCGCGGATTGGCCGTGTGGGCGACCGCAAGGCGATGATCGAGCTGCGATAGAAGTATGAGCGGGAACGAAGGAAAGCAGGAACTCTATCGGCGGTTGCCGCAGCTTGGCGAGCTGGTCGAAAGCTGTTTGCTGATCGAATCTGTGCGGGCATATCGGCGCGAGCTGGTGGTGGATGCAGCGCGCGCTCAGGTAGTAGAGATGCGTGAGGAGATCGCCGCCGGAACGTATACGGCTGCCAGCCTGGATGAAGAGGTGCGTGCACTGCCGCACGCCATCGCGGCCCAGGTGGCCAACGGTCTCCGACCGACGCTGCGGTCAGTGATCAATGCCACCGGCGTGATCCTGCATACCAATTTAGGACGAGCCCCGCTGAGCGAGGCGGCCCTGGCCCGTGTGGTCGAGGTGGCGAAGGGTTACTGCAACCTGGAGCTCGATCTCGGCTCGGGTGAGCGAAGCCGGCGAGACGACCACATTGAGGACATTTTGCTGCGGCTCGTTGCGCTCCTCATCGGTGAGCCGGAACGGGAAGTCGCTTCAACCCGCGCAGCCCTCGTGGTAAACAATTGCGCGGCTGCGACATTTCTAGCGCTGAACTCACTGGCAGAGGGCGGCGAAGTGATCGTCTCGCGCGGAGAGCTGGTCGAGATCGGCGGCGGCTTCCGCATCCCGGACATACTGCGAAAGTCCGGATCGCTGCTGCGCGAGGTGGGCACGACCAACCGGACGCGCATCAACGATTATGCAGCGGCGATCACGTCGGACACACGGCTGATACTGCGCGTGCACCAGTCGAACTTCAAAATCGAAGGCTTCACCGAGCGGCCTTCGCTCCCCGACTTGATCGCGTTGAGCCGGCAGGCTTCAGTGCCGGTGTTCGAAGATCAGGGCACCGGTTGCATGGTGCCGCTGGATACATACGGGATGACGCAGGAGGCTTCGCTGATCGAGAGCCTGCGCGCAGGACCGGATCTGGTGGCGGCGAGCGGCGACAAACTTCTCGGCGGCCCGCAATGCGGCATGCTGATCGGCGGCAAGGATCTGATCGCGAAGATCCGTGCGAATCCGCTGCTGCGCGCCTTCCGAGTGGACAAGATGACCTATGCCGCATTGCAGGCGACGCTGCTCGCGTACCTGACCGGCGACACGGAGTCCATTCCCACGCTGCACATGCTGGCAATAGCGCCAGAGCGGATACGGCAGCGCTGCGAGGCGTTGGCGAAAGCGCTGCACTCGCACACGCTCGCTACCGCGCACACGCTCGCTATCGAATGTGTCGAGGTGCGCAGTGTGGTGGGCGGCGGTACCACGCCGGGCGCTTCGCTGCCCAGCTTTGCCGTGGCCTTGCGCCATGGTGAGTTCAACGCGACATCGCTGGCCGCTGCGTTGCGAAGGCTCGACCCCGCGGTGCTCGCGCGCACTCAGGAGGACCGGGTGCTGCTGGATCTGCGAACGGTACCGGAGGAGATGGACGCGGTGCTGGTCCGGCTGCTGCAAGTGGAGTTCGACCAGCGCCGGGACGATCGACTGGAGCGTGCGACGCAGGTACCCGGCGGTGAATGAAAGCGAGAGCACTCGGCAACAAGCCGGTGTGCGCAGGGAGAAGTCCGTAGTCGTCGGCACGGCCGGCCACATCGATCACGGCAAGACTGCATTGGTCCGCGCGCTGACGGGCACCGATACGGACCGGCTGCCGGAAGAAAAGCGTCGTGGCATCACCATCGATCTGGGCTTCGCGTCGCTCGACATGCATGCTGCCGATGGCACGCCGTTACAGGTGAGCTTCGTGGATGTCCCGGGACACCACGCCTTCGTGCGCAACATGCTGGCCGGGGCAGGTGGTATCGATTGCGTGATGCTGGTGATCTCGGCGGAGGAAGGCGTAAAGCCGCAGACGCTGGAGCATCTGGCCATCTGCACGCTGCTGGGCATTACGCGCGGGCTTACCGTGCTGACCAAGATCGATGCGGTGAGCGAAGATCGTCTGCGTGCGGTCTGCGCTGAGGTGGCGCAGGCGCTCGATGGTTCATTTTTGAACGGAGCGCCGATGCTGCCAGTGAGCGCATTCAGTGGGCAGGGCATGGACGCGCTGACCACCGAGCTTCGCCACCTGGCGTTGCAGATACCGGAACGAAGCGCGGAAGCGCTGCCCCGCATGCCGCTCGATCGCGCCTTCACCATGCGGGGCTTCGGCACGGTGGTCACCGGAACGCTGCTCGCGGGTGCGATCAAGAGTGGGGAAGCGCTCGTGGTGCAGCCGGGAAACCGCAAGGTGCGGGTGCGCGGGATGCAGATCCACGGCAGAGACGAGCTAGCAGCACACGCCGCAGCAAGGGTGGCGCTCAACCTGTCCGGAATCGAAGTGGGCGACGTGCGACGCGGCGACACGCTGGTGCCGGCCGGGACCCTCACGGCCACGGATACGATCGATATCCAAATGTCGCTGCTGCCGGATGCGCCTGCGGTCAAGCACCGCTCGCGCCTTCGCTTGCACGCATTCACGTCGGATACGCTCGCTTCCGTGTCGCTCTACGATTATCAGCCGGTGTCACCGGGAGCGGGAGGGATCGCGCGTCTTCGGCTGACCAGGCCAATCCTGATTCTTCCGGGAGATCGATTGGTGCTGCGGCAGTGTTCGCCCGCCATCACCATCGGCGGCGGACGAGTGCTCGATGCGCATCCTCTTCCCAGGATCAAGAAGACGGAGTGCCTGAAATGGCTGGAGGCGATGAGAAGCGCCATTACAGAGGGCCCGGGAGTGAGCATAGGCGAGCGCCAGCTATTGCTGCGCGTCGCGCGGCGGGAGACTGGCGGGATCGGGCTCGACCAACTTGTCACGGAGACCGGGTGGAGCGGCGGGACGGTGCGAGCAATGGCGGCGCCGCTGATCGCGCGCGGCATTCTTGTGAGCACGGCCGATAGTCATCTGGTCGTCGCCGACGCTCTCGACAACGCCGCAGGCTCCATCATGGCCGGGGTGAAGCAGGCGGGCGGCGCGGCGATCAAGCGCTCGGAGCTGCGCAGCCATACGGGGCTGACGGAGCAGGTCTTTGGTCTGGCGCTCGATCGTTTACTGGCTGGGCAAAAGCTCGAAGTGAAGGGCGAGCTCGTCTCCATCTTCGGGGCGGCGCCTCGGATCTCCGATATAGACCTGCAGCGGCTGGCGGCGATCGAGCAGGCGTATGCGGCTGCGGGATTGGCTGCTCCGCTGCTGCGGGATGTAGGCGAGCGGCTGGGAGTGGGCAGTGCCGAGCTGCGGCGGCTGATGACGCTGCTGCTGCGCGAAAATAAGCTGCTGAAGCTGAGCGCCGACGATCTCTACATGCATCGCGACGCGCTCGAAAAGCTGAAGACGCAGATCAAGGCGTTGCGCGGGCAGAGCATGGATGTGGCGCGCTTTAAGGAGATCACGGGCCTGTCCAGAAAGTACGCCATCCCGTTGCTCGAGCATCTGGACCGGGAGCGCATCACGCGCAAGCAGGGCGAGACGCGGCTGGTGCTGTAGGCGAAAAGCCGATCCCTCGGCTGCGCTCGGGATGACAGGTTACGGGAACGGGTAAGTCATCGCCCGGGCCCTCCATCGGTGGAAAGCGAGGCAACGTCGCTCCGCGTACGCCGGCTGAATGCGTGGATTTCCGCAGCAAACAACCCAATCCGAAGCAATTGCATTCCCAAACAACAGACCGCTACACGCACGAGCGCTGCGGCCACGAAACTCACTCACATCCGCACATGGGAGTCACAATGATCAAGGATCTTCTCTCGCGCTGGCCGCTCATCCGCCAGATTCAAACGGGTTCGAACGGCAATGGGTCTGAATCCTGGAGCGAACGCACGCGTACGCTCCAGCCGAAGACCGCCGGGTGTGAGGTTGCCCACTCCATTTGTCCCTACTGCGCTGTAGGGTGCGGTCAACTCATTTATCACAAGGATGGAAAGCTGGTGTCGGTCGAAGGCGACCCGAAGTCGCCCATCTCCCGCGGTCACCTTTGCCCCAAGGGCGCGGACACCTTCCAATTGCATACGCATCCGCATCGACTGAAGACGGTGAAGTATCGCCCGCCGTATGCGCGCGAGTGGGAGGACCTGGATCTCGAGACCGCGATGGACATGATTGCGGACCGGGTGTGGGAGACGCGCGAGAAGACCTTTGCGGAAGAGCAGGACGGCAGGCCGGTGATGCAGACCAAAAGCATCGCGCACCTTGGCGGCGCGACGCTGGATAACGAAGAGAACTACCTGATCAAGAAACTCTTCTCCGGAGGTCTGGGCATGGTCTGCGTAAGCAACCAGGCCCGTATATGACACAGCGCCACGGTGCCCGGTCTGGGCACCTCATTCGGACGTGGTGGAGCAACGACGGCGCTGCAGTCGCTGGCTGATTCCGACGCTATTCTCATCATGGGATCGTCCATGGCCGAGCAGCATCCGGTCGGATTCCAATGGGTGATGCGGGCGCGCGAGCGTGGCTGCCAACTGATCCACGTGGATCCGCGGTTCACGCGTACGTCCGCGACGGCGGATATCTGGGTGCCCCTGCGTGCCGGGACGGACATTGTGTTTCTCGGGGCGCTGATCAGATATGTACTTGAGAAGGAAAAGTATTTTCATGAGTACGTCGTTCACTATACGAACGCCCCGACGATTCTGCGGGAAGACTTCCGCGACACCGAGGACCTGGGTGGGCTCTTCTCCGGATGGGACGCGGAGAAGAAGCAATACGATCCGGAGACCTGGCTGTATCAGGGCTCGCCGTCGAAGAAGGAGTCAGGCTCACAGCCCGGCCATCATCCCGCCGGGGGCGGTCACGGGAAGGACCGCGGCGGGGAGGCGGGCGATACGGAGGTGTACGAATCCGATCCCACGCTGCAACATCCGCGATGTATCTTCCAGGTATTGAAGCGGCACTTCAGCCGGTACACGCCGGAGATGGTGGAGAGCACCTGCGGCGTGCCCAAGGATGTGTTCCTGAAGACGGCGGAGACGTACGTGAACGCTTCCGGCCCGGAGAAGACAGGATGCATCTGCTATGCGGTGGGCTGGACGCACCACTCCACCGGAGCGCAGATCATCCATGCCGCGTCGATCCTGCAGTTGCTGCTGGGCAATATGGGACGGCCGGGTGGCGGCATCCTGGCGCTGCGCGGCCATGCTTCGATTCAGGGCTCGACCGATATACCCACGCTTTACGACATTCTCCCCGGCTATCTGCCGATGCCGTTCTTCGACAGCAATGTCGACAGCCTGGACAAGTACATCCAGAAACACACATCACCAGCAGGCCTGTGGTCGAACTTCGATAAGTACATCGTCAGCATGCTGCGGGCGTGGTATGGCGACGCTGCTACCAAGGAGAACGAGTGGGGGTACCAATGGCTGCCACGCGTCACCGGCGATCACTCCGAGCTTGGCTACTGGCTTGACATGCAGGATGGCAAGCTGGATGGCCTATTCGTAATGGGGCAGAATCCGGCGGTAGGCGCGCCCAATGGCCGCTTCCAGCGAACGGCGATGGCCAAGCTGAAGTGGATGGTGGTGCGCGACATGGTGGAGATCGAGACCGCGTCGTTCTGGAAGGACTCACCCGAGGTCCTGCGCGGCGAGTTGAACCCCGACGAGATCGATACGGAAGTGTTCCTGATGCCGGCGGCGGGGCAGGCGGAAAAGAGCGGCACCTTCACCAACACACAACGGCTGTTGCAGTGGCATAACAAAGCGATCGATCCGGAAGGCGATGCCCGCAGTGAGACCTGGTTCGTCTACCACCTGGGAAAGCGGCTGAAGGCCAAGGCGGCGCGGGAGCAGACGCACAAGAACATCGCCATGAATGCGCTCACCTGGGACCTGCCAGTGGAAGGCGAGGTCGCGGAGCCAGAGGCCGAGGCGGTTCTGGCCGAGATCAATGGCTACCACTATGCCGATCGTTCACCGATGCAGAGCTTCGACGATCTGAAGAGTGACGGCTCCACCGCCGCCGGCTGTTGGATCTATACCGGCGTGATGCCGCGCGTGGGTGAGAACATCGCCAACAAACGCGAGCCGCACGACGCACTGGGCCATGGCTGGGGTTTTGCGTGGCCCAAGGATACGCGCATCATCTACAACCGCGCCTCTGCGAAGCCGGATGGAACGCCATGGAGCGAGCGCAAGAAGCTCGTCTGGTGGGACAAAGAGCAAAAGAAGTGGACGGGCGAGGATACGCCGGACTTCAAGCTGACGCATGCGCCGGACGCGAAGGGCGACCCGAGCAAGGGCGGGCTGGACGCGCTGGATGGCGACAAGCCCTTCACCCTGCATCCGGACGGCGTGGGGTGGCTGTACGTCAGTAGCGGCCTGAAGGACGGTCCCCTGCCCACGCACTTCGAGCCGCTGGAATCGGTGACACGCAACGCGCTCTATCCCGCCCATCAGGACAATCCGCCGGCGGACAAGAAGGAGCGCCAGGGAAATCGATACGCCGATTCACCCGGCGATCCGCGATTCCCGCATGTGCTCACCACCTACCGGCTTACAGAGCACCACACCGCCGGCGGTATGTCTCGAACGCTAAGCCATCTTTCAGAGCTGCAGCCGGAGCTCTTCACCGAAATCTCGCCCGAGCTGGCACAGGCTGCCGGTGTGGAGCACGGAGCGTGGGTCACGCTGGTCTCGCCGCGCGGTATCGTCTCCGCCCGGGCGCTGGTTACCGCGCGCATGCGCCCGCTCCAGATCGACGGCCGCACGGTGCATCAGGTGGGATTGCCGTATCACTGGGGCTGGAAGGGATTGGTGACGGGCGATGTTGCCAACGATCTACTGGCAATTTCAGAGGAGCCGAATGTGCGCATCATGGAATCGAAGGCGCTGGTGTGCAACCTGATTCCCGGGCGGCGCGCCAGCGGGGAAGAGGCACTTCACGAACTCGACGAATTGCTGAGGAGGCAGGCATGAGCGCCTCGCCGGTAGACCACAACGCCCATGCCGCGAATGACCAGACCACGGCCTTTCTCACCGACTCGACCATCTGCATCGGCTGCAAGGCGTGCGAGGTCGCCTGCAAGGAATGGAACGGCATCGATGCCGACGGCTACGACTGGTCGGGCCTTTCCTACGACAACACCCTCGCGCTCGGCCACTCGACCTGGCGTCATGTGAAGTTCGTCGAAGACGGTCCGATTGCGGGGGTGGGCGGGAATGCTGCGGCGCAGCCGACATGGGAGTTCTCCTCCGACGTCTGCAAGCACTGCGAGGTGGCCGGATGCCTGGAGGCATGCCCCACGGGAGCGCTGGTGCGGACTGAATTCGGCGGCGTATTTCTGCAGCCGGATATCTGCAACGGCTGCGGTTACTGTGTGGTCTCCTGTCCCTTTGGCGTGGTGCAGAAGAACGAGGACGACGGGCGCGCGTTCAAATGCACCTTCTGCGTGGACCGGCAAAAGGTGGGTCTCCAACCCGCATGCGCCAAGGCCTGTCCTACGGAGTCGATTAAGTTCGGCAAATTGAGCGAGTTACAGGTAGAAGCTAAGGCGAGAGTTGAAGTCCTGCACGAACGCGGCATGGACGATGCTCAGGTCTACAATCCGCTGGAGACGAGCGTCAAGGGTATCCACGCGTTTTTCATCATTCGCGGTGAGCCGGAGACCTACAACCTGCCGCCCCAGCCGGAGGTACCGACGATCTATCTCAAGGATGGCTGGCGATCGTCGGTTCTCGACGGGCTCACATTGCTGGCCGGTGTAGCGCTCGCGTTCGGGATCGGCAGACGGAAGGTGCGCGCATGAGCGAACGCCCGTTAAGCATCGCTCAAGCCGCGCGCGAGGCCCGTCTAGTCGAGATTCGCAAAGAGGCAGAGGCCAAGGGTCGAGTTGAGGAGCGAGGCATCCGGCCGGCGGGCTCGCCGTTTCCACTCGCTTCGCCCCAGACCGGCTACTACAAAGTGCCCATGCTCAAAGAGCCGCAATGGTCCTGGGCTGTGCCGCTGTATTTCTTTGTCGGTGGCGCGTCCGGCTCGCTGGGCGTGATCGGATCGCTCGCCGACGTGATTGGGGACCATGACGAGCTTGCAGAGAAAGCGCGCTGGCTAGCGCTCGGTGGCGCCGGTTTGTCGAGCGTCCTGCTGATCTATGATCTGGGGCGCCCCGCGCGCTTCCTGAACATGCTGCGCATCTTCAAGCCGCAGAGTGCGATGTCAGTGGGCTCGTATGTGCTGTCCGCGTTCTCTACCTTCGCGGCCGCTTCGAGCTTCGCGGATCTGCTGCGCATGAAGTTTGGCGATGCATTGCCGGTGAAGCTCATCAGTGGCGCAGGGCGGGTAGGGTCGACGCTCTTCGGCATGCCCTTCCATAACT
>JBPCNO010000035.1:0-34241 GCA_051001135.1 Acidobacteriaceae bacterium
TTGCCGAAGGGCACTCGCAAGGGGGTGAGCACGATGGCGCCGCCCGGCGTGGCGGTGCCACTGAGTGCGACCGTCAATTGACTGCCGCCATTCACATTGGCGGGAATGGTCAGCGTTCCATTCAAGACGCCTTGACCGAAGGGCGAAAACGTCACCTGAATGCTGCAACTGGCGCCCGCATCGAGGGTCGCCGGGCAGGTATTCTGTTGCACGAAATCGTCGTCCGAAATGCTGATCGTTCCGATGTTGAAGCCCTGCGTGCCGGTGTTGGTCACAATAAGGCTCTGCGGCGCGCTCGCCGTGCCTACCGCCTGTGCGCTGAAACTGAGCGATGCAGCGGACAGGCTGGCGCTAGGCGGGTCTATCTTCGGCGGAACGCTGGCCAGCGTCACTTGCCACACGCCGCGTCCATACGTAGCCGCCTGCAACAGCGACTGTCCTCCGCCGGTGAAGGGCAGTAGCTGCATGACCGGAGAGTTGGGCAGCCCCGCGCCGTACAGGTTCCAGCAGTTTCCCGTTGACGCGCATTGCGTCACATCTCCGGTTACGAATACCCCCAGGTCGCTGGCCACGTACACAATGGAAGCGTTGCCCGGATCGACCATAATGCTGTGTACCGGGGCCGCAATCGGCAGGTTGGCATGGATGGAGGTCCAATGCTGTCCGGCATCCTTGGACATATAGACCAGCGGCTGGCTCACGTTCTTCAGCAACCCATCTCCGCTGAAGCCGTTGAGCCCCACGTAGAGGGTCTGGCCGGTGGCGTCATGAGGATCGATGGCGATGGTCGAAATGGCAAACCCGGCGTGGTTGAATCGGCCATGGTTGACGGAGTCGTTCGCGACCGGCGAGAGCGAGAGATCGGTCCAGGTGGTGAGCGCATTCGATGCCGGTGTCAGCAGTGCGCCGTAGAGATGTCCGGGCGCTGTCGACGCGCCGTCCGGCCCACCGGCCATGCCGGCGTAGACGCGCTCGCTGCCGTTGTTCGGGCCGGCGATAGTGCCGCTGGCGGCAATCGACCGAACCTGCGCGTTCCCGGACGGGCCCGCCTGACAAGCGGGCGCATTGTTTCCGTCCAGCATGCCGCTCATCGTATTCTTCACGGACCAGCCGCTGCCGTTCGCCGGGCCGCGCCAGATGCGGCACGTGGCGACGATCATCTCGGCTGAGTTCTGCGGATCGAGAATCCACGCCGCGGGATAGTTGAGCCCGTTGCTATCTCCCTGGACTTGCGCGCTGCCGATCGCCGGCGCCCCCCAAACCCCGCTGCGTCGCACCCCGAACCAAGGCCGCACTCGTTTACCGAGACCGCGTCGCCGGAGCTGGTAAACCAGTTCTGTCCGCTCACCCAATCGATCGCCACAGACTGTATCCCGTAGTATTGACTCGATTGCGGGAGTACCTGTTGCCAGCCGCCTCCCGCGCCATTGCTCGCGAGGATTCCTGTTGTGCCCGTAGCCGCCAGCAGCGTGGAAACATTCGCCGGGTCCTGAGCCAGATAGCTGATATCCGCCACGGATTCCAATCCACCGTTCAGATTATCGAAGTGGGCAGCGTCGTCCGGGGTACACGGGGTCGCGCTCTGCGCGATGCCGTCGGTGGTGCGCCACAGTCCGGCGTCGTTGCCGAAGAAGAGCGTACCGGTACCGTGAACCCAATCCACTGCGTGCTGTGCCGGCCCAACCTTTGCCGCCGCGCAGGTATTCGTATTCGTCGCATTCCGCCATGCACAGCCTGCCGCGAGGCTGCACCTGAAGATGTCCTTCGTCCCCGCGAATAGCAGCGTGTCGGCCCCCGCAGGCACCGCCTGCAGCCAGAGATCGTAAGAAGCCTGCGCAATGCGTTGGCTCCCATCCTCGAGATCTGTCGACGCGATCTGGCCGGCAAAACTAACCGCGCCGTTTCCGCATACGCCGTTCGCAACCGCGCACACATCCTGCCAGATCCCCTGATCCTTATTGGTGGAGTCGGTGGAGAGCGCGAACATATCCCCACTCACCGGCTGCACCGCCAGCGCGCCGCGGTAGATGGGGCAGCCTGATGCGCCGACGCCTCCGGGATTGGCTGGACAGGCTTTCGCTGTCAAACCGCTGCCTGGCTGCTGCGGCAGACGCGTCCACGTAGCACCATCGGTCGATTGGTAGTAGCCGTGATAGCGCACCGCCGCGAAGAACGCCTGGCGCAGCGGATTCCAGACCACCGAGGTGACCGCATTGCCGCTAAAGCCGGAGAAGTTGGTCGACCGAGATTGCAGCGTCTCATTCACACCATCGGTGATGGTGGACAGATACCAGGTCTGCCCCGCGTCCTGCGAGTAGTAGAGCCCCATCGCGCTGTAGCCGTTATCGCCTGCATTCACGATGCCGCCCTGCAGTGAGCTGGCGACTGCGGCAACCACCAGGTTGGGCGAACTGGTGCTCCACGCAAAACCCGCGAAGCTCAGGCCGAAGAATGAGAACGCATGTCCCGCTCCGCGATCGCTCGACTGCGCAATGATCTTCCAGGTCTTGCCGCCATCCGCTGAACGCAGAATGCCGTCGCCATAAAACGAATCGAGTGCACCGCTGGGGTCGCCGGAGCCGGCCAGAATGACGCCGGTGCCCTCCGGCTGCACACTGAGCGCGCCGATGGTCGAAGAGATCAGCCATCCGGCATTCGGATCGATGGAGGGAACTCCGTCCGTGGCCGGGCTGAAGCTCACATTGGCGGCCGCTGACGCCGCGTTGGTGGACTTCCACACCCCGCCCCCGGTCGTCCCCAGGTAAACGGTGTTCCCGCTGGCATCCGCGGGATCGACCGCGATGCTGAGGACGCGCCCAGCGATCAGCCCCAATCCTGGTGACGAAGTCTGTCGCGGGCCCACCAGGCTCCAGGGGGCGTTCAGGTCCAGCCGGGCTGCCGCCAGTGGGCGCGCGCCGGACTTGACCGGCAATGCGTTCCTCTGCGCTACCAGCGGCAAACCGCCGCTCGCCGCCAGAAGGAGTAGTGTGATGGACCGGAGAAAAACTCTGTTCACCTGGTTCCAGCTCTTCGAGCTCTGACCGCATTCGTCTCCGCGACGATGCGGGAAGCGCTGCGCTTTCAGGCTCTTAGGAAGACTTCCCCTCGATTATGGAACTCCGGTGCGCATCTCCATCAGTGCTTTTCGTCCGTCCGCTGTTACTAATTGGGGATAACCATTTGGATACCCGCTTCTCTTCTGGAACGCCACGTGGATGGAGCAAGCGGCTGGTTCAGTCCGTCACCCGCGTGGGCCGCGCTTCGATTACAGCCCGTACAACTCTGTAACAGCCTGCTCCGGATCATCGATCAACGCGATGTAGCGCTTGGAATTGAACTTCCGGCCGGTGGATGCGCCCGACATGTAGCGAATCTTGCCGAAGATCGGGCGCTCACTCCATGCACGGTCGAATTTGCCTGCGATCGCCCAGGCAATCCCGCCATATCCGCCCGGCTCCCGCCCATCCATCTCATACTTGTCATTCAGATAGACGGCGGATTCGAAGGCCTTGGCCGGGTTGGGCGACCATTCCAGGATCTTCTTGGCCCAGTACATCCGCATGATGTTGTGCATCCAGCCAAAGCGCACCATCTGGAGCTGGGAGGCGTTCCACAGCTCATCGTAGGTCTCGCCCTTCTCCAACTGCTCCAGCGTGTACAAGGGGTCGCGCTTGTCGCGGACGTGCTCCCGCAGCGTCTTCGCCGCCCATGGATCGGCACACTCGATGGTGTCGTAGTTCTGGGTGTACTGGACGAAGTTCACGCATAGCTCACGCCAGCCGATCAGCTCCCCGATGTACGCATCGTAGGAGGCCTGCGCCACCCTACCCTGCTCCACCGCCTTCTGCGCTGCCAGCGCGATGGTGAGCGGGCTGATGTGCCCGAAGTGCAGATAGGGCGAGAGCTGGCTGGTGCCCTGCTGCTCCGGATGTCTCCGGGATTGCTCGTAGCCGTTGAGCTGATGCTCGATGAAGCGCTGGAGACGGCGCATGGCCGCACGGTTGCCGCCACGAAAGGTCTCGACCGGCAGTACCGATCGATCCAACTGACGCCAGCCCTGTGTGATGTCGCCTTCCAGAGCGAAGGACTCGATTGCAACGGCCCCATCCCAGCGCTTGGCTGGCTGCGGCTGCACCGGTTGCACCAGAAAACGAGGCAGCTCGGCATAGAGCGGAGCGCGGAAGATATGCAGCGCGTAGTAGCCCTTCTGGAAAAGCTTCGACGGCACCACCACGTCCGCGTCGACCGTCCAGTACGGAATGCGCAAGCGGCCGGCCAGCACCCTGCGCCAGCGCTCCGGCTCGCGCGTTGGATTCTCGTCGCCGATGACCAGCGCTGCTCCAACCTCGGCCGCAAATTTTTCCATCGAATTGTGCGGCGGCCGTCGCACCACGAAGCCCACACCGCGTTCTGCGAGTGCGTCTTCTACGTCGCGCAGGCCCTGCTGGAGGAAGACATAGTGACGCAGATTCGCGTTGGGGAAATTGGCGATGGCGGAGAAGAAGACGACCACCGGCAAGCCGAGTTCGTTGCCCGCGTGGATCGCGGTGTCGAGCGCCGCATTGTCCACGCCGCGCTGTGCGCGCTGCATCCAGTAGACGACGCATTTGCCCGTGGCGTGCGGCAGGCCACCGCGCCGGATGCTCACGCGCGGGTCCTCGGCGATCTTCCGCAAGGGTGACGGCAGCTCAGGATTAGCGGCGCTGCCCGGTCCGTGCCCCCCGTTCGTCTTCCTGGTCATAACCATGCGTTCCTTGGAGTGGACCATGCGTTCGTTGGAGTGCCGCACCCCGGTTACCCTTTGCCTTGCTCAAGGATGTGGACTTGCGTGCAGCGAAAGAACCCGCGCAAAGCAGAAAGGGGCAGCCAATTGGCTACCCCTTTCTCTCATGTCCTGTTTGGCTACACCATTCGGGAAGCGCGCGTTACCACAGACCCCAGGCCCTGCTCATATAGTCGCTCAGAGTCATCGTAATCAGCACCAGGAAGGTGAAGAACCCCGCTGCCACCGTCAGCATCATCAGGCGGGAGCTATAGCGGATATGCATGAAGAACAGGATCACCAGCACCGCCTTGATGCAGGCAATACCCACGGCCGCGATGGGGTTGAAGATACCCATGTCGAGAAAGGCAACGCCCGTGGTCAACCCTGTAAGGATGAGCAGACAGAGCAGGATGGTGCCGTAGATCTTAGGTCCAACGATGTGGTGTGCAGTCAGTGTTGGGTGCGACACGAAATTCTCCTGGCGTAGGGCCTACTTGAGCGGATGGCGGCTGATGAGATAGAGCAGGGGAAACAGGAAGATCCACACGATATCGACGAAGTGCCAGTACAAACCGAAGTTGTCGATGGTCGTCGTGTGTCCTTCGGTGTAAGCGCCCTTCCATGCTTTGTAGAGCAGCACGAATAATATCGAGATGCCGATGATCATGTGCAGCGCGTGCATGCCGGTCATGGCGAAGTAAAGAAAGAAGAAGAGTTGCGTATGCTCGGCCGTATCGGGAGCGAGCGCCACATCGCGCGCGTCCTTGGGATGGACGAAGTCATCGATGCTGAAGCTTGCGCCCGGAATGTGGTGGTCCACATATTTTTCGTGGTACTCCACCGACTTGATCCCGAGAAAGACCAGCCCCAGCAGAATGGTGAGCGTGAGCGAGAGCATCAGGCCCTTGCGATTGCGCGTCTCGGCGCAAAACACGCCCATGGCCATGGTGAAGCTGGATACGATCAGCACCGCGGTGTTGATGGTGCCAAGCTTGATGCCCAGCGTGTTGCTGCCCGCGACAAACGCGTCGTAGTACCAGTTCCGGTACAGCAGGTAGGCCATGAACAGGCCGCCGAAGAACATGATTTCCGTCAGCAGGAAGAGCCACATGCCGAACGAGCCGGCCTCTTTCTGCTGCTCCACCGTCTCGAAGTGATGACGGAGATACGGCGGATGATCGTGTTCGCGGCTTTCGGTCTCGGCCTGGGTTCCCGCAGCGATCGTTTGACTATCCAACGGTCTGTACCTCGTGTTCAGTCTTATTCGCCAGCCACTCGTAGTCGTACGCTTCGTGGTCCATGATCGGCGTCTCCAGGAAGTTCTCCGTCGGCGGAGGAGAGGCGACCTGCCATTCCAGTCCAGTCGCCTGCCACGGATTCGCGCCGGCGATGGCTCCATACTTCAGCGACCAGGTCATGTAGAGCATCGGCATCAGGTAGCCGATACCCAGCACCGTGGCGCCCGCGGTCGAGAACACGTTCAGCACCTGGAACTCCGGCGGGTATGCATGATAGCGACGCGGCATGCCCAGATAGCCCAGAATGAACTGGGGGAAGAAGGTGAGGATGAATCCGATGAAGGTGGTCACCGCCGCCAGCTTCGAAAGCGACTCCGGATACATGCGGCCCGTCATCTTCGGCCACCAGAAGTGGATGCCCGCGAGATACGCCATCAGCATGCCGCCCACCATCACGAAGTGGAAGTGCGCCACGATGAAGTAGGTCTCGGTCAGGTGAATATCCATGCCGAGCGATCCGAGGAAGACTCCGGTAAGGCCGCCGATGGTGAACAGCCCGATGAAGCCGAAGGAGTAGAGCATCGGCGTCTCGAAGGTGATGGAACCCTTGTAGAGCGTCGCCGACCAATTGAAGATCTTGATTGCCGAAGGCACCGCAACCAGCATGGTGAGCAGCGAGAACACCAGCGCCGAGTAGTTGGAGACGCCCATGATGAACATGTGGTGCGCCCAGACGAAGAAGCCGAAGACGGCGATCGCGACCGAGGAGAACGCCACCGCCGTGTAGCCGAAGACGCGTTTGCGGGAGAAGGTGCTGATGGTCTCCGAGATCACGCCCATGCCCGGAAGAATCATGATGTAGACGGCGGGGTGCGAGTAGAACCAGAAGAGGTGCTGGAACAGGATGGGATCGCCGCCCTTGGTTGGATCGAAGACGCCGATACCGACCGCCCGCTCGAGCGCGACCAGCACCAGCGTAATAGCCAGCACCGGCGTACCCAGCACCATCAGGATGGACGCGGCGTAGTGCGACCAGACGAACAGGGGAATGCGGAACCAGGTCATGCCCGGCGCGCGCATGCGATGGGTGGTGACGATGAAGTTCAGCCCGGTAAAGATGGAGCTGAAGCCGGCGACGAAGACGCCCATGGCCGCGGTAATGACGTGAGTATTCAGATAATGCGTGCTCAACGGCGTGGTGAAGGTCCAGCCGGTATCCACACCGCCCAGGATCAACGCGGCCAGGGTGAAGATGCCACCCACCACATATAAATACCAGCTCAGCAAATTGATCTTGGGGAATGCCAGATCTTTCGCTCCGAGCATGATGGGCAGCACGAAGTTGCCGATCACCGCCGGGACCGACGGCACCAGGAACAGAAAGACCATGATGATGCCGTGCATGGTGAACAGCTTGTTATAGGTGTCCGATGCGACCAGATCGGGCAGCGGCGTCAGCAGCTCCAGACGGATCAACCCGGCGAACGCTCCTCCCACGAAGAAGAAGAACGTGATCGAGATCAGGTACAGGATGGCGATGCGCTTGTGGTCACCCGTGAGCAGCCAGCTCTTCAAGCCGTACTCGCTGTTCAGATAGTGGCGCTTCGGCAGGGTGGCATCCTGCTGGTTTGGGAGACGGACGATTGTACTCATTGCGGCGATATCCCCAATCCTTTAGAGGTCGATGTGTCCGGCACGGAGTCGGGCATGTGCTTTAACCCGTTGAGTTGTTCCGAGCGGTAGTTGCCGGCCGAACCGCTGGCGCCCGCCTGGCTGGGCGAGAAGGTGGTGGTGTTGATCGTCTGCTGGATACGGTAGTTGGAGTTCAGGCCCTTGATGTACTCCACCAGATCGATCAGGCCCTCTTCGCTCACCTGTCCCTGATAGGTCGGCATGATGGGGAGATAGCCGGCCACCTGGTGCGTCGTCGGATTCAGAATACAGCCGCGGAGAAAGGCGTCATCGACGGTGATCGCCTGCCCATTCTGCAGAATCTCCCGCTTTCCGTACAGACCGTAGAGATTCGGCCCGCGCGCTCCATCGCCGCCGGTGTGACAGGCGCTACAGCCCAGACTGGCATAGAGCCGCTCGCCGTTCTGGGCCAGCGAGGCGCCGCTGGTCGCGCCCGCCGCCCACTTCTGGTAGTCGTCCGGACTCAGCACCACGATTTCGCCGATCATGGCGGAGTGCAGTGTGCCGCAGTACTGGGTGCAGAAGAGATGGTACGTTCCCGGTTGCGTCGCCTGGAACCATACGGTCGAGTAGCGGCCCGGAATCACCTCGCGCTTCACCCGGAACGCCGGAATGGAGAAGCTGTGAAAGACATCCTGCGAGATCATGGTCAACTGCACCGGCTTGCCGGCCGGGATGTGCAGCGCGTCGATCTCATGCTGGCCGCCCGGATGCTCGGCCTTCCACATCCACTGCTTGCCCACGATGTAGATGTTCATCGCGTTGGTGGGCGGATTGTAGATGCGGAAGTAGAGCAGAGCGCCCCACACGAAGCACACCATGAAGAGCGCCAGCGGAATGATCGTCCAGGTCGCCTCCAGCAGCGTGGACCCTTCGATATGGGTCGCGACCGGATTGCGGTCCTTGCGATACATGATGGAAAACGTGGTGATCATGACGGCGACCACGACCAGACCGATCATCGAGATGAAGATCAGGAAGAAGTAGAACTCGTCCGTGTAGGGCGCAATCGCCGAGGCCTCCGGAGGGAAGATCGCGAAGGAGGTAAGCCATTTGATTAAGAACTGCCAAAGAACCGGACTAATAAAGTGCATCGTTCCCTTTACCCGTAAACTGTGTGCTCTGCTTCGTTAGGGCCTGTTCGCACTCCACGAATGGGCTACGCATGATCATGACCGCCGCCGTACTTGATGTCGCGGCGGAACATCACCGCCATAAAGCTGCCCAGCCCGAGAACCGTGATCAAGCCCCCCAACTGCACCACCCGCGCCACCACCAGACTATGGCGGTTCAACCGTGGGTCATATCGATAGCAGTAGGTGAGAATGGTGTCCACCGGCGTCCCGATGCGGTGCTCCGAGGCTTCCACCAGCCCCAGCCGCAAGTCGTTGGGCGAGTACTCGACGCCCAGATAGTACTGCGCGATTCTGCCTTCCGGCGTCACGATCTGAATGGCGCTGGCGTGCGCGAACTGGTCCATTCTGCCGTCTGGCCCGGGTGCGCGCGTGTAGCCGAATCCTGTCGCCTGGCTCACGGCATCGATCGAGTTCTGCTGGCCGGTGAGGAAGTGCCAGCCGGATGCAGTCTTCGGGTAGCCGTAGTACTTCAGGTATTCGGCCTTCTTGGAGCGGGCCAGGGTAGGCGTCTCCGTGGGATCGATACTGATCACCACGATGTCGAAGTCTTTGCCCGGCCTGAACTTGACCATCTCAAGTGCGCCGGTCAGCCCCTTCAGCTCCTCCGAGCACAAAATGGGGCAACTGTAATAGACCAGCGCCAGGATCACTGGACGGCTGTTGAAGTAGTCGCCCAGCCGCACCGTCTTGCCGTTCTCGTCCTTGAAGAAAGCGTTCAGCGGAAGCTGCTGATTGAGCCGCTGCTCGATCTTTACCTTGTCCAGAATGGAGGGCCGGTGGTCTTCCGCCGGCTCGCCCATCTGCTTTTCTCCGGGCGAGGAGACCTGCGCCAGCGCCTGGGGTCCGGCAAACACCCCGGCGGCCAGCACACCCGCCAGCACACCTATAGAGAGCAGGCACAGGGCCGCCAGCGTCCGCAAACTCCATCGGCGTCGGCCGGCAGTGCGTGTCAATCGGGATGTCGTCGATTCGGGTGTCATCGATTCAGGTCTCGTCGATTCGGTTCTCTTCGATTCGGTTCTCTTCGATTCAGGCGTTGCTCTGTTACATGCCGTTACTTCCGAAGTCATACTTCTCAATGATAGCGGCCTGGGCATCCGGTCAGTGGCCCTGCCAAGCCTTCGGCGCTGCGATTCGTTTCATCCGGCCACGCTAGCCGCCGGCATGCGTTCAGTGTGCGGGAGCGAGCGAGGCCTGCTCACCGGTACGGGGCCGGTGACTCTCCTGCTTTCGCGATTCCTCCGTTTCCACTCGCTGCTCGAATCCGGTGCGGGCAAAGCCGTTGGTCAGCGGCAGACTCAGCGCGTCCCGCTGGTCCGCGGTCATGGCCGGCTCCGCTGCCGGGGCAATCACCGGCAAACCCTGTTGCGCGATGACTTCCATGGCCCGGCCGATGGGTATACGCAGCGCGCCCTGCTCCCGGTTGATCCAGGTGTAATGATCCAGCAGCAGGTCTTCGCGTGCATGCAGGTCCGCGAGATCCTGGTCGCCGTCATCCATCTGCAGCCGGGGCGTGGGAAAGCGTGCCGTCATCATCTTGAGCTGCTGCTGCTCCATCACGGCGCTCGATTCCATGTTCTTCAGCTTGCCATTGCCCGGCGCCTGCGCCATCTGGTTCCACTTGTTGGGTGGACCATCGTGCTTGATCAGCGCGTTGTTGATCACCTTGCCCATACCGAAGCAGAAGACGAAGAAGATCGCGACAAAAATACCGAGCGACACCAGGAACACCAGAATGCCGCCCACCTTCACGTCCGACGTCTCATAGCCGGGAGAGTCAGTACCGCGGCCGCTGGGGGTCAGGCCGTGGGCGCCGTGCGGGGCGTGCTCGCCGTGCTCGTCATGGGGGTTATGCGTGGGCATGCTCAGGCTCCAGAATCTCTGCGAGGTGCGGATCGTTGACCTGCACCAGCGGCCGCTGCTTCAGTTGCGTCAGGTAGTAGGCCATCCAGAAGGCGATCATCGCCACAGGCACGGCGGCGTACTCCAGAATGCCGAAGGAAAGATGCAGATTGCGGGCGGCATCCGGGAAGCTCGGCTCGATCAGCAGGAACATGTCCCAGCAGCGCGCGAAGATCATCCACATGCACACCAGCACAATTTTCCGTTTGTTCCGCTTGATATCGCGCGAGAGCAGCAGCGAGAACGGGATCAGCCAGTGAAAGATGAAGTCGAGCGACAGGAGCACGCCCCAGTGGCCGCGGATCCGGTCCAGGTACCAGGGAATCTCCTCCGGCAGATTGCCCGACCAGATGATGAGGAACTGCGAGAAGGCGAGATAGATGTTCAGCATGACAAAGGCGAAGCACAGCTTGCCCAGGTCATGCTGTTCGACGGTGCGCAGTATGGTCTTCATCGGCTCGGCCTTAGAGAGACTGACCACGGTGATGACCGATAGAGCGAGCACGCCGTACCCCTGGCCGACCAGGAACATCAGGCCATACATGGTCGAGAACCAGGTCACATCCGTCGACATCACCCAGTCGATCGCGCCCACCGTGAGCGTGAGCGAGTAGATGACCACGCCGATGCCGCTGACATTCTCCAGCCGCTTCTGCCAGAACGGCACATTGGGCGAGCTGTCGGCATCGCGCTGCATCGACCAGCGATTGAGCACCCAGGTGAACAGGAACCAGATGGCAAAGCAGACGACGGTCTGAATCCAGACGCTGTGAATGCTGAGCATCGGCCGCTTCCACGCAATCGCGTGCGCCTGCTCCCTGGTGATCAGGTGGTCCTTCAGTGCTTGCGCAGGATTGGAGATGCGGGCCCAGAGGTAAAGCTGCTTCATCCCGAAGCCTATGGGCAGAAACAGCAGCGCCACCAGGGGAAGCGTACGGCTCATCGCCTCCAGCGGCCGCCGGATGAGCAGTCCCCACTTGCCGCCGGAGAGATACTGCACCATCAGCAGCGCCAATCCCCCCACGCAGAAGCCGAAGCAGATCATGAAGCCCATCAGCCAGCTACGCAGCAGGTGGTGGATGCCGTCGTGCTCGGTAAACGCCGCAACGAGGGCCAGCACCACCGAAAGAACGCTAAAGATACCTCCGGTGATGAACGCGCGCCTGCGCCAGCCGTTAATCAGGGCTGCCGGCGCGCCGAGATCGGAAGGCAGCTCCCGCATTGCGTGCCCGTGTCCGTGTCCGCGTCCGTGCCCCTTTTCGTGTCCGTGTTCCATGCTGTCTTCCGTTCTCACTTCCGCGGCGGCGTGGCCGGTGTAGGTGCGTTGTTCATCGTCGGCGCCTGCTCCTGTTTCTGGCCGTAGCGGCCAATCCGGGAGCTGATGTGCGCATTGGATGGAGGCAGCACATCGCCATTGGGCAACTCCAGCAGCGGACGATTCTTCTCCGACGGATTGCTCACCGGCATGGGTGGCGCCATCCCTGGATTGGTCCCGTTCGGCGGCAGCGCATAGACCGAAGTCGAGGTGGGCATCTCCCACGGCTGCGCATAGCTGGCCGGCAGCCCCTGCCGCTCGGCGGCCGCCTGCAGTTGCTCCACCTGCGCGCCCTGGGGAACATCGGCGGTCTTCGCATTCTGGCTCAACTGCAGCGCGCGGATGTAAGCGGCGATGGCCCAGCGATCCACCGGCGTGACCTGCGCCGCGTAGTCCGGCATGGCGCCGTAGCCATTGCTGATGACGTAGTAGTAGTGGCTCAGGGGTTCGGCCAGGATGCGCGCGTCATGGAAGTTGCCGGCCGGCTTGTAGCCCCGCTGGACGATCATGCCAGCGCCGTTGCCCACGCGCGAGTGGCACGGAGTGCAATAAATGTTGTACCGCTCCTGCCCCCGTTGCAGTACCGCCATGGTGGCGGGAAAGGGCAGCGCGTTTACCTCTTTCCCGTCCTGGAGACCGGTATAGAAGAAATCGGCCTCGTTCTGCTGGCCGCGGGCCACGGTATGCTGCACCTGCGGACGAACGGAACGATTGTCCGCAAAGAAGGTCGTCCCGCGCTGCGGCACAAACTTCGGCTCGTCCTGCATGTCCTGGCGGCAGCCGGCAAGCAGCGCCATAGCGCCCAGAACGGCGAGCCCGGCCAGGCGCGGAACCACCCGGCCCGCGCGCGGCTCCCGATATGTTTCCCTCATGGCGTTAATACTCCACCTCCACCACCGAGATCGGCTCCAGGCCTTCGAGATAGGCCCGCGAATCGGCGAGCGAAAACTTTGGGTCGCGCGCCTCCAGGCAGAGAAAAAACTTGTCTGAAGTGGCGCCCGTGCGGAAGTTCGGCGCGTTGAACAGCGGATGATACGGCGCCGGGAGCCCGCACATGGCCAGCATGCCGAAGGCCGCCGTCAGCCCCGCGAACAGGATGGTCCACTCATACGCGGGCACAATGAACGCCGGCCACGCGTAGTACGGACGACCGCCGATGTTGAGCGGGTAGGCCCACACATTGATCCATGTCTCCATCAGAAACATTGCCCCGCATCCCATCAGTCCGCCCACCAGCGTGAGCAGCGGCACGAAATTGCGATGGAAGCCGATGGCCTCCGCCGCCTCTTCGCAGGGATAGGGCGTGTAGCAGTCCAGACGCCGCCATCCCGCGTCATAGGCCGCTTTGGCAGCATGGGTTAGCTGCCCCACAGTGTCGAATTCGGCCAGCAGGCCGTAAGTACCGTCGGGAATCGACATCAGTCACCTGCCTCCGGCAGTGGTTCGCCCTGCGCCTTGACCTTGGATTGCGGCAACAGAACGCGCAGCTCCGACATGGGGATCATGGGCAGGAAGCGGATGAAGAGGAAGAACAGAAAGGTAAAGAGTCCCAGCGTTCCCAGGAACGTACCGTAGTCCCAGCGGGTCGCCTTGTAGGTGCCCCAGGAGGACGGCAGGAAGTCGCGATAGAGACTGGTCACGATGATGACGAAGCGCTCGAACCACATACCGGTGTTGATCACGATGGACATCACGAACAGCCGGGCCGGGCTGGTGCGCACCCCGCGGAACCACAACAACTGGGGCAGCGCGATGTTGCAGGTGATCAGCACCCAGTAGGACCAGCCTATCGGTCCGAACATGCGGTTCCAGAATGCGAAATACTCCCAGTGGCTGGCCGAGTACCAGCTCATGAAGAGTTCCATGGCATACCCATACGCCACGATCAGGCCGGTGGTGAGCATCACCTTCGCGCAGTTGTCCAGGTGGCGGATGGTGATCAGGTCTTCCAGGTGGTAGAACTTGCGGATCGGGATCGCCAGCGTGAGCACCATGGCGAAGCCCGAATACACCGCGCCGGCCACGAAATACGGCGGAAAGATCGTCGTATGCCAGCCCGGCAGTTGGGCCACCGCGAAATCGAAGCTGATGACCGTATGTACAGAGAGCACCAGCGGCGTAGCCAGTCCGGCCAGCAGCAGCGAAGCCGTTTCGTACCGCATCCAGTGGCGGACCGAACCGCGCCAGCCCAGCGCCAGCAGGCCGAAGAAATACTGGCCCACACGCGACTGCGCGCGATCGCGCAGCGTCCCCAGATCGGGGATCATGCCGATGTACCAGAAGACCACCGAGATGGTCGCATAGGTCGAAACGGCGAAGACGTCCCACAGCAGCGGCGAACGGAACTGCGGCCACACGTTCATCGAGTTGGGATAGGGAAACAGCCAGTATCCCAGCCAGGGGCGGCCGACGTGGATGAGCGGAAACAGGCCGGCGCAGACCACCGCGAAGATGGTCATGGCCTCGGCGAAGCGGTTGATGGAGTTGCGCCAAGTCTGCTTGAACAGCAGCAGAATCGCCGAGATCAGCGTGCCGGCGTGGCCGATACCGATCCACCAGACGAAGTTGATGATGGCGAAGCCCCAGCCCACCGGGATGTCCAGACCCCAGATGCCGACGCCCTTCAGCATCAGCCAGGTGAGGCAGGTGAACAGCAGCATCACGATGCCGCCCGCGATCACCAGGCCGAAGTACCAGCCCATCGGCGTGTGCGTGGTCAGCACGATCCGCGAGATGATCTCCGTCACCGACTTGAAGGTGTGCCCGGGGGCGATCACCCGGACTTCGCCGGTGATCGGATCCAGCATCGGGTCGTTTACCGGAATATCTTTGGTTGCCATATCTCTCTGGTCCAGACCTCTTAGCTTGGCTGCTTAGCCTTCTTGCGACGCGGGCTCCATCATGCCGCCGGAGAGCGCCGCGTTCGGGTTGATCACTTCTGCGATGTAGCTGGTGCGCGGACGCGTGTTCATGTCCGCGATGACCCCATAGTTCCGCTGCTGGGCCTTGATCTTGGCCACGCGGCTAGTCCTGTCGTTGATATTGCCAAAGACGATGGCATCGGTGGGGCAGGCCTGCTGGCAGGCAGTCACGATCTCTCCATCGCGGATGGCGCGGTTCTCTTTATCGGCATGGATCTTTGCCGCGGCGATGCGCTGCAGGCAGTAGGTGCACTTCTCCATGACGCCGCGGCTGCGCACGGTCACGTCGGGATTGCGCATCAGCTTCAGGCTCTCCGTCTCGTAATCGGAAAACAGCAGGAAGTTGAAGCGGCGCACCTTGTAGGGGCAGTTGTTGGAGCAGTAGCGGGTGCCCACGCAGCGGTTGTAGACCATCACGTTCAGGCCTTCCGGCGAATGCACCGTGGCGCCCACCGGACACACCTGCTCACAGGGCGCGTTCTCGCAGTGCTGGCACATCATCGGCTGGAAATGGGCGCGCGGCGCTTCCAGGTCGCCTTCGAAGTAGGTATCGATGCGGAGCCACTGCATGTCGCGGCCGGTCTTGACGTTGTGCTTGCCCACCACCGGAATGTTGTTCTCCGCATAGCAGCTCACCACGCAGGCATTGCAGCCGACGCAGGAGTTCTGGTCCACCGCCAGTCCCCATGCGTTCTTGTCGTAGCGGAAGTTCGCGAACATGCTGGTGTCCGGCTCGGGATCCTCCGGCCAGATGCCCTCATGGGCGAAACCCGGACTCTTGCGAAACTCCTCCAGCGTGGCATAGCGCACGATGCCACGGGTGAGCGCCTCGTCGCCTTCGAGCGAATTGGCCGCGCTCGCGCTTTCGATCGCACCCGCCAGCGCCCGCTTGCCGCGAGTGTCGCTGTAGTGGCTCTTGGTCAGCGCCACTTCATAGCGATCGCCGGTCTTCTTGACCGTGGCCCCGGTAGCGAAGAGCGGCGCCCCGGACGGCCGGATCAGGAATGCGTTGTAACCCATGCCACTGCCCACCCGGCCGGCGTGTTGCCGTCCGTAGCCGACCGTCAGCGTCAGCGAGCCGTCGGGATGGCCCGGCACCGCCAGCGCCGAACCGCGCACCTTCTTGCCCTCGAGCGTGATCTCGAGCACATCGGACTCTTCCGCGCCGATCTTGGCCAGCGTCCGCTGACTCATCATCACGGTGTTGTCCCAGGCCGCATTGGTCACCGGTTTGGGCAGCTCCTGTAGCCAGCCGATGTTCGAGAACCGTCCGTCGTAGACCGTCGGATCGGGCCGGAAGGTGACCTCATAGCTGCCGGCCGCGGACGGCGCAGTCGCCGCGGCTGACTGCGAGGCGCTCGCTTTCGCCGACAGGCTCTTCGGCTGGAACGCAGTGTTCTCGATGAAGCCGTCGTGCAGCGCCTTGCGCCAGTTGGTCTCGAAATCGCCCTTGCCGAGCTGTTGCGCCCAGGTGTTCTTGATGGTCACGAACGCCGACTGCTGCGGATCGTCAAGCAGAGTCTGCAGCACCTCATGGGCGGACTTGCCGCCGTAAAGCGGCGCAATCAACGGCTGGACGATCGAGGCCGTGCCGTCATAGGCGCGCGCGTCAGACCACATCTCGAGATAATGCGCGCTGTTGATGTGCCAGGTGGTGATCTGGGCCGTTTCGTCAAAGTGGGAGCCCAGGTGCATGCTGTTCGGCACGCGGCCGAGCGCCTCCGCAAACTGCAGGTCCGCCGGCGACGAGTACACCGGGTTCGCATCCAGGATGAGCAGCCACTGCACCTTGCCGCTGTTCATGTCAGCGACCAGCGAGCGGAGATCGTCCATCTGCACGGAGGGCATGGGGTTCACCGTGGCGGTGTACACCACCGTCTTGCCGACGTTGCCCAACGCCTGGTTCATCGCGATGGCTGCCAGGTGTACCTCGGGAGACTGCTGCTCGCCGGGAATGACCACGCACTTCCCGCCATTGGCCTTCAGATCGGCGGCGGCGACCTGGAGGAACTTCGCCTCGCCGTCGCTCCAGCCGCCACTTCCGGCCGCTTCCGTTCCCAATGCGCCCGCGAGCGCCTGCGCGAAGGCGGCAATGCGTCCGGCCTGCATCGCGAGACGATGGTCTGCCTTGAAGCCGGTGGTCGAGGGGACGCTTTCGATCGCATACAGGCGATTCATGGTGATGGATGGGTCCATCAGCTTGCGCCGGTTGGCGTAATCGCCCGCCAGCTTGATGAAGCCCGGCTGCGCGATGCCGGAGAGGAAATCGGCATCGAGCGTAACGATGACGTCGGCCTTGTCCAGCATGTACTGGGTGTCATAGAAATCGCCGAACGCCATCTTCGACGCCGCGCGCGCCGAGTCGCGGTTGACCGGGTCGTACTGCACAAACTTGGCCTGAGGAAAGCGCTTCTGCGCCCCCGCCCACTGCGCCGCGAGCGTGGGTGAGGTCACGGTGGCGCTCAGAACATAGAGCCCCTGGCCCGATCCCCGCGTTCCCGCCAGGGCGGTCAGCAGCGCGTTCTGGAAGTTCGGGAACATGCTGCTCTCGCCGCGGTAGACCACCCGCTGCGAGCGGTCCGGATCGTACAGCCCCAGCAGCGAACCCTGGCTGAACGGGTCGGAGCCACCCTTGCTCATGGGGTGCTCCGGGTTGCCGTCTACCTTGATGGGACGGTAAGCATCGCTCTTGACCAGCAGCGGAATGGCGCCCGTAGGGAAGGGAAAGGCAGTCGCGAAGTAGGTGGGGCGGCCGAGGATCAGGTCTTCCGGCTGCTTGATGTAGGGATAGATCGGTTCGTCCGGCTGCTTGGTGCAACCGGCCAGCCCCGCCAAGGCCAGTGACGCGCCCATCAGCTTCATGAAGCCGCGGCGGGAGACGGGGTCGACCCACTCCTGCGCATGCTGGGGAAACTCGCGCTCCACCATGCGGTCGAATCCCGGCTCGCTGGCAACCTTGTCCAGACCCTTCCAGAAACTCCGGCCCTGCTTCCCATCGAGCTCCGCGCGCGCCTCTGCCAGCGTCATGCCGGCGGCCGCGCCGTCGCTCCGCACTGCCGCTTCCGCCTGCACGCTCCGGTCTTGCCCACTCCGGCCTTGCTCACTCCGGTCCTTCTTCACCGCTACCTCGTCAGACTGGTCTCTGTTCATTACTCGGTCGGTCCCATCTGTTCCATGCTGGCTGCTCGCATTGACGCTAGTGGCGCCGTCTGCAGGTCTCAGAATCCATGGCTCTCGTTCGTCTACCGGTGGCACGTCTCGCAACTGCTCAGCTCGTGCGGCGTGCGGATGTGGTACTCCTGCACCAGAAATTTGCCTAGCGCTTCCTGATTGGTGAATTTGGTATAGCGAATCGACACCGCTCCCGTAGGACTGTTCCCGCCGTCAGGGTGCGCGGCTATATCCAGCAGGTTGGTCTCCGGCCCGGCGGTCGGCGGCAGCATATCGATCGATGCGGTCCGCGCGCCCACTTGACCCGGATTCACCGTGCTGCAGCTCACCGTCTGCGCAGTCGGCGTACCGAACTTGTCCCCCGGCGTGCCGCACCACACTGGGTTGTCCTTGCTGGGACCCTCCCATGCCATGTTGTAGATCTGGTTGGCTGGACGCAGGTTCTTCGCCGGATCGCGGTGGCAGTTGAGACACCACTCCATCTGCAGCGAATTCTGCTGGTACATGATCGGCATCAGGTCGACGCGGCCGTGGCAGGAGGAGCAGCCGATGCCCTTGTTCACGTGAATTTCGTGATTGAAATAAACGTAGTCGGGAAGATCGTGCACGCGAATCCAGCGAATCGACTCACCCGTGGCCCAGCTATTCCGCACCGGCTCGAGCAGGTTGGCATTGGTCCAGATCTGCGCGTGGCAGTTCATGCAGGTCTTGGTCGGAGGAATGCCGGCGTAGCTGGATCTCTCCACCGAGGTATGGCAGTACTGGCACTGGATCCCCAGACCCGTCACGTGGTGCTTGTGACTGAACGGTACGGGCTGATCCGCCCTCTGTCCCTGCCGCGTCACCCAAGGCGAACGTTGCAACTGATCCAACGTGATCCCCAGGGCGATGACGATCAATCCGGTGAGGACCAGGCTCATGCGGGCCAGCGCGTTCGAGCTGCGGTCAAAAATCTGCGCCATCGATGCGTTCCTGCTCCCTATTCTTCCGCGTAACGGAAAGCTGCTGCTTGCAACGATAGTAAGGACTCGTTTGGTCCTATATCCCGGCGGGAAAATACCACTGCAAAGAAGGACTATAGCAGCAAATTCTTCCTCGCAGGCGGCCCCGGGAGCACCGCAAAAAAAATTTGGAAGACTGCGCTTTCGCCAGGCAAAGGAGAGAGCGCGCGATGTACGCTCGCATACTTCTCTATTCGCGCGTTCACCGCCCCGTCCTAGTCGCCCTTCGATCCTGTTGCCAACGCAGCGTAAGGCTAGTTGCACTTTTGATTCCGCTTCAATCGGAATGGACAGTGAAGCTCTCGCGGTACACTGCGTCTCGGAGATGACGGGATCGCATGAGTGCAGGACCACATGACTGAGGGAAGACGTCAGGTTCGCTACGATGTTGAGCGCGCACGCGTGGAGCTTGCAGCCGCCGATCCCAAGCTGGGCGTGCTCATGGAACGCGCCGGGCCGTTCACGCTGCGGCTCAAGAGTCAGCATTCGCCCTTTGAAGCGCTGCTCGAATCGATCGTCTACCAGCAGCTCCACGGCAAGGCGGCCGCCGCGATTCTGCGACGGCTCATCACCGCTTTCGGCGAGTACCATCCGCAACCGGAGCAACTGCTGGCCGCGCCGGACGAATTGCTGCGCGGCGCCGGTCTCTCCGCCAACAAAGCGCTGGCCCTCCGCGACCTGGCCCGTAAGACGCTCGACGGCACCGTGCCCACGCTGGCGAAGATTCGCCGCATGCCCGATGCCGAGATCATCGAGCGCCTCACCGAGGTGCGCGGCGTCGGCCAATGGACCGTCGAGATGCTGCTGATCTTTCGCCTCGGCCGTCCCAACATCATGCCCGTGACCGACTACGGCGTGCGCAAGGGCTTTCTGCTCACCTTCGGCCGCTACCGCAAGGCCGAGCCCATCACCGTTGCCATGCTGCCCAAGCCCGATGTCATGCTGCGGCGCGCCGAACGCTGGCTGCCCTGGCGCTCCGTCGCCAGCTGGTACCTGTGGCGTGCCTGCGACTTGCACGGCGCCCCCTCTCCTCCGCCGGCATAGCGCCAATTAGCCATAGCTACCCCGCGCGCCGATGCTGTTCTAATACTCCTTATGCCCTCTGCGTCACCTTCCGCCCGCCGGTTCATCTGTATTCACGGTCACTTCTACCAGCCGCCGCGCGAGAACCCCTGGCTCGAAGAGGTGGAGACGCAGGATTCGGCCACGCCCTACCACGACTGGAACGAGCGCATCACCGCCGAATGCTACGCGACCAACGGAGCCGCCCGCATTGTTGACCGCGAGAACCGCATCATCCGTATCGTCAACAACTACGCGCGCATGAGCTTCAACTTCGGACCCACGCTGCTCTCCTGGCTGGAGGAGAATGCGCCGCTGACCTACCGCATGATCCTGGATGCGGACCGGCAGAGCCAGACCCAGTTCAGAGGTCACGGTTCGGCGCTGGCGCAGGTCTACAACCACATCATCATGCCCTTGGCGAACCGGCGCGACCAGGAGACGCAGATCCTGTGGGGCATCGCCGATTTCGAACATCGCTTCGGCCGCAAGCCCGAGGGCATGTGGCTGGCGGAGACCGCGGTCGACACCGAGACGCTCGATCTGCTGGCACTGCATGGCATCCGCTTCACGCTGTTGGCGCCGCACCAGTGCGCGCGCATCCGGCCGCTCGAACGCAGAAAGCGCCCCCGGAATAACTCGGAACCGCTCCCCCAGCACTGGACGGAAACACCCGACGCCAGCGTCGATACCACCCACCCCTACCTCGTGCACACCGGCGAAGGCCGCAGCATCACCGTCTTCTTCTACAACGGGCCGCTCTCGCGCGCCATCGCCTTCGAGGGCCTGCTCAACAGCGGAGATGCCTTTGCGCAGCGTCTGCGCGGCGGCTTTCGCGCGCACACCTCTGCCCCGCAACTGGTCCACGTCGCTACCGACGGCGAGAGCTACGGGCACCACCATCGCCATGGAGAAATGGCGCTCGCCTATGCTCTTGAATCGATCGACGGCCGCAACCACCGATCAAGCAGCCACAGCGATCCGAACGAAGTCCGCCTGACGAACTACGGCGAATTCCTGGAGATGTTCCCGCCCGCGCATGAGGCGCAGATCAACGAAGACACCTCCTGGAGCTGCTTCCATGGCGTGGAGCGCTGGCGGGCGAACTGCGGCTGCAATGGCGGCGCTCCCGGCTGGCACCAGAAATGGCGGGAGCCGCTGCGCCTGGCGCTGGACTGGCTCCGCGACCGCATCGCGCCGCTGGTCGAATCCGCGGGACGCGATCTGCTGACCGATGCCAGCGCGGCCCGCAACGATTACATCCATGCCATGCTCGATGTCATGCTCGATCGCTCGACCGCCGGCGCGGACCGGAGCGCGGCAACGAGTTCAGCAATCACTGTAGATAAGTTCTTCGCCAAGCATGCCACGCGCACGCTCGAGCCCGGGGAGCGTGTCCGCGCGTTGAAGCTGATGGAGCTGGAGCGGCATGCGCTGCTGATGTACACCAGTTGCGGATGGTTCTTCGACGAGCTCTCGGGCATCGAGACGGTGCAGATCATCGCCTATGCCGCCCGCGCGCTCGCCCTGGCCGCCGATCTGTTTGCGCTGGATAAGACCACGCTGGAAGGCGAGTTCATCGAACGGCTGTCGCTCGCCAGGAGCAACAAGGAGCAGTGGCGTGATGGCGGCGTCATCTATCGCGAGCTGATCCAGCCGCTTGAGGTCGGTCTGGAGCAGGTGGCCGCCCACTACGCCATCAGCTCTCTCTTTCCTCCCACCGGCGGGGGCGGCCCCAACGGCGGGCAGACGCTCTTCTGTTACCGCATTGAACGCGAGCGCGAGCGTTCGCTCAACTACGGCACCGGGCAGCTCAGGCTGGGGCTGATTCGCATCTGCTCCACATTGACCGAGGAGTGCGAGCGGGTGGCGTTTGCCGTGCTCCACTTCGGCGACCAGAACCTGACGGCTGCGGTCAAACGATGCGATCCGGGCGGCGAGACTGCGCTGCGCGAGCTGGAGACCGCGGCCCGGCGGGCGATCGCCGAAGGAGACCTTCCCGAGGTGATCCACCTGCTCGACCGCTTCTTCGGCTCCGCGCGCTACTCCCTCACCTCGCTCTTCTCCGATGAACAGCGGCGCGTGCTGCAACGCATTCTTGCGCCCACGCTCGACGAGCTGGAGACCAGTCTCGCCAACATCTACACCGAGCATGCCTCGCTGCTCAACTTCATGGGCCGTACCGGCCTGCCCAAGCCACCGGCGCTGCGCGTCGCGGCGCAGTTTGCCACCAATGTGCAACTGCGCCGCGCCATGGAACGGGAGGTCATCGACGGAGAACTGATCCTCGAGCTTATGGAGCGCGCCCGCACCGAGATGGTGGTTCTGGATACCGATACCCTGAGCTTCCTGGCCGACGAGCGGATGAAGGGTGCGATGCTGGCGCTCGAGCAGCGGCCGCAGGACGGCGCCGCCGTCGAACACGCGCTGCTGCTCGCCAACACCTTGCGGTCGTTGCCCTTTGCCCTCAACCTCTGGCAGGCGCAGAACATCTGGTACAGCCTGCGCAAGCTTGCGGCGGCAGATGGGCATGCCACGGCCTATCAAGAGAGCTTCAAGGAGCTGGGGCGCCGGCTCTCCATCAACGTGGAGGAGTTGGCCGCCCAGGACACTGCCGATACCGCCCGCGATGCGGTGGCCTCCGTCGTAGCGTCGGAGTGACTGGAGCGCATCTGGATCTGCTTTCTGCCAATTCAACCGCGCATCCTCTTTTGAGGACAGTCCGCCCTGTTCGCCCTCTTCTCTCATGGACTGGAAGGGTATGGACTTCAGTTGGAAGGGTACGGGCTTTAGCCCGTACATAAACAGCCGAGAGGGCAAGCGGCTTTAGCCGCTGAGGGATTTCTGAATGCATTCGCACAGGTTCGCAGAGCAGCCCATTACCGTCGGTGTACCGGCGCTCCGCTCCGCACTCGCTACTGCCGGAGAGAGGTGCGATGATTGTCGTATGCCGGATGCCGCCTTCCTCCCTCGCCTCCGCCGTGCGGCGCTGTATGTCCTTCCGATTGCGCTGAGTGCCGGCGTCGGCTTTGCCCCGGACATGTATGCCCAGGACATCACGCCCTTTGAACTGCGGCATATGACCGCGGCACAATTCCAGCATCACCTGGACACCGAAGGGGCGCAGCGGTTCACCGCGCGCGTTCGCCGGGATCTCGACCCGCACAGTCCGGAAGAACCGAACTACGACATCGTGCTGGAGCACATCGCCGAAGGGTCCAACGGATGGCTCAGAATCGCCAGCGAGATCGCGCCCTATACTGACCCCGCGTTCAGCGAAGGCCTGCGTGTCGCGCTCGCGGATGCGCTGGTTGAGAATCCGGCCGGCGTCCTCCGCCTGATCGGCAGCGAAGAGCACTTCGACCAGGCTTGCGGCTATCCCTTCGTGCGCCAGACCGACCACTATCTTCGCCAGCACCAGAAGGCAGCATTGGCGGCGTTGAACCGCGTCCGCACCCCCGCGCTCGCAGAAAAGCGCGACGCCTGCCGCAAACAACTGATGGACCTGCCCACCTCCAGCGCCACCGCCTCCCACTAAGCTGGAATCATCGATCCACTACAACTGCGGGTGCCCCATTCTTTGCGCCTCACCGCATCCGGCGTCCTCCGCGCCCCTTCGGCGCAAAGGGTGGCCCTCATGCGCCAAAGGCGCACCCGCGCATCTCAGCCGAACGCTCGACCCCTGTGACCATCGTCACGTCCCACTTGGCGTACCTTTACCTTCAACTCGATACACTGGAAATAGAGAGTGTTCCGCACCGCATTTCCCACCCTCGCTTGGAAGCAGGAAGCGGTCTATAACTCGTTTGTTTGCAGGAATTTGTCTGTAAGTCCCATAAATAGACGAGTTTAGCGGGAGCGCCTCCTGTAAGTGCCTTTAGCTGGAGGAATTTAGCGCATTCATACCGGGGGTATGGGGTCCCCTCAACTGCGCCAGTGCAGCGTGACCGGTCCGCTCATGGGGTGCTCGAACGCTTCCCCCGTCGCCGCGGCGCGGAGCCTGGCCTGCTTCAGCGCGAAGTACCACTTCGCCGGGCGGTCCGCGTCGTCGATCAGCATCAGGCTGGGATTGAACTTCAGCCCCTCGGCCTGCTGGATCATGGTCTCCTGGTCCTGCCGCACGAAGCGCGCGCCGAAGAACCTCGCGATGGGCGTGACCAGCGGCACGCGATAGAAGACGTTCCACGCGGCGAAAACATCGATACGGCAGCTATGGACGGTGGTCGGTGTCACCGTGGTCAGGCTGGCAAACCACTTCTCTCCGCAGCGGATGGTCTCCCAGCGCCGGTTGGGCAGCACGAAATCGATGGTCGTCGTGATCGGCTCGCCGTAGACGCCCAGCAGCTTGTACGGCGCGCTGTTGCCCGACGGCGTGTGCGCGGACATGCGGAAGCCCTGCGGGATCGGCTCGAAGGATTTGTGCTTCTCATGGATACTTTTGCGCGAGCGCCACCACCACGCCTGGTGCACGAAGGGCCCATGCGCCGGATCCATCAGCCCGATGATGCCGTGATCGACATTGCAGGGAAGATCCGCGGCAAGGTGCGCGGAACGAAATCGCGGACTGAACCTGGTCAGCTCCGGAACCGGCGCCAGTTGCGCCAGATCCTCCGCGCTCACCCGTCCCCGTCCCGCACCCGGTACGTAGACCCACGCGTAGCCGTCACGCTCCACGCATGGAAACGATGTCGCGTAGATCTTCGTCGGGGCGAGCGCATCCTCGCGGGTCAGTGATGGAATGGCGGTGCACCGCCCTGACCCCGGCTCGAAGGTCCAGCCGTGATATTTGCAGGTAACCGCTTCGCCATCGAACCACCCGCAGGAGAGCGGGATGCCGCGATGCGGGCAGCTATCGCGCATCGCGAACAGGCTTCCGTCGCGCTTGCGGCCAACCACCATTGGAATCCCGAGAAGCATCGCCGTCGTCATCCTGCCGGCGCGCAAGCGATGGCTGCGCAAAGCGGGATACCAGTCGTCGAAGATCAGCGTCGTTCCGGGCGATATGCCCGCAGAAGCACTGAGAGATGAGCCAGACGGGGGCGCGACTGCCGAAGGTAAGACCGGGAGGGTCGCGGAATCCTGTGCCATAGGCGGGCCTTGCCCCTACTATAGCGCCGGGTGCGAAATCATTTGCTCCAGACTCGGGCGACCTATAATCGGCCCTTGTTCCTCCGGAGCGCCTTTCTGAACGCACGATCCTCGCCGCGCGAGCCGCGCACCGCGCTGATGCTGGTTGTCATTCTCGGCGTATGGCTCCTGCTCTACGGCAGCTTCACGCTGTTTACGCCGCCGCTGCTTGACGATGCCGACTCAGTGCACGCCGAGGTGGCGCGCGAGATGCTGCTGCGCCACGACCCGGTGACACTCTACGCCAACGGCATCCGCTATCTGGAGAAGGCGCCGCTGCTCTACTGGAGCATGGCCGTCAGCTTCCGCATCTTCGGCGTCTCAACAGCCGCGGCCCGCCTGCCGCTGGCGCTCTACACGCTCGCGCTCTTGGTTGTTGTCTTCGCGTTTGGCCGGAGAGTATTCAGCAGCGCCATCGCGGGCTTGTATGCCGCACTTATTCTCGCGACCTCGTTCGGGATCTTCATCTTCACCCGCATACTGATTCCGGACGCGATCGTCTGCCTGTGGACCACGCTGGCCTTGCTCTTCTTCTGGCGCTCAACGGAGGAGCAAGAGCCCTCCCATGCGACCGCAATCGGATTCGCCGTTTGCTGCGCGCTCAACGTGCTCACCAAGGGACTGATCGGGATCGTCTTTCCCTTGCTCATCATCGCTGCGTTCCTGTTGCTCACGCGCAATCTGCGCCATCTCCGCCGCTGGCATCCGCTGCTCGCAGCGGCGGTATTCCTCGCGATGGCGGCGCCCTGGCACATCGCCGCCGGCCTCGCGAACCCGGCGCAGGGCCACCCCACCGGCCTCCTGCCATCGTTCGGCAACGTCCGCGGCTTCTTCTGGTTCTACTTCATCAACGAGCATTTGCTTCGATACCTGAACCGCCGCGTACCGCGCGACTACGACACCGTTCCGCTGGCGCTCTTCTGGGGACTGCTGCTGGTGTGGCTGATGCCCTGGTGCATTTTTCTCATCGGCGTCTTGGGGAGCGCGATGCGTCGTGCCGGCGCGGGACGCGTGTGGCTTCGCGGCCCGCTCTCATCCGCATACACGCCGCGACAGAAGGCATGGCTGCTGCTGGCGCTCTGGGTGGCTATTCCCATGCTCTTCTTCAGCTTCTCTACGCGTCAGGAATACTACGTGCTGCCGGTGCTGCCGCCGCTCGCTCTGGCGATTGGCGCATGGCTGGCAAAGGCAGAAGGGCCGGCAGAGATCGCAATGCAGCGCATGGCCACGGGCATAGCGGTCGCTCTCTTCATCCTGGGTGCGCTGGCCGCTGCTGTTTGCGGATTCTTCGCCCTGCATGCGGGCACGGTCGCGCAAAGGGCTGATCTGGCATCCGCGCTCAAGCAGAATCCAGGCGAATATGCGCTCTCCTTCGGCCACTTTCTCGACCTCAGCTCGCAGGCAATGGCGTTCTTCCGCCTGCCGCTGCTCGCAGTGGCCGCTGCGAGCTTTCTCGGCACGCTCGGGCACCTCGTCGCGCGCGCGCGCCATCGTCCACGCGTTGCGAACGCCTGTCTTGCCGCAACGGCAGTTACATTTCTGCTGGCCTCCCATGCCGCGCTCGTTACCTTCTCTCCGGTGCTCTCCTCCGAGAAGCTGGCAGAGGCGATCCGCCCGGATCTGCGCTCAGACGATATCCTCGTGATCAACGGCGAATACGAGAGCGGCTCAACTCTGGGGTTCTATCTCCACCGGCAGTTGCACATCCTCAACGGTCGCAGCTCCAATCTCTGGTACGGTTCCTTCTTCCCGGATGCTCCGAAGATCTTCGAGGACGAGGCGTCGTTCGTCGCCCTGTGGAACGGCCCGCAACGGGTCTTCCTGTGGACGGATCTGGATCATGTGCCCGCCGTTCCATCTACCGCATTTACGATAGCCAGCAGCGGCGGCAAGGCCATCCTGTCCAACCGGCCCGGAGGGCAAGCGGGCGCCGCACACGCAGCGGCCGTTATAGAGGCCGGCCATCGTGCGCGCATCGAATAGAGACGGTGACAACAACACCGGGAGCCGAAGATGCCGCCTGAGGCCGTGAAGATCCGAGACTTCTTCCTGGGAAACAAGATGATGTGGATGCTCGCGCTGGTGCCGGTGACGCTGGTCATCCGCTATCTGCATCTCGCGGGCGACACGTGGATCTTCCTGCTGGCCGCCCTGTCCATGGTGCCGCTGGCCCGCTGGCTGAGCGAGGCCACGGAACACCTGACCACGCGGACAGGTCCCAGCCTGGGCGCACTGCTCAACGTCACCTTCGGCAATGCCGGCGAGCTGATGATCGGCTTCTTTGCGCTGCGGCAGGGGCTACAGCCGGTGGTCAAGGCTTCGATCGCCGGTTCAATTCTCATGAATCTGTTGCTGACGCTCGGCGTGTCCATGATTGCCGGCGGCATTCGCCGCAAGACGCTCAGCTTCAACCCGCTGCAGGCGCGTACCCGGGCCACCATGCTGACGCTGGCCGCCATCGGACTCATCTTTCCAGCAGCGTTTGTCTTCCTGGGGGGTTCCACCGCGGCCACCCGCGAAGGCGACCTGAGCCTGGAGTTTTCCGTCATCCTGCTCATTACTTATGGTTGCGGCCTGTTCTTTACGCTGCGCACTCATCACGATCTGCTGACCGGAGGCAAAGTCCAGGAGCAGGACCACCACGCAACCTGGGGGGCAAAGCCGGCTCTTGTGATGCTGGCCCTGAGCGCTGCCGCGATCGGATGGATGAGCGAAGTGCTGGTGGGCTCCATCGAAGTGGCAGCCCATACGCTTGGGATGACGGACCTGTTCGCCGGACTTATCGTGGTCGCGCTGGCGGGCAATGCCGCCGAAGCGACGTCGGCAATACGGGCGGCCATGCGAAACCGCATGGATCTCTGCGTGGGGATCGCCACCGGCAGCAGTCTGCAGATCGCGCTCTTCGTCGCACCGGGCCTGGTGATCCTGAGCCAATGGGCCGGGCCGCATCCCATGGACCTGGTCTTCACGCCGGCAGAGCTGCTGTCGCTGGTGCTGGCCATCGCCATCAACGGACAGATCGCGGGGGATGGCGACTCGAACTGGCTGGAGGGCGTGCAGCTCTGCGCCGTGTATCTGATGCTCGCGGTGATGTTCTACCTCCTGCCCGGCAGCCACTGAGGGTGCCCGCTGACAGTGCAGGAAAACTAGACAGGAAAGCTAGACGGGAATGCGGTTCAGCTTTCCGTCCTTGAGCGCAAAGCGCTGCCCGCGCCAGGAGACGGTATCGCCGGCAAAGCTCCATATCCACAATCCCAGCGCGACAACGTCCCGCGGCAGCAGCAGCCAGAGATCCCGCAGCACCTGACCGTCGCCGAGCACGCCAACGCCCACCGCGAGCGCAAGGGCAGTACGGCCCAGCAAAGCCAGCACAAAGAGCGCGATGCTCTCCAGACTGAGTCCGCTCGCCAGCAGGTTGAGCAGCGCCCATGGCAGGCCGAAGGTAAAGAGCAGCCCGGCGTACCCCCATTTCCGTGAGTCGCGGGTGGAGCGGCTCCAGCGGATCTGGTGTTTCAGAAAGCTCCGGAAGCTATACGCCGGCACGAAGGTCTCGACCACCTCGCCGCTCAACGCAACGTCAAAGCCCGCCGCAGCCACGCGTGCGCCTAATTCGTAATCGTCGGCCAGATGATCGACTACGGGCAACAAGCCTCCCACCGCTTCGAGCGCTTCGCGCGAGAGCGCGAGCGTGGAGCCGAGCCCGAAGCGGATGCCGCCTTCGAGCAGGCGCGCCGTCAGCACGCCTGCCATGAAGTCCGTTGCGATGCCGAGCGCCTCCATCTTCGAGCCCAGCGTTCCCTTGGAACCCCCGGCGCCATGCGCCCGCCCGCGATAAGGCGCCGTCACCATGCCTACCTCGCGCCGGGAACTCCTGCCCGGCGCAAAGCAGGCCATCACGCGTTCCAGGTATCGCGGTGACACGCGGATATCGCTGTCGTTGATCAGCACGTGGGCATAGCGTGCGTGCGGCAGCATCTGCACCAGATTGCTGACCTTGCCATTGGTGCCCAGCAGTTGCGGGCACTCCACCAGCCGAATGGCATGTTGCGGAAACTCCTCGCGCAACTGCGCCACGGCGGCGACCGCTGGGTCGTCGAGCGAACTGACGCCGAACAGGATCTCGAACTCGCCGGGGTACTGCTGCAGGCAATGGCTGGCGAACGCCGCATACATCTCATGGTCCAGGCCATTGACGGGCTTCAGGATGCTGACCGGCGGGGCAAATGGCGGCAGCGGCGCCCGCACACTTCTGTTGAACGAACGGGCGCTCCACAACGCGAGGATGTAGTAACCCAGCCCTGCCAGGGTGAGCACAGTCGTGATGGTGCTGATGATGGTGGCCAGCATGATGTGGGCGTTGGATCATATCTCCTGCTGCCGCTCGAGTATGCGTCGGGTGAGGTGTTCCCCGGTCGCATTGCGGGCTACAGATCAGGAAAATGATTCTGTTACAAGTGTAGCTTGCCCGGCAGCTCGCTTCCCCTGTACGGATCCGCAGATGCCGGGTCTACTCGTAGCGCAGAGCCTCAATCGGATCGAGTGTCGATGCTTTCCAGGCGGGATAGATGCCGAAGAGCAGGCCGATGGCGCAGGAGACGACAAAGCCGACGATAGCCCATCCGGTGGACATAGTGGCCGGCAGAGAGGTGACGATCAGCCGGATGGCGAGCGTGAGCACACCGCCCACCAGGATGCCGATCACCCCCCCGAGCGCACAGAGCGTGATCGCTTCCAGGGTGAACTGCAGCAAAATGTTCTGCTTGGTTGCGCCTAGCGCCTTGCGAACGCCGATCTCGCGCGTTCGCTCCGTGACGCTGACCAGCATGATGTTCATGACGCCGACGCCTCCGACCATCAAGCCCACGCTGGCCACCGCGACCATGAAAGCGAAGAGGCCGCCGGTGATCTGCGTCCACAACCGGCCGAGTGAGTCCGGACTGAAGACGGCGAAGTTGTCCTCCTGTTCCACGCGAACCTTGCGGCGGCGGCGCAGCAGTTCGCGCAATTCGTCCTCGACGATCGCCTTGTTCTTGGCATCGTCATACTTGACCGTGATCCAGTACTCCTTCGCCTCGGGATGGATCTTGCGGAAGGTATCCAGCGGAAAGTCTGCGAGGTTGTCCTCTGAATTCCTGCCCCCACCGAAGGGCTGCTTCTGCTTGTCAAAGACGCCCACGACAGTGAACATCTCGCCTTCGATCTCGACATCCTTGCCCACCGGATCGGTCGACCCGAAGAGTTCCTCCGCATCGTCGTGCCCCAGCACCACAACGTTGGCGCGTCTCGTCTGCTCGTCATCGGTAAACATGCGCCCGCTGGTCAACTGCACGTCATCCGTCTCTTTAATCGCGGAGGTGCTGCCTTCGAGAATGGTGTTCTGGACCTTCTTCTTGCCGTACTTGACTGCCACATCACCCACGCCGAGTTGCGGCTGGAAGTAGCGCAGGCCGGGATCGACGGCGACCACGTGCGGCAGCGCCCGCATCGCCATGGCATCGTCGTAGGTCAGCTTCTTCCGCGTCAGCATCTCGGTGGTGGGCCGCACGCCGATCACCGGCATGTGAAAGCACCAGAACACGTTGGTGCCGAGCGAATTCACCCAGTTCTGTACATTGTTGTTGAGCCCGTTGACCACGGACGAGATGGTAATGACGGTGGTGACGCCGATCACGATGCCGAGCACCGTCAGGCCGCTGCGCAGCTTGTTGGTGCGCAGCGTATCCATCGCCATGCGCACGGATTCTCTTGCATCGATAAGCCGCATCTCGACCTCCCCTCCTATAACTCCGACCGCAGTGCGGTGATGGGATCGAGCATGGCTGCCTTGCGCGCCGGGTACACTCCGAAGAAGATGCCCACGCTGACCGCAACCAGCAGGCCCATGAACACCGACCACAGCGCCACGTCCGACTGCCAGCCGATCGCAATGGTGACGGCTTTCGCGACGATCACCCCGCCAATGACCCCGATGAAGCCCCCCACCAGCGACATGGTGGCCGATTCAATCAGGAACTGCAGCATCAGATCGCGCCGCTTCGCGCCCAGCGCCTTACGCACACCGATCTCCCGGGTACGCTCCGATACGCTCACCAGCATGATGTTCATGATCACCACGCCGCCGACCACCAGCGAGATGGCCGCGATTGCAATCGCGACAAACGCAAAGTTCTTGGTCAGGCTCTCCCACAGGCCGACGAAGGTGGCGTTCGTATCGATGGAAAAGCTGTCATCCGCGCCGATGGGGTCATGTCTGCGCGCGCGCAGGATTGCCCGCACCTCATCGGCGCTGCGTTCCAGCGGTTCGCCGGCGGCGCCGGAGGCGGCATAGATGACGATGCTCTTGTTGGAGCCGTGGGAACGGGTGTAGGAGGTGATGGGGACGGCGACCCAATTGTCCTTGCTCTGCCCCAGCGTCTTGCCCTGAGCGGCGCCCACACCGATCACGGTGTAGACCTCGCCGTCCACGCGAATCTCCTTACCCAGAGGATCGACCGCCCCCATCAGGTTGTCCACGATATCGGTGCCGATGATGGCTACGTGCGCGCTGTGCTGCTCTTCGGCCTGCGTAAACGGGCGGCCGCGCGCGACCTCCTGATTAGCGATCGGCGGCATGGTCCAGGTCCAGCCCAGGATGTTGGTGTCCTTGCTCGACTGCGAGCCGAAGACCACGTTGCCGGTGGAATGAACCTGCGCGCCCACCTCGGCACAGCTCTTGCACTGTTCGGAGACAGCCTGATAATCCGCCATCTTCAGGTCCTTGCGCTTCATGTATCGCAGGTACTCTTCCGCGCTGAAGGTGACATCCGGCTGCTTGGCGGCGGTAAAAACATCCGCGCCATACCCATACAACTTGGTGGCGACGAATTTATTCGCGCCATTGACCAGCGTCACCACCGCAATCACGGAAGCCACGCCGATCACTACGCCGATCAGCGTCAGGATAGTACGCAGCTTATTCGCCCATAGCGACTGCAGTGCGATTCTGAACGCTTCGCGAAGTTCCATACACGTCCTCGTCCGCAGACGATGCCTGAAAAACTGCGGCCGCGCCGGGAAGCAGGCAGCGCATGGCAGCGACCCGGGAGCGATCCGGAGAATGTGTCGAGTGTAACAGTGCCAAGTCCCGCCCGGCAGCTTGGTGAACCCATCCGGATTGACTGGGGCAACTGCAAGCGACCCCGCCTTACTCCTAACTATGCGGCGAGGTTCCAGCGTCAACCCTGCGAAGGAGCCGGCATTTGGTGCAAGCAGCCAACGCCGCCCACACTGCGGGTGGCAGACCTCTTCTTCATCCAGGAAAGGAATACCGCATGGCCAGCAATCGTGGCGTCGTCTATCTCGGCCCTAACAAGGTCGAGGTGCAGTCCATCGACTTCCCCAAAATGCAAAACCCCCAGGGGAAGTCCATCGAACATGGAGTGATCCTGAAGATCGTCTCCACCAACATCTGCGGCTCCGACCAGCACATGGTGCGGGGGCGTACCACGGCTCCCAAGGGCATTGTGCTGGGCCACGAGATTACCGGCGAGATCATTGAGAAGGGCAAGGATGTCGAGTTCCTCAACCTGGGTGACTTGGTGTCTGTTCCCTTCAATGTTGCGTGCGGCCGCTGCCGCGCCTGCCGCGAGCGCAACACCGGCGTCTGTCTCAACGTGAACCCGCAGCAGCCTGGCGGCGCCTACGGCTACGTGGATATGGGCGGCTGGGTGGGCGGCCAGGCCCAATATGTTCTGGTCCCCTACGCGGATTTCAACCTGCTCAAATTCCCGGACAAGGATCAGGCGATGGCCAAGATCAAGGACCTCACCATGCTGTCGGACATTCTGCCGACCGGCTTTCACGGTGCAGTGTGCGCGGGTGTTGGAGTCGGCTCGACGGTGTACATAGCCGGCGCAGGTCCGGTAGGGATGGCCGCCGCCGCTTCAGCCTACGTGCTGGGGGCGGCCGTGGTGATCGTGGGCGACAGGAACGAAGAGCGGCTGGCCCACGCAAAGAAGATGGGCTACGAGACCGTGAACATCAGCCAGCACGACAAGCTGGGCGAGCAGATTGCCGAGATCCTGGGTGAGCCGGTGGTCGATGCCGCCGTGGACGCAGTTGGTTTCGAAGCCAGCGGTCACGGATCCAAGAACGAACCCGCTCCGGCGGCGGTGCTGAATGATCTGATGGACATCACCTTTGTCGCCGGAGGTCTGGGAATTCCCGGACTCTACGTTACGGAAGACCCCGGCGCACCGAACGAGGACTCGAAAAAGGGCTTCCTCAAGGTGCGCTTCGGCAAGGGCTGGTCCAAGTCGCTGCACTTCCACACCGGCCAGGCGCCGGTGCTGCAATACAACCGGCAGCTCATGATGGCCATTCTGCACGATCGCCTGCCGATTGCGAAGATCGTCAACGCGACCATCATCTCGCTGGACGACGCGCCGCAGGGCTACAAGGACTTCGATCAGGGAGCCGCCAAGAAGTTCGTGTTGAACCCCAATGGCTTCCTAGGTAAAGCTGCCTGATGCATCCCCGTAGTACCACCGCCCGCGGCTCTGTAGTCGCGGGCGATTTTGTGTTCAGCAATCGCGTCCATGGTGCAGGCCGAACCTGGAGGCTAGCAGCTAATGGCTGGTGGCTCTATTTGTGCAGGTGAGCCTGTAAGCCGAATTTTGTCGTGGACGGCCATTCCTCTAGATGCGGCATTGCTGCCGGCATTCATCAGCGACCTACCCGGAGGTTTCCGCTTCCGCCAGCCGAAGCTGCCGAAATGACCCGCGTTGGCGCACCGGGCCGGTACGCACCTGCAGGCGCTCGGGTCGGCCTGCAGGTTCCCTCCCTATTTGGTCTTGCTCCGTGTGGGGTTTACCCTGCCTCCGCGCTTTACAGCCGGAGCGGTGCGCTCTTACCGCACCTTTTCACCCTTACC
>JBPCNO010000036.1:0-24516 GCA_051001135.1 Acidobacteriaceae bacterium
TAACCGGAGTACGGGCATATGCCGGGCCTCTTCATCTCAGACTCGCCGAATGGCCGGCCTCTGAGTGGAATGGCAAGTGGTATGGACCAGGCCAGTTCGGCGGGGAGAGAGCGGATATTGAGGCCGGACTGGAACAACTACCCGGCAGACAACTCGCGATCGTCCGATATTCTTCCGGACACAATCCGCAAGACGAGTGGGTCTACAACGCTCCGGATATCGACGGGTCCAAAGTGATCTGGGCGCGAGAGATGGATGCCGCCAATGATCTCGAGCTGATGCACTACTACAAGGACCGGCATGTCTGGCTGGTCCAGCCTGACCAGAGTCCCGCGAAGATTTCTCCTTATTCGGACAGCAAGTCGGGCCCATTCTGGTTACTGACCGCCGTAGTTGAGGGAGAACGAGCGAAGTGACTGCTTTGCTGTAGTTATGGATATCCCGGTGCGAACAGTCTCGATGCGAAGAGTTCAAATATGATCCTTTCTCTTACTCCGGAACACGGCCCTTCGCTTCTGCTGATCGAAGGCGGACTTACAGCGATTGCGATTGCAGTGGCGTTTTGCTGGCCTCGGCTTGGTTCCACGTATTTCCAGCGTATCGAGCGGGTCTTCGGGCGATTGGCGCGAAAACAGGGTCTGGCGGTTGCGGTCGTCGGCTTCGCCGCTCTCCTGCTACGTCTTGCCATCCTTCCCCTTTCTCCCATTCCCCAGCCATTTGTCTCTGATGATTTCAGCTTCTTGCTGGCCGGGGACACCTTCGCGGCAGGAAGACTGACAAATCCTACTCCGGCGATGTGGGTGCATTTCGAAAGCTTCCAGATCACCATGAAGCCGACCTATATGTCGATGTACTTCCCAGCGCAGGGGCTGGTTTTGGCCGCGGGCAAGGTTCTGGCGGGGCACCCCTGGTATGGTGTCTTAGTCAGCACCGCGCTGATGTGCGCTGCGATCTGTTGGATGCTGCAGGGGTGGCTGCCTCCAACCTGGGCACTCCTGGGTGGAATCCTGGCAGTTTTGCACCTTGGTCTCTTCAGCTATTGGATCGATACCTACTCAGGTGGGGGCTCCATCGCGGCCCTTGGTGGAGCGCTTGTGCTCGGCGCGCTCCCACGGTTTATGAAGTCGGCACAGCTTCGGGACAGCCTGCTGCTGGCGCTCGGTGTCATCCTCCTGGCCATGAGCCGGCCCTATGAAGGAATCTTTCTTTGCCTCCCTGTAGCGGTGGCCTTGGGGCGATGGATTTTCTTTGGGAACAATCGGCCTGCGGCCGGCGTGCTGCTTCACCGCACCGTGCTACCGCTGGTTCTGATCGCGGCCGCCGGCGCGTGGATGGCGTACTACAATTACCGCGCATTCGGGAGTCCGGTCACCTCGCCCTACACAGTCAATCGCGCCACATATGCGATGGCCCCGTACTTTGTATGGCAGTCGCCGCGGCCGGAGCCGGTCTACAGGCACAAAGTAATGCGGGACTTTTATTGCCGCACTGAACTTAATACTTCAGAGAAGATCCACGGCTTGTCCGGCTTTGTACCTCAGACTTTACTTAAGGCATCGAGAGGGGTCCTGTTTTTTGCAGGCATTGCATTGCTCCCTCCCTTGATCATGCTGCGGCGTGTACTGCTCGACCGGCGCATGCGCTTCCTGGTTGTATGTGTGCTCCTATTGATGGCCAGCCAGCTCGTTGAGATATTCCTCATCCCTCACTATCTGGCCCCTTTCACGGCAGCGTTCTATGCTCTTGGCCTGCAGGCCATGCGCCACCTGTGGCTTTGGCACCCCGGTGGCCAGCCCGTTGGCATGGTGTTAGTTCGGCTGACCGTGACACTCTGCTTCATGCTAGCCGGAGTACGGTTATTTGCTGAGCCTCTGCATGTGGACCTTCCCGTATGGCCGGGCGCATGGGCTTCCGAATGGTATGGCCGGGGTCAGTCTGGCGCTGCGCGAGCTCAAATCGAGGCCCATCTGGAGGAACTACCCGGAAAGCAGCTCGTAATCGTCCGATATTCTCCCGACCACAATACGCTGGACGAATGGGTCTACAACGCCGCAGACATCGATGGCTCCAAAGTTATCTGGGCGCGAGAAATGGACGCAACCGAAGATCGCGAACTGATTCACTACTACAAGGACCGGAACGTCTGGTTGGTGCAGCCAGATACCAGACCTGCAGAGGTCTCTCCATACCCTATGTGACACAGCCTCACCGGCTTGGTCGCCGGCCACAAGCAACTCGGCGAAGGTCCGAACGAAATCAACAGGAAGAAGCGACGGGTGTGCATAGTAGTAGAACAGCACGGATCGTGGTTGCGTTCCTCTCGAATGACACAGAGTCACCATCAAAGCAACGAAATCAAGAAGCTACAGCTCTGGCACCCGGAGGGCTGCATCGCTAGCGCGTGCCAGTCTCTGGTGAAATCAGCACGCGAACATCAATGTCGGAGGGCGAGTGCGAGTTTGCGCGCTCCGGCCCGGAGCTCTTCGCCGGTGGCGCCTGCATAGCCGAGAATGAAACCGCCTCTTGGCGCCTTGCCGGCATAGCAGGTCGACAACGGCAACACGGAGACTCCCTTGCGAGCCGCTCGCTTCGCGAGTACCGCATCGTCCGCCTCTGTTGGGAGCAACCCTACCAGATGCATGCCTCCATCGGCGGGCAGGACCTCCAGCAAAGCGCCCAGGTGCTTCCGGATCGCACTGGCGAGAATGTTCCGCCGTTCCATGTAGAGCATCCGCATTCTTCGGACATGGCGAGCGAAGTGCCCTTCGTTGATGAAGTCAGTCAGGACTCTCTGGTGGAAGGTCGAGGAAAATATGTCTGTAGCGCGCCGGATCTCGGCAAACGCGGCGATCAGGTCTTTGGGAACGATCACATATCCCAGCCGCAACGCGGGAAACAGGACCTTACTGAAGGTGCCGATATAAATCACTCTCGCGTCCGTATCCAAGCCTTGCAAGGACGCGATCGGCCGGCTGTCGAACCTGTACTCGCTATCGTAATCATCCTCAATGATCCAGGAGCCATTGCGCGCTGCCCAATCCAGGAGAAGCATGCGGCGCGCAACCGTCATCTTCATACCGAGCGGATATTGATGCGAGGGCGTCACATAAGCTGCTCGCGCTTTGGGACAGAGATGGATACCCTCCGCCACATCCATGCCTTCTTTGTCCACATTTACTGGAATCAGCCGGGCCCCCGACATGCTGAGAGCTTGACGGGCTCCTATATAGCCAGGCTCTTCCATCCAGACCGCGTCGCCGGTATCCAACAAGGCCCTGCCGGTGACCTGCAGGCCCTGTTGCGATCCGGTCACGATCATCACCTGCGCGGGGTCGCATCGCACGCCGCGCACCGTGCCCAGATGCTCAACGATCGACTCACGCAACGGAAGGTATCCTCGGGGATCGCTGTACTCCATACATGCCTTCAGCGCGCCCTTGGAATGGCGTGTTACCAACCTCGTCCATATCTCTGACGGGAATTGATCGAGGGCTGGCTGGCTGACGCGGAAGACACCGCGGCAGTCCCACGGCGATTGCTCTCGCATCGACAGAAGGGCTGCCGCCGTCTGCGAGACTTTCCTTGCGCCGTTGCCGCAAACAGCTTTCCGCGAGCCAACCGGCGTGAACGACAACGTATCGTCGGGAATGGATTTGGTCACGAACGTTCCGGACCCAACCACCGTCTCCAGATAACCTTCCGCATACAACTGCTCGAAGGCGGCGACGACCGGAATTCTGGAGATGGCAAGATCGATTGCCAGGCTTCTGGTCGAAGGCAGCCGTTGACCCGGCTTCAGTTGCCCTTTGGTAATCGCGCTGCGAAACCAATCGTAGAGCTGACGATAGAGCGGGGTCTCAGCCGCATGATCGAGCAAGACCGGAGGAAAGTGGTAACCAGGAGACCTCATTGCACCTCGGAGTGGTCATATCCTAATCGGCCGAAGTGGCCATTGTCGATCTCCACTGCGGGATTGATTATGGGATTGCGGAATTGCCCGAATTCCACGGGTGATCGACGCTTGCTAAGGAGATGTATGGGAACCTCAGGTGTGATTGCGCCCGAAATCGCAATGCAGAGCAACGCAGAGTGCATTCCGCAGGGCCGAATCTGCATCAAGTCTCGAGGCCGATTTGCTTTCGTGGACGTGAGCTCCATCTGCTGGATCAAAAGCGCGGGGAATTACGTGAAGATCAGGCTCGGTGGATCGTCCGCGGGTGAATATCTGGTGCGAGACACCTTGCAATCCTTTGAGGACCGGCTCGACGGCAGCTATTTCGTTCGGATACATCGCTCGGTGATTGTGAACGCCAGGCGAATCCGGGAGCTTAGACCCTGGTACACAGGCGAGTACATCATCACCCTGGACAACGGCAAAGAACTCACATTGAGCAGAAGCTATCGCAGGAATTTGAGCAGACTTTTGAAAACCGGCGCCGCTGCTTGATTCAGCCGGTGCTGCGTCCAATACAGCCGGCACCTCCTCCTTTCAATAACCGCGGCTGATAGCGAAACGTCACGCGAGCGTGTGTCGAATCACCCTAGTGAAGCGACGGCCTTGAGCCCTGGTGCCGTTTGCGGATGAACACTCCTCCTTTTCCGTAGAGCCCCACATCTTCCATAGTCCTTGAACCCGGCCAGCGCCGCAGGAGCGGTTGAGTGATTCGGGTTTGAGCTCAGCCTGCAGGCGCGCCGATCTCAACCGGACTGAGAGGCTCTGGCTTCGCAATCTGGCTTCGCAATGTTGCCGCGACTGAGCATCCAGCAACCGCGCGCCGCTTTGGCGTCTCTGAAGTGCATACCGTCACGCGCGGCGCAATGCTATTGAAATCCGTAGTGTGCGCGGCCATGGACCTGGCTTTTTGGGAAGAGTCTTTACCGTTCGTCACAGTAGTTGAGGCATTGGTCACTCGATAGCACCGCCTCATCCTCGTATTCAGATAGTGGAACGGAAATCGCCGTAATCTCCGCGGATGTGGAGCATTCAGTACCGCTCTATCAACGGAATGCGATGACTGAGCAGCGTGGAATTTGAAGTTCTGTACGTTCGTCCCCACACGCTGTTGTATCGCCCCGCTCGCTATCGGCGAATCACCCATTGGCGAATGGACTGCACTTCCATCTCACAACTGAATGATGAAGCTCCATTGGATCTGCTTCGCTCGTGCGATCTCGCAGATCCATCAGGAGCGACAAACATTCGTTTGGAGAGGCAGTGACAGTAGGGAGTGCGATGCCCCTCTCCCGTCTCAGGAGAGCGGCAGGAGCAGTCGATGGCGATGAGGATACCTAGTTATCGGACAAGACCGGTCCTGGGAAGATCGCGCTCCCTCCTTAAGCCGTTTCCGCACTAGCAACTCAGTTGAACGCAGTCGACGGTGAAACGAGGATAGGGATGAGGATCGTAACTGTAATAGGCAACGCAACATTCGTACTGGCGCTGGCGCTCCCGGTCGCGGCGCCGCTCGCACTCTTCGAACCGCCCCTTTCCGCTCAAACCGTGATCTCCGGCGATATCGTCGGTAGCATCAGCGATTCGACAGGGGCGGCCATTCCCGGCGCACAGGTAACCGCCAAAGCTGCCTCCACCGGCGACGTCAAGAACGTGATTGCGGATAATGCGGGAAACTTTCGCATCTCTCTGCTCAAACCGGATACCTACAATGTCACGGTGACGGCGTCGGGATTCTCAACCGCCAGCACCAACATTCCGGTCTCCGCCGGTCAGGTGGCGTCGGCCAGCCTCAAGCTCGCGGTTGGATCGAACACCCAGGAGGTGATCGTCACCGAGAGCGCGCCGCTGCTGCACACCGAGGATGCCTCGATCAGCACCACCTTCGATCTGCAGGCGGTGCAGAACCTGCCTAACCCGGGCAACGATCTGACCTTCATCGCGCAGACCGCTCCCGGCTCCATCATGAACACCCAGGGCGGCTACGGTAACTTCTCTTCCTTCGGCCTGCCCGCTACGTCGAACACATTCACGCTAAATGGTTCTTATGAGAACTACGCGTATCTAAACCTGAACAACTCCGGCCCTACCAACCTGCTGCTGGGCAACAACGACATCAGCAGCGTCACCGTATTGAGCCCCGCGTATGACTCCGCCTACGGCGGCCTGGGTGGCGCGCAGACGAATGAGATCAGCCGCGCCGGTGGCAACCAGTTCCACGGCAACGCCACTTATTGGTGGAACGGCCGCGTCATGAACGCGAACAGTTGGTTCAACAAGCACGCTGCCGCCGGGTTGCAAGCCCCGCGCGCCTTCGATAACGCGAACCAGTGGGCGGCGGCTATCGGTGGACCGCTCAAGAAGGACAAGACCTTCTTCTTCGTCAACACCGAGGGATTGCGCGTCATCATCCCGGTCCGCGCCACGGTCTATGCGCCCAGTCCCGCCTTTCAGGCATCGACGCTGGCCACGGTGGGCGCGAATTTCCCGAGTGAGGTGCCGCTCTACCAGCGGATCTTTAACCTCTACAACACCGCGCCCGGCGCAGGTACGGCGATTCCAGAGCAGAGTGGCGACCCTGACGTCGTCCAGTACAACAGCAACGCCGCCAACTTCGCGCACGAGTGGCTGATCACTGGCCGCATCGATCAGATCCTGAGTGACAAGGACCGGCTCTTCGGCCACGTCAAAATCGACAAGGGCGTGCAGCCGACCTTCACCAGCTTCCTGAGCCCGCTGTTCAACGTCGCCAGCCCTCAGCCAGCCTATGATGGCCAGCTCAACGAGACGCACAGCTTCTCACCCAACCTTACGAACCAGTTCATCTTTTCCGCCAGCTACAATCGCGCCATCTTTTCCAATCCGAATCAGGTGGCCGCGAATGCGCTGGTCCCGTACTCTTTCGTCTTCCTGGATGGCGCCCTCGCCAATAACACCAACAATGCTTTCGGGACTTCTCCGGGCGGTCTCGGGTATGACTTTCCTCAAGGCACAAACGACACCGGATATCAGTTCATCGACGATTTGAACTGGACCCGCGGCAACCACACCATCAAGGTTGGCATCTCCATGCGCCGCAACGATATCACCGACTACACTCCGTCTGTGCGCGCCCTTACTCCCGAGGTCTACACCACCACCGCCAACTTTGCCTCGGGATATCTGAGCCGTTTCCGGCAGTCCTTCCCCACCAGCAACACTCAGCCGATCGCTCTGTATGCCCTGGGAGTTTATGTGGAAGATCAATGGAAGGCGCGTCCGAACCTTACGGTGACCTATGGCATGCGCTTCGAACACAACTCCAACCCGGTGTGCCAAAAGAACTGCTTCGCCAATCTGAGCGACAACTTCCTGACGCTCGCCGCAGCGACGACCACAGCTACGCCCTATAACCAGCTCATCTCCTCCGGCCTGCATCAGGCGTTTCCGTCCTTCCAGACGTTGGCTTACGAACCGCGCATCGGCATCGCCTATCTTCCGTTCGGACCTGGTTCGAAGACCACCATTCGCGCCGGCTTCGGCATGTTTGCCGATACTTTGCCGGGACTAGTCGCCGGCAACCTGCTCACGAACGCTCCCTCCAACGTGCAGTTCTATCTGCGCGGCAAGTTCGCCATCGATCCAACGCTACCCAACAGTGGTGCAGCGGCAGCGGCAGCATCCAATGCAGCCTTTGTTTCCAGCTACAGCTCCGGAGCCAGCTTCGATACGTTAAGCGCAGCAGGTATCGGCTTTACCGCCCCGGCGTTTAACTCGACCGCCCACCACCTGAGTTATCCCATGTACGAGAGCTACAATCTCGCGGTGGAACAACAACTGGACCGCAAAACTGTCGTGGCCGTCTCCTACGTCGGCAATCACGGTTATCACGAGCCCGTCGTCAACGATGGCATCAACGGTTATGGTTTCGGCAGTCTTCCGGCCGCGGCGCCCACCGACTCCTTTGCCGCAGTCTCCGACCTGAGCAACGGGGCAGGCTCCAACTATAACGGCGGCGTCGTTACGCTCACCCGGCGTGAAAAGCTCATTAATCTGCAATTCAATTATCTTTACAGTCACGCCTTTGATGAGGTCTCGAACGGTGGCGTCAGTCCCTTCACTCCCACCAATGCCAGTAACCCTGAGAACCCGTACAACCTGTCACAGAACTACGGCCCGGCGGACTACGATGTTCGTCATTACATCAGCGCGAATTATGTCATCAGCGTTCCTCAGATCGGGAGATTCGGTGCGCTCACCGGGAACTGGACTATTGGCGGAACGGTATTCCACAGCACCGGCCTACCCTTTACGGTGATTGATTCGAACACTCCGGCGAATTACGGCGGCGCTGCTGTGCTCTACGCGCAGCAGCTCGGCAAAGGCTTTAGTCACTCCTGCCAAGGCGCCGCAGCCGTAGATAATCCTTGCGCGATTGGTACGCCTGATCTGACGGTGCCGCCGGCATTGCAGCCTGCATACGTGAACTTTGTTCCCGCGACCGACTTCGGCCAGCAGCGCCGTAATCAGTTCCGCGGCTCCGGCTACACCGACACGGATCTGGATCTCACCAAGGGCATCAAGGTCCCGCACTGGGAGTCGGCGAATCTGAAGCTCGGCGCGCAATTCTTCAACCTCTTCAACCACCCCAACTTCGGTCAACCTTTAAATGATGTAGGGAGCTCCGGCCTGGGTACGATCAATACCACTGTCAGCACGCCGACTTCGATCCTCGGATCGTTCCTGGGCGGCGACGCTTCACCTCGCCTGATTCAGCTCAAGGCTGACTTCACCTTCTGATTCAGTTTCGGCCCGCTGATTCAGATTCGGCCCGGTATGCGGCTACGAGCTTAGATCTCGTAGCCGCATATCGTGTCCCGGGATCAGCCGAACTATGTCACCCTTTACTCGCGGCCATGTGCGGAGCGTCGTTCATCCTGGCCGGGGCGGATAGGGTGCCGGTCTTGCGAGTCATGCAATGACTTCGTGATAGAGGTGCTAGCTCTCATCGTGAATCAATCGGAAAGCACAAAGATGCTTTTTGATGCGCCTACGGAATTCTGCCATTGCGGATATCAGTGATTGGATCTCAGCGATTGGATCTCAGTGATTGGATATCAGCGATCGGATCTTAGCGACTATTGCTTTTCTACTCCGTAGGAAGCCAGAACTGCTCCGTCCGATCGTCGCAGCAGAACGACAGCTCCACGTTGTGCCGCCAGGCGAAAGTTCAGCCGCGCTTTGGTGGAAGCGTCTTCTATGTCGATCGTCTGCTCGTCCAGCGACTCCGACGAGAAGCTGTACAGCACGGCATCCTTCAACTCTGTGGGAAAGGCAAGCACTCCGGGAGAGAGCGGCTGCAACTCCCTGAACAGGGGATGAACGCCGGCGACGGTCTGCGCGTAGGCGTAGAGCGCCGCGCATGGCTGGTAGTTCTCGGCAAACTCGACCGGATCGGCAGCCCACACGATTTTGCCGGCGCCATGCGCGATCGTTTCGATGGAGTCGCCACTCGCAAAGCGCAATATTTCGATCGGAGCCTGCTGGACCGACGCAGGGTAGCTGACCTGCATCGGGCGCGTCTCCGCCGGCAACCGCAACGTGGACTGCCGGACATCCAGTGGCAGAATGCTCGCATGCAGATTTAGCGGTCCGAGCCGATCGATGAACTGCCAGTGTTCATCGCGCGAGACAGGACCGGAGATGAGCAGGCAGCCCCCGCGTTCAACGTACGCGAGCAGTTGCTGCCATGCTACTTCGGTCAATGCCTGGGGCGCAGGCAGGATCACCAATTTCGGTTGTCCAAGATCTTCCAGCCGGTTCTCCGGCAGCATGCGCGCGGCGGTGTGGTCGTAGTACGCGAGCGCCCGTAGCGCCTTCTTCTGCGTGGCCAACGCGAGCGCGTTCATCCCGGTATACAGCAGCGACTGCGAGGTCACGATGGTGACCTCTGGCGGCTGAATCGCCGTAAAGCTCGCCGGGCTGGTGTTTGCGAACCGCGCGAAGCCCTGCAACACATCCGCCTCCGGCTTCTCTGTGCCGTCGGGACGGATCGCGCCGATTGGAATCTCATTATCGTTCGCCATCATGGGATTGACGTTCCACACCCACTCCAGCGCGCCCGCCCCCTGGGCGAAGGCTATCGCCAGCTTGCGCTCCAACTGCCAGCCCTCCTCTTCGGCGGAAAGGCGCAGATGATCATCCTGGGTGAGACGCCGCTGCTCGCCCGTCTCCTGAATCAGCAGCGGTTTGCCGGGGAACTTCGCCGCCAGCGACGCCCAGAGGATTCCGTCGAAATCCCACCAGGTATGGTCCGCCGTAAAGCTGATCTCCGGCGAGAAGAATGCCGGCGACAGACGCCCCGAGATGCCGCCTTCATCCTGCCCCACGGTCACCAGTTGGCTTGAGCCCGCGGCTTGGATGGTTGCACGCTGCCGGCGAATCCAGTCGATGAACACCGATTGCGTGAACAGGAAATAGTCATAGACTTTTAGCGGATTGAAGCCAGCCCTGACCTGATCGGGTTCGAATGCACCCGCCGCGGGCAAAGCGAGCGGATCCGCAGCCGCAAGTGCGGGCGGCAAGGCCGTGGGCATGGACTGCAACGCGCGCCCGACGCCAAACGAAGGTTCGGCCCAGGCCGCAAGCAGCGCCGCCTGATCCGGATACCGCTGCTTCAGCCAGCTATGCCAGGCGGCTTCTTCGAATGGATCGCCCTGCGGCGCGGTCTTCCAGGCATTCTTGCTGTTCGCGCTGGGCTCATTGACCAGATCCCAGGCGAGGAATGGGACATCGTGAAAACGTTGCACCAGCGAGTAGACATACTGGTCCTGCGCACGCAACGCGGCCGGATCCAGGTACGCGTTCTCGCCGCCGAGACTGTCCGGGATAAAGGCGAAGAGATTGAACTGCACCGGCAGATGGTTGTGGCGCGCAGTCATCAGGAAGGCTTCGATGGTGCGCAACGCATCTTCGCTCACCGTCTTGTCCGGGGTCACTACAAGATTCCAACCCGACCAGATCCCGCTGCGAATCATATTCAAGCCGGCACCATGGATCTGCGCCATATCCTGATCCCACACGTAGGCGTTGGGCTTGGCCAGATAGAGCCGATCGACGTCGCTGGCCATATACGTGGTGCCGACCACCGGCAGCGGTTTACCGTCCAGCTCAAAGTAGTCGCTGCCGACTCCGAGCCTGGGTCCGGATTGGAGATAGGCCCAGTCCCGCATCCAGAATCCGGACCGATAGGTCCAGAGCGGCGCGCCGTTGCGCACCAGCGTGGCCACTACGGTGTGCAGTCCCTTACCGGCCGCGGCTGCCGGTGGTAAGGCAATGGTGCGCGCGGCGTCTGCGGGTACTGTCATCGGTCGCATCGCAGAGCCATTCTCCGCTTTGACGGCAATGCGCAGCGTATCGCCCGGTTCGGGATGCTCGGACAAATCGGCAGGCTCATAACGAAACTCCAGCGCCTCCCCGGGTAAAAAGAGCGGCAGCCTGGGACGAAAGGCGAAGCGGTCATGCTTGCGCAATGCGATTGTCTGCAGACTGGAAAGCAGGTGCGGATCATCAAAGCCATGCGCGACCGGGTTGCACGCGAGGAAGATCCAGCGGCCGCCGACGAAGCGAAGCCGACGGTGATCCACCAGGAACGCGGGCGCTGCGCGGTGATGTCCCTCGCGCGAGCCCCACGCCAGCGTGGTCAGGTCCGCATCCTCGTTGCCGGTAGAGCCCATCTCCTGCGGAAACATCGGGGTGACCGAAAGCCGGATGACCGGGCTGAAGGCCTGCTTCCATTGGAACTTCGGCAGTTGCGGTTGAACATCCTGATTCGGCTCGAATTGCAGTGCGCCGGAACCCGGTGTCGGTTGGGAGCTCGGCGTCTGCTGGTAGTCGTGGATGAACAGCTCGAGCGATGCCGCAACACTGGGCGCGCGCAACTGCCAGCCCGAGCCCGTCTGAACGGCAGCGCGGGTAAACGGCTTCCCGCCAAGCACGATCAGATTGCCGCCACGGTCAAGATAGCGAAGGATGGCCGGCCAAGCCGCTTCAGGATATGCAGACCCATACGGCAGAACCAGCAGCTTCGTCCGCGCGTCGGCGATAGCAGAACTCAGCTCGGCGGCAGAGACCCTCCGCACATCCGAAAAGCCCTGTTGCAAAGCCTCATCCGAAACGGGCATCGAATCGGCCACGGGAAAGCCCGGCTCTGAAAGCAGAACCGTCGCGCTCTGCCCTTGGGCTGCCATCACGGCGGTGAACAGGCAGGCTGTGATCAATGCCTTGTGAACGATACGGCGCATCGCGGGCACTCCTTCAGGTTGTCTCTGTAGCGCATTCTATCGAGGGTAGGAGCGCCGGCATGCATTCCGGTTCATCGGTAATACGGGCGGCTTGGACCTGCGTCTGTTCATCAAAGGTGCGCGAGATCAAAGATGCGCCAGAAGGAGCCGAGAGGACCTCAAGCCACCGTGCGAGCTCAATGCGCGGCGGACCCGTTATACAGTTGAAATTCGCGAATACCCGCGGCCCCGGATACAGCCAGCAGCCTGAGCCGGACCCGGTCCACAGTGACCGGTGGAAAGATGTCGATCTTCTTGTGTCCGATGGCGCCGGCATGCGCAACCTCCCGCCATCCGCCCTTTTCAAATACTTCGATCGAGTACTCCTCGATGTGCTGCCCATCGTTCAAACGCTCCATCGTGAGCGCGCGATCGATGGTTAGCGGCGATGGTAAGCGAACCTCGAGCACGGCGTCCGCTGTGCCGGCGGCAACCGGCCAGTAGGTCTCCGGTTTTCCGTCGAGAGCCGCTTCGGCATCCTTGGTGAGAGCTTGATGCCGGAGCGCCAGATTGTTTCCATACACCGCGCTGACCCGCGCACCAAACTCCTGCAATCGGGCCACGTCGGCAGCCGGCAAGCGGCCGGTTCTATCCGGGGCCAACCCGAGCATGAGCTGGGCGCCGCGTCCTACGCTGTTGTTGTAGATATCCATCAGTTCATCCACACTTTTCAGCGATGCTTCATCATTAGGGTGCCAGAACCAGTGCTCGCGATGGAGCGGCGTGTCTGCCTCCACCGGCCGCCAGCGCAGATAGCCGCTGCGATCGACCACATTCCAGTTCTCGAAGGTCACCTTGCCGCTCTCATTGCCCACCCACCGCAGGTCCGCGAACTTGAAGAGCGCCACATCGGCAAAGACCTGCGTGTCGGGTTGGTATACGCGCAGATGGTCGACGATGGTATCGAAGTCATAGGTGCGGTTCGCACTGCCGGCGCCGTCCAGCCAGAACTCTTCCAACGGCCCGTAGCCGCTGGCTAACTCATCCAATTGCGCGAGATAGTACTTGTCGTAGGCGGCAGGATCCGGATAGCGCGGGTCATGGCGGTCCCAGGGCGACAGATAGACGCCGAATGCGAGGCCATGGCTGCGAGCGGAATCCGCGGCCATGCGCACCAGATCGCCCTTGCCGTGCAGCCATGGACTGCTCTTCACGCTGTACCCTGTTTCTCCGCTGGGCCACAGAGCAAATCCGTCATGATGTTTCGCGACCATCACCACGTAACGAATGCCCGCCGATTTCGCCGCGTCCATCCACTGGCCGGTATCTACGTCGGCGGGATTGAATACGCTGGGCGGAGCCGTGCCGTCGCCCCATTCACGGTCGAGGAATGTATTCGTTCCGAAGTGGATGATGGCGCCGATCTCCAGATCCTGCCACACCACCTGCTGAGGACTCGGCTTGATATCAGTGACGTTTTGACCCAGGCACCGCGGCGGCAACAACGCGGCAAGCGCCAGCATCAGCGGAGCATAGAGCGCGCTTCGCAACAAAAGTCCTCCTCAGCGAAAGAACGGGCGACTCTAGTCCTGTCGAAAGCGGGTTGCAGTGCCGCGTATCGTTCGTACGTCAATATTCGCTCAAAACGAAGCGAAGGAATCGGCATTTGCTGCCGCGGGCAAGAGATAAAGGACAATGACAGCATGGCCGCTCTTACATCAGGTATTCGTCATTGCGTATTGATAACGGCATTTCTGGCGGCAGGGCTGCCGCTCTGTGCTCAGCAGACGCCGCAAGTTCACAGCTTCACCGTCGATCATACGAACTTCCTTCTGGACGGCGCGCCTTTCCAGATCGTCTCCGGCGAGATGCACTATGCGCGCATCCCGCGCGCTTACTGGCGCGATCGTCTGCGCAAGGCAAAGGCGATGGGATTAAACACGATCTCCACCTATGTGTTCTGGAACGTCCATGAGACGAAGCCCGGCGTCTTCGATTTCAGCGGCGACAAGGACGTAGCGGGGTTCGTTCGCATGGCGCAGGAAGAGGGGCTGTACGTGATCCTGCGTCCGGGACCCTATTCCTGTGCGGAGTGGGATCTGGGCGGCTATCCCGCCTGGTTGCTGGCCGATCCGCACATGTTGTTGCGCAGCACCCAGCCTCAGTTTATGCAGGCGGCAACTCGCTGGATGATGAGGCTGGGTCAGGAGTTGGCGCCGCTGCAGATACAGAGTGGCGGTCCCATCATCGCCGTGCAGGTGGAGAACGAGTACGGTTCTTTTGGCCAGGACAAGCAGTATCTCGAGGCGATCCGAGAGTTGCTGGTAAAGTCCGGCTTCGACCGCGTCCTGCTCTACACCGCGGATGGTCCACAGCAGCTTCCGAAGGGCACCCTTCCTGGCGTTCAGGCGGTCGTGAACTTTGGCCCGGGTGAGGCGCAAAAGGCATTTACGTCTCTTGCCAGGTTTCGGCCAAACGAGCCGCTGATGAGCGGTGAGTATTGGGATGGCTGGTTCGATCACTGGGCCCACAAACACGAGACCACGGACGCGCGGCAGCAGGCTCGCGAGTTGGACTGGATGCTGTCGAAGGGCTATTCCGTCAATCTGTATATGGTTCACGGGGGAACCAGCTTCGGATTTATGAGCGGGGCAAACTGGGACGGCGGGTATCTTCCCGATACCACCAGCTACGATTACGACGCCCCGCTTGACGAGGCGGGCGTGCCGACGGCGAAGTACTTCGTCTTTCGCGATGTCATCCTGAAGCGCACGCATGCGAATCCCCGGGCATTGCCGTTCGCTACACCGGTCATCGCTATCCCGGAGATCAAGCTCGAGCAGTCCGCCCCGCTCTGGAGCAATTTGCCGAAACCGGTCTCCTCCGACGAAGTCCTGCCGATGGAGGCCGTGGGAGAAAGCTACGGCTACATTCTCTATCGAACACAGCTAACCGGATCGAAGCCCGGACCGGAGCAAGGACCGAAACCCGGACCGGAGCAAGGAACGCTGGTGCTCCATCAACTGCACGACTACTGCCGCATCTTCGTGAATGGGAAGCTCGCCGGCACTCTCGACCGCAGACTCAAGCAGGACAGATTAACTCTGGATCTTGGAACGGGAAACAACACCATCGACATTCTGGTAGAAAACAGCGGGCGCGTGAACTACACCGACGTGCTGCGCGGCGAGCGGCAGGGCATCACGCACAGTGTCACCTTTGCTGGAGAAGCACTGAAGGGATGGCAGATGTATCCGCTCTCCATGCAGCCCTTGATCGATCTTGACTTCAAGAAAAAGACCGCGGACGGACCTGCTTTTTATCGCGGTACCTTTCGGCTGGCGAAGACCGGCGACACATTTCTCGATACGAAGGGTTTGGGCAAAGGGGCGATATGGGTCAATGGACATGCCGTTGGACGCTTCTGGAATATCGGTCCACAGCGCACGCTGTATCTGCCTGGCGCATGGCTGAAAGCTGGCAGGAACGAGCTAGTCGTGTTCTCGCTCGACCCTCTGGCGAAGCCGACGCTTCGTGCGATCGATCACCCAATCCTGGATGATATGCACATGATGGCAGAAGGTAGATGATGCCGTTTGCAAGTGACCGAGCGTTTGAGTCGGATCATCATTTACCGAGCCGCAGGCGGGTTGACTGCGTCCAGTATTTTGACTCCTTCTTACTGTTCAGCTATAAACGCATTTCCAGCCTCCACTTTCCTGCTGGATTCTTCGCCGCGCAAAAGCAGGCCGCCCGGCGTCAACACTTCACGAGAGACGCCAGGGATATTTGGGAAGGCGGTGAAAGTCCGCCACTGCCCCGCAACTGTAAGCGCGTTGTACGCAGACTAAGTCTGCGGAGATCTGCAGTCGAAGGCCACCGGGGTCTGCATCCCTGGGAAGGCGACTGCGATAGCTCTCATGCCGGCGCGCAAGTCAGGAGACCGGTCCCCGCGTGTGTTTGGCCCAGCCGCGTTCCGAGGGGAACGGAGGATCCGAATGTTTATCCATCTTTTGCGCTTCAAACTCCGGCGCTCCAAACTTTGGCGCTCCAAACTTTGGAAGTGCAGGCGCCCCGCCGCAGTATCCCTGCTCCTTCTTGCCGTCCCATCGATTTCGCTCTACGCCGCGGAGGTCCATGGCCGCGTGACCGACCCGCTGGGCGCGGCGATTTCCGGCGCGCGCCTGGCGCTGCTGCAGAACGGCAGAATCGTCGCCAACACTGTCAGTGGCCCCGACGGGCGATACATCGTGCGCACCAGCCAGGCAGGACGGTTCTACGTGGTGGTCGCCAGCAACTCCTTCAAAGAGATCACGACGCAGAGCTTCTACGCCGGAGGTCTCGAGGCGCATGAGCAGAATGTAGTGCTCGAGCCGGCTGACGTGCATCAGCAGGTGGTGGTGACGGCGACCGGAACGCCCACCCCGCAGGCGCAGGTGAGCGCTTCAATTACGGCGGTCGAGCAGCCGGACTTTCGCAATCGCGCCATTCTGAGCGACGCGCTGCGGCAGTCTGCTGGCGTCAATGTGGTGCAACAGGGGATGTACGGCGGCATCACGTCGCTGTTCGTGCGCGGCGGTTCGTCCACTGCCAATCGGGTGGTGCTGGACGGCGTGCCCATCGAAGATATCGGCGGCACCTACGACTACACCAACCTGGCGACTACCGGCATCAAGAGCTTCGAGATCTATCGCGGACCGAACAGCGTGCTCTACGGATCGGATGCGGCGGCGGGCGTGGTCAGCCTGGAGACGCCGCAAGGCTCAACCTCCTTTCCGTCATTTCTGTATGAAGGCGACGCGGGCAACTTCCATACCTATCGCAATGAGGTACAGGCGGGTGGAACGTGGTCCAAGCTGGACTACTACGGTGGCTTCTCGGCTCTCCGTTCGTCGAACGCGCTGGCGAACGACGAGTATCACCTGAACACCGAATCGGCGAATCTCGGATATGCTCTCAACGCCACCACGACTATTCGGCTGACCGGGCGCAACGGCAATGCGGCGGTTGGCTTGCCCGGCGCCTACAACTTCTACGGGCTGACGAACGACGGAAAGCAATCCGACCAGGACACCTACATGTCCGGAACGATCGACAACCAAACCATTTACAAGTGGCACAATCTGGTTCGCTATGGGCTGACGCGCAAGCGCGAGCAGACGGCGCAATGGTATCCAGCCGGCATTCCCATCACCAAGCCAGGCTTCGATGAGAGCCCGACCACGAACTACTACGGCAACGTGGTGACCATCCGCGGCGCGAACGGTTATAACGCGACCGGGCAGGCGATTCTGAACTTCGCTGGATCGACCTATCCGAACGCGAGCGACTCCGCGAATAACCGCGACCAGCTTTACTTTCAGAGCGACTACAACTTCACGCCGCACGTGACGGGGCTGCTCGGCTTCCGCTTCACCAACGAGCGCGGCGGCTATCACAATGCCCAATTTTTCGAGGACTTCGCGCTGGAGCGGTCGAACTACGACTACATCGGCCAGGTGCAGGGGGACTTCAAGAACCGGTTCTTCTATTCGCTGGGTGGCGATATCGAGAAGAACCAACTCTACGGAACGGTTGGGCAGCCGCGCATCGGCCTGTCGTACTACGCGATACGGCCGGGCAATGGCTTCGTGCACGGCACCAAGCTGAAGTTCAACTTCTCCAAAGGTATTCAGGAGCCCGACCTCTTCTCGCAATTCGATTCGCTGCGCGGCGTGCTGCAGATGTTCGGATATACATCGCTGATCACGCAGTACGGAGTCGCGCCCATCGGTGGACAAAGCTCGCGGACCTACGATGGGGGCGTGGAGCAGAGCCTGCTGGGTCAGCGGTTGCTGGTCAGCGCGACCTACTTCCACAACGAGTTCGGCAACCAGATTGAGTTCGTGGATGCGTCGCTGCTGCCGTCGCTGGGCGTGGCGCCGGCGGTCGCGGATATTGTTTTGAACACCTTCGGCGGCGCGGATGTGAACTCGCTGGCCTACCGGGCGCAGGGGGCGGAGGTGGAGTTGCAGTCGCAGATCACGGCGCACATCTTCGCGCGAGGCGGCTACACCTATACCGACGGCGTGGTGCAGCGGTCGTTCTCCTCAAGTGCCACCGGCCCGGTGACGAATCCACAGTTCCCGGGCATTCTGATCGGCGCCAGCTCGCCGCTGGTGGGCGCGCGACCCTTCCGGCGCGCGCCGCACGTGGGATTCGCGGGAGTAACCTACACCTACAAACAGTGGTTCGCCCAGATCAACGGATCGTTCGCTAGCCGCAGCGACGATTCAACCTTCCTGTCGTCCTTCGACAGCCTGTCCGGAGATAACTCGCTGCTGTTGCCAAACCGGAATCTCGATGCTGCATACGCCAAGATCGACCTGGGGGGAAGCTACCAGTTCCGCCGGTCGCTCGGAGTGTATGCCCAGCTCGATAACCTGGTGAGCGATCAGCATATCGGACCGATCGGGTATCCGTCGCTGCCGTTTACCTTCCGTACGGGACTGCGGTTCCAGTGGGGACTGGGGCAGAAGCAGCAGTAGGGCGGATTTCCACAGGGGTAACGGATCGTTTACCCCTCCCCCCTCCCCATATGGTGCGGAAGGTTCATCGAATCAGAGAGATAGATGAAGTAGTGGCGCTCCATATCACATTCTAAAGGGGTTACGCGCAAAAATTAGGAAACAAAGAACTTAGGGATCGACTGCGGCCTATTGGGGAGCTACGTCTCAGACTAAAAGACGCGCCGACCCGCATATTCGGATTAGGTCTCCTATTTCCAGTGTAGAGAACTGCGCGAATTGGTACGCCAAAGAGAGGGAATAAAACGCAGATCCGCTGGAGGGTTCTGCTTAAATACCCCTTCGTGTGATTCGTTACCATATGAGACATGTATATGCTGCTCCGCATGTATTGGACTCATCTTGTGGCATATATTTTTCTGATCGCGGTTCTTTAAGCAGCCGCAAAAGACATCGTCATTAACGTGGCACGCGCGTCCGAAGAGCAGCAAGAAGTGCTCGGCGATGTTCTTGAGGAATTAAGGATGATGCATATAGAGCTTGAATCGCCTCGCATTCAGCGAGAGATAGAGCCCGTCTAGCTTCCGCGCGCGGCGGCTATCAAAGCGACGTGTGCATAGCGGGTGCGCCTGCGGCGCATGAGACCCACCCTATCGCTTCGCTCAGGATGGGGCACCCGCTTGATCGGGAGCATGCTAGCCGGCCGAGAGCGTGATATCCATCTGATAGAAGCGGAAGAGGTTTTCTTCTCCGGGCGCATCGGCGGCGACATGCTGGTAGCGATCGAGAACATCGGTGATGAAGGCGATGCGTTCGGCGTCGGGCAGGTGCTGCGTCCACTCGACCATGGTGACGGAGCTGAAGGCGAGAAAGGCGGCACGCGATTCAAAGTCCCAGACCTTGGCCTCGGTGTGCAGGCGACGGACTTGCAACCCCTGCCGCTCCGCGAGGGCCGCGTATTGCTCGGGTGTGAGGTGGAGATACGGATCATGAAAGGTCTCGAAGTAGCCGATCCAGCGCGGTGAGAGCCGCGTCTCTTCGATCACGTCTTCGAGACTCTTCCGCTCACTCTTTGGGACCAGCCGCAATTGGGCCAGGCCGCCGGGTTTGAGCGCGGAGTGTATGGAGGAGAGCGCCTCATCCTGCTCCGCTATCCAGTGAAGAGCATTGAACGAGACGATGAGATCGAATTCGTGCTGAAACGGCAGATGCCGGGCATCCGCGACCGCAAATTGAAGATTGGCGTGCAGGGTGGAATCCGCGTGATTGGCGGCGAAAGCGACCATCGCGGCAGAGGCATCGACGCCAAGGACTGAACCCTGGGGAACACGCGTGGCGATCTCAGCGGTGATCTTTCCATTGCCGCAGCCGACATCCAGAATGCGTTCCGCACCTCTGAGGTCGAGTCGGGCGAGGGCTTCGCTGGCCATGGCGGCTTGCAGGCCGGAGAGCCTGGCGTACTCAGGTGCATTCCATTCGGTCATCGCTGCTATGGGATGCGTTTCCCAACAACGAGGGACTGCTCGTTATCGTCAATCGATAACCTTCCGCCTGCTTCCGGTTGCGTATAGAGGGTGGGAATCATGGGTGGGCCGTCTCCTCGATGGCGATCTTCTTTTCCGCACGTTCGATCAGGCCGTTTTCGATTGCCGGCCAGCGGCCGTATGCTTTGCCGCCCTGCTGCAGCTCGGCCGCGGTGAAGCCGGTGGGCGCTACGTCTTCACCGTAGATGATCATCAGCTCTTTGCGTTTTTGCGCATCGAGCAGGTGTACGAGACGCACGTACATCATGCCGGGCGGCATCGTGTAACCCTTCGCACGGAGGAGCGCCTCGATATGCTCGCGATCTGAACCGGGCTCTATCTGGTCACGATTCGATCGCAACCAGGTATCTACAAAGAAATCCATGCCGCCGAGCTTCGCGTGGCGCGGTGAATCATAGGTGTGCTGCAGCTCTGGCCTGGTCGGAAGATAGCCTTCGAACTGTACCCAATAGAGCCGCCGCACATTCTTGTGTTCATCGGAGTCGACGAAGGCGTGCAGTTCGCAATCGGCGATTCCATAGAGCACCCATCGGTCCGCCCCTACATACTGCACTGACTCGGGCAATTGAATCCGCGCCTTGGGTTCGCGCTCAGAGGTGATCACATTGCGTTCGACCTTGCGCTCCGGGCGGTTGGTTTGAGCAGCAAGGGAGCTGCAGAGAAGAATGGCGACTCCGATATGTTTGAGCAAGCGCGAACCTCCCCTCGTAGTACGCCGTTGCGATGAGCCCGGTTCCGAGTCCGGTTCCGAGCCTGGTTCCGAGTCTGGTTCTTCAGCCCTGGGAGCACAGGCGGCAGATATCGGCGCCGAAGCGGTCGAGCTTGGCCTGGCCGATGCCATCCACGGCGAGCAGCGCGGGAAGCGTGGTGGGGCGGGTGCGGGCGATGGATCGCAGCACAGTATCGGCGAAGACGAAGAAGGGTGGAATGCGCTGCTTGCGGGCGATCTCCATACGCCATTCGCGGAGCCGCGTTTCGAGCGCGGCGTCTTCCGGAGAGAGCGGAGAAGCGGATGCGTCTTTCGGCGCATGACCCACCCCTTCGGCTCCATCACGCAAGGACCGCGTGGCGGGGACCTCCGTGCGTCTGGGATCGGACACGCGCTTGGAGAACAACCCCACCCTAGCTTCGCTAGAATGGGGCACCCGATTCGGGGACGAATCCGGTTTTTCGCGGCGCGGGGCCTTGGACTTCTTGCCGGGCTTGCTATCGGCATTGCCGGCGCGGATCTGCAGGTCGAGGCGGCTGCCCTCCGGAACCTCTTCGCCCTCGCGTGTGAGGCTGGCCTTGCGGTAGGCGATGGCGCGCCCGTCTTTCTCAAAGGAGGCGTCTTCGAGGCGAACGTAACCGGTGGCGGTGAGCGCGCCGAGCAAGTCTTCGAAGTCGTTGCGGGAGAGCTCTTCGCGAGGATAGATCTCTTTGTGCAGCTTGCCGGTGGAAACTCCCGAAGCACCGCGCAGACGTTTGAGCACGCCGCGCGCGCCCTGCTCTTCCTGCGGCGTGAGCGCGCGGAATTGCTGGGCGAGGCAGCCTTCCGGCGCGCAGAAATCACAGTGGCCGCAGAGGCGTCGTCCGTCCGCCGTATCGCCGAAGTGGAGAATAAGCGCGGCCATGCGGCAGGCGTGCTCTTCGGTGAAGCGAATGACGCGATCGAGCTGGGCCCGGCGGTGATCGGCCTGACTGCGATAGCCACGCTGCCAGGCATCGGCCTTGGTCGTAGCCTGATCGGATGGAGACCGGACGATGCCGTCCTGGTAGTCGATCTGGGCCGCGCCGTGGATGAGCAGCTTCTCCAGCGCTTTATCGAAGACCTCAGCGTCCATGGCATCTCCGGAAGAGGCAAGTGCGAAGCGAAGATCGTCGCGGTGCTGCGGCGTCGCGGTGAGACGGCGCTGGATGCGATCGAGTTCGCCGATGGGCGGGTAGTCGCGCTCCAGAAAAAACTCGTGCGTGCGGCGGTCGGCGAAGGAGTGCATCAGGATAGTGCGGCTGGGCAGGCCATCGCGGCCGGCGCGGCCGATCTCCTGGTAGTAGGCCTCGAGACTTGCGGGCAGCCCGGTGTGCAGGACGGTGCGGACGTCCGGCTTGTCAATGCCCATGCCAAAGGCGACGGTGGCGACAACCACCTCCAACTCGCCGGTGAGAAAGCGGTGCTGGACGCGCTGCCGGTGTTCGGGCTCGAGACCGGCGTGGTAGGCGGCGGCGGGGAAGTGTTCGGCGAGTTCGACCGCGGTCTGCTCGGCGTCCTTGCGGGTGGGCGCGTAGACGATGGCGGGGCGGCGCTCTGCTGGGCTGAGGAGCTGAGAGGCGAGCGCGGTGCGGCCGGGGCGGGCCACCTCGACTACTTCGATGGCGAGGTTATCGCGGCGAAAGCCGTGGATAAAGCGGGCCGCATTGCCCAGCCGGAGCTGCTGGATAATGTCGTCCTGCACGATGGGAGTGGCGGTGGCGGTTAGCGCGACGATGGGGGTAACGGCCGCCGTCGCGGGGCGCAGCAGGTGCAGATGCTGGCCGAGCGTGCGATAGTCAGGGCGAAAGTCATGGCCCCATTGCGAGATGCAGTGCGCTTCGTCGATGGCAATGAGCGACGGTTTGCGCTTGGCCAGCATCTCGGCGAAGCCAGGGACGCGCAGGCGCTCGGGCGCAATGAAGAGAAACTGAAGCTGGCCCTGAAGGTAGTCCACGCATGCCTGGCGAGAGGTCTCGCGATCGAGACCGGAGTGGATGCGTGCAGTGCGGAAGCCCAGCGCGGCGAGCTTGCCGGATTGATCTTCCATGAGCGCAATGAGCGGGCTGATGACCAGTGCAGTGCCGCCCAGCGCGATGGCGGGGAGTTGATAGCAGAGGCTCTTGCCCGCGCCGGTGGGCATGACCAGCAGCAGGTCGCGGCCGCCGACAATGGCGCGGCAGACCTCTTCCTGATTGGCGCGGAAGGCGGGGAAGCCAAAGGCGCTCTGGAGCAGAGCGAGGAGCGGAGGTGCGTCGGAGAGAGGGAGCTGGCCGGTGGAATGCATGGAGCGTGATTCCATGTTCGCACGGGCGGCTCCAGTTCGAAGGCGAGCGCGCCTGGCGGCGCATGACCCATCCTTGTGTGGAATCCGACCCTTTCAGGCTCAGTAAATACCTTCAGGGCTCAGTGGATAGACGATGCATACGGCGGGCGTGTGCCCGGAGGCGCAGCGCCGGTTGCGCAGATGGACGCAGAGGAAGGGGGCTTGCGCAGGAGATCGGCTACCGCAAAGAGCTGCGGGGCCGGCGTGCTCGCGGACGAGCCGAGCTCGCGGGTGAGCAGTGCATCGCTGTCGCGCTCGGCGAGGCGGTGTTTGCGGCAGGCTGCGCGCACCAGCGCCCGCACCCGGTCGGCGTAGGGTTTGGCCACGAACGCATCGCTCTCGAATCGCCTGCGGTAGCTGTCTTCCAGGCGAGGAAAGTGCTGGCGAATAAAGCCCAGATACGTCTCCTTGGAGCAGGGCTTGAGGAAGAGTGGCTGCGCGGAGAGGAAGCTGGCGCTGACCCGCGCGGCGGCCGCGGCCATGGTGTCGAGTGCGCGACCGGTATCGGTGATGCCGGGCAAGAGCGGAGAGCAGAGGATGCCGGCACGCAGGCCGGCGCTGCGGAGCTGCTGGACGGCGCCGAAGCGAAGATCGGGACGAGGAGCGCGCGGCTCTAGAATGCGGGCCAGAGCGGCGTCCGGCGTGGTGATGGTCAGGTGCAGCACCAGGTCGTTGTGCGCGGCGATCCGGCGCAGCAAGGGGATGTCCCGCACTACCAGGGCGGACTTGGTGACGATGCCGATCTCGAGTCCGTGCTGAGTGGCCAGCACCTCAAGAATGCTGCGCGTGACGCCCAGCTTGCGTTCGATCGGCTGGTAGGGGTCGGTTGCGGTGCCGATGGCGATCTCTTCACCGGGGCGCACCTGGCGCAGCTCCTGCCGGAGCAGCCAGGCGGCGTTCTCCTTGACGAAGATCTCGCGCTCGAAGCTGGCGGGGTCGCGCAGCTCCATGAACTCATGGGTGTAGCGGGCGTAGCAGTAGCGGCAGGCGAACTCGCAGCCGCGATAGGGGTTGATGGACCACTCGAGGGAGAGGTTGCGTTTGCTGAGGGAACGATTGAGGAGGGACTTGGCACGCATGGCGCGAAAGGTGATGAGGTGGCCGTCGTCGGCGTGGGTGGCCTGGGCAGCGAGGCGGGCCATCCCGACGGGTTGGGTGGGGAGGATGGGAAAGAGGGCTGCGGGTGGATGGGCTTCCAGC
>JBPCNO010000037.1:0-23082 GCA_051001135.1 Acidobacteriaceae bacterium
GTGCGAGCCGTTGCTCAAGCGCTGCGGAGGGCGTGCCCTGCTCTGCCCTAGTCGCGCCGCCGGCGGCCGTATGCTGCGGCCGTGCGGTACTGGAGAGCAGAAGCGTCGCGATCGAAATCATCAGCATCCCGCTTCTTCTATGTCGCCGAAGGCTCATTGGATTCACCTCGCGCGGGCTGTCATGGTTGCATACATGGGTCAATTGGGCGAAAGCGGTGCAGCCGGCCGCTGTTCTCTCGCTGCTGTCTCGAACGCACGTAATGTACTCTTTGCCAGCGTGAGTGAGAAGACGGTTCGGCCCGGCTGCGATTCTTCGAGCACAACCCGCCCGCCATGCTCCTTGGCGATGCGGTCGGCGAGCGTCAGTCCCAGGCCGACGCCATTCTGCTTGCCCTCACTCACGAAGGGCTGAAACAGCGTCGAGCGGATGGGCGCCGACACCCCGAGGCCGCTGTCAACGATGCTGATCTTGATCCAGTCCTGCGTCTCGCTCAGCGAAATCCGGACGGACGGATGGATCACGCCGTGACTGGCGGCCTGGCAGCCATTGAGCAACAGGTTGTAGAGGGCGCGCTCGACCTTTCGGGCATCCATCCATACTTCCAGCGAGGGCAGCGGATCGGAGGTGACGGTGACGTTCTGGGCATCGGGATGCGCCTTGACCAGAGCGATGGCTCTGTCGGCTACGAATGCGATCGATTCGCAGCTAAGCTGGAGCGGTTGGCCGGTGCGGCTGAAAATCAGCAGCGATTCGATGAGTTCCGTCATCCCCTGCACGCCCATTCTCACTTCCGCCAGAAGCTCGGCACGTTCCTCCGGCCGGGTCGCCCACAAGCCGAGAAACTCCGCGTTGGCGTAGACGGCAGAAAGGTAATGTCGCAGGTCATGGGAGATGGAACTGGCCATTCTGCCGACGGTAGCGAGCCGTTCGGCATCCAGCAGATCCTGCTGGGCGCGCCGCAGCCGCAGCCGCATATCATCGAAGGCGGCGCTCAGTTCGCGTAGCTCCTCTGCCCCGTGGCTTTGCAATGGATAATCGAAGTTGCCGGCGCCCAGCGCGCGGGTCCCGGCCACCAACGCTTCGAGCGGCCGCGTAATCGTGCCAGAGATATAGACTGCCAGCAATGCGCCCAGGAAGAAGACGAGAATGCCCAGTCCGATGAGCAACTGGTTCAGGCGGTTCAGGTAGCGGCTGGCCTCGGCATAGGACTTCAAAACGGCCAGTCGAACCACTGGCGCGTCCTCGCCGGAGAGCCTGACCGAGGCTTCCAGATAGCGCTCGGGTCCAATCCATACGTCCGATCCGTTGGTTGCATTGGCCGGCTGCGGGCCGCCTTGCGCGAAGGCGCGCCGCGCCACCGCCTGTTGAGCGAAGGCACGCTTATGCGCGGAATCGAAGGTGCTGGCAACGATCGCATCGCCGGCAGAAAAGACCACCTGCGCGGCCGCGGCCTCACTTACCTCCAGCGCCAGCCGGTCGTCGATGGCGTAGCCGATGGTGACGTAACCCAGTAACGTGCCGCTGCTGGATGGGCCGAAGTAGAGTGGCTGGGAGGTCACTTCATACAGGCGATCTCCGCTCAGGACATAGTGCGATGCCGGGGTGTTGGAGAACGCGTCCTGGAACGCATTCCGGATACCGGGCGTTGCAGCGGCGGGATCCAGCGGCCTTCCGTCCTTATAGCGCGCCATCATCATGCCGCTACGATTGGTCAAAGTGAAGAACGGGCTTTTGCTTACCCTGGCGAACTCCGCGCTCGCGTTCTGGATGGTGCGCTCATCGTCCGTGGTCAGCAGAGCCTTCAATGTGGGCAGGTCGGCGAGCAGAGCAGCTTCCCGGCGCAACATCTCTCTGCGTTGCGATTGCAGGTTCTGGAAGGTCAGCATGGAGCGGTTCAGATCGGAGGCCAGGCTCCGGCGATTCTGCCGCTGCAGCGTTGTGCGCAGCACCAGCAGGCTCAGCACAGTCAGGCCAAAGGAGACGGTGAGAAGCGACAACAGCAGCGTAGTCCGCATGCGTATCGCCACCAGCTTTGCCTCCGCCTTCAAGTGCGCCGCTAGACCTGCGGCGAATGTACGAATTTATAGCCCACGCCATGCACGGTGCGGAAGTGTGTTGGATTCGCTGGATCGGTCTCGAGCTTCTGCCGCAGCTTCAGGATCTGATTGTCGACCGTACGGGTGGAAGGATAGAAGTTGTATCCCCACACGTCGTTCAGAAGCTCTTCGCGCGTGAGCACGCGTTCCGCATTGTCGAGAAAAAAGCGCAGCAACTTGAACTCGTGAGCCGTCAGAACCACCAGCTTGCCCGCCCGGCTGACCTGCATCTTGGAAAAATCCACCATAACTTCGCCGAAGGAGAGGGTGAGGTTCGGACGCGACCGGTTGGCGCGCCGCAGGGCAGCCTGTACCCGGGCCAGCAGCTCGCGCGGGCTGAAGGGCTTGGTCACATAGTCGTCTGCACCCAGTTCCAGCAGCAGCACCTTGTCCGCCACCTCAGAGACGGCGCTCAGCACGATGACGGGGGTATCCGGAGAGGAGCGCTTCATCGACTTGCACAATTCCCGGCCGGAGATGCCCGGCAGCATCAGGTCGAGCATCACCGCGTCCGGCACGTTGCCCTGAAAGGCTTCCAGTCCGGCGGACCCATTGACCTCGCTCCTGACCTCATAACCCTCCGCCGTGAACAACCGGTGCAGCGCTTTCTGAATGCGCAGATCGTCTTCGATGACCAGAATCGTTTGCATAGAACCTCAGCCGGAAACCATTCGGAGCACGATCATCCGGAGCGCAATCGTTCCGGGACCCCGCTTCGCCAAAATGATTTTCCTCCATATTGTCGCTGCCCGACAGGTTTTGTCACGGAGTGACAAAAGAGTGACAAATGCGTGACAAGCGGGCCATGGCACTGGCTCTATCTTCAGGTTCGGCGTGCGAACCGGGCTTGCGGCCGTGGCTTCTTCTCGGTTTCGTGAGCTCCGGCCGCGTTGTTTTCTCGGGAACTCCCACAGAAGAGTTGAAGGAGCAAGTCAATGCAAAGTATAGGCATCCGTAGCTACAGGAGACTACTCGCGGCGTTTTCACTGGCCGTTGTCGTCGCATCCGCCTCGTACGCGCAGGCGCAAGTCAAGGCGCAGCATTACACGCAGAAGATCCTGGTTGCCGATCACTCTGGTGTCGCCGGGAATACCGACGCGAACCTGGTCAATCCCTGGGGATTGTCGCGCAGCTCCGGTAGCCCCTGGTGGGTTTCGGATAATGGAACCGGCGTCTCCACGCTGTATGACGGAACCGGCAAAGCTGCGCCTCTCATCGTCACAATACCTCCCGCTAACAGCAGCAGCAAGACCGGAACTCCAACCGGCACCGTCTTCAACGGAGGTACGGGTTTTGCGCTGGCATCGGGCAAGCCGGCGCTGTTCCTATTCGTCACTGAAGATGGCACAGTCTCCGGTTGGAACCCCGGCGTCAACCCCACGCATGCCGTGATCAAAGTCAACGAGAATGGGAAGTCGGTCTTCAAAGGCGCAACGATCGCCAACGTAGGCCTCAGCAGCTTCCTCTATGTCGCCGACTTCCGCCAAGGCCACCTGCAGGTCTTCGACTCCTCCTTCCACCATGTGTCGGCGATGGAAGCGCTCTTCAAGGATGACCGGCTGCCTTCCGGATATGCTCCCTTCAACGTGCAGAACATCGGCGGCGACGTCTACGTCACATTCGCCGTCCAGGATTCAGCCAAGCACGACGAGGTGGACGGAGCGGGCCTGGGCTACGTGGACGTCTTCACACCCACCGGCACACTGCTGCGCCGCTTCGACCACGGCTCGTGGCTGAACGCTCCCTGGGGGCTGGCGCTGGCCTCTGGCGACTTCGGCGTCTTCAGCCATGACCTGCTGGTGGGCCAGTTTGGCAGCGGCACAATTCAGGTCTACGATCCGCTCACCGGCCACCTGCTAGGCCATCTCAGCGACGCCAGCAACAGGACCATTCAACACGATGGACTGTGGGCGCTTTCCTTCGGCAGCGATGGCGGCTCAGGCCCCGCCACGACTCTTTACTTCTCCGCCGGCACGAACCACGAGCAGGATGGACTCTTCGGAGCCATCACGGCGATTGACAACGCGCAAGGCAACCATCAGTAAGGAACAAGCCAGCAAGTCACAGGCGCCGACCTGTATCTGGACGCCTGGCGCGGGTGCCCCATTCCGGCTATCTGGGGGGAAGCTGGTCTGGGGCATCCACGTGCGTCCCGTTCGTGAGGATCATGCCGGGGAGAGTTCGAGAGATCTGGTTGTTCCGGATCTCCGCCTGGAGGAGATCAATGGCTGTCTTATGGTAGAGGCTATGAGACGAGGGGGGCGGGTTTTCCCGCTCCCCCTCTCTTTGTAGGCACCGCGGCCCTCTGCCCTCCCCAGCGAACCGAGTACCTGCAATTCGTCTACAGTTAGGCTTCAATGCTGGATTTTGGCCCTCGTGTTCAAGGGCCCGTTTCGCGACCTTCACCCACGGCCATTAGCGTAAGTTCCGGCGATGCCCAGGTGTGTCACGCGAATGCCAGCGCTTTGTAAGGAAATTGCGCGACCGGAAGCAGCGGAAGGGGGTGCGCGGCGGGAGAGGAGCCAGGGTGCCAGAAACAGCCGGCGTGCCAGGATTCCTGGCGAAGAGCATGATCTCTTCCCTCGAGCGGTTCCGTTGGACGGCGTACACTTGCGCCAAAGTATGGAACTGACGCCCACGCTCCAATTACAGCAACAAGTCTTTCGCCTGCAGGCGGTGCTCGAAGCGAGCCGGCGGCTGCACGCCACCATCAAGCTGGACGAGGTGCTGCGCGCGGTTCTCGAGATCATCGTGCGCGAGCTGGAGGTCTCCGGCGCGTTCTACAGCGCGTTTCCTTTCTCCTACGGCGACATTCCGCCACGTTTCCTGGTGCACGCGGTCGCCGGAGCTAGCCCGCGCGGCTGCGCCCGTTTCCCGGTCCACGACCGCGCAGGCAAGCTGCTCACCGATGTCTTCGTGGTAGTGGAGAACGGCCGGCCGCTCTCGCTCGAAGAGTGCGACTTCATCGAAAGCATTCTGGTGCAGGCCGCGGTTGCCATCGAAAATGCGCGCTATCACGAGACGACGCTGCAGTGGGAACGGGTTGAACAGGATCTGGCCAGTGCCCGCGCTATCCAGCGCAGCCTCATCCCCGAGCGCATGCCGGAGATCCCCGGGTACAGCGTTGCCGTCCGTTCGCTCGCCTGCTACGAGGTCGGCGGCGACTACCTCGATCTGTTGCCGCTGCCCACCGGCGAGTGCTTGATGGTGGTCGGCGATGTGGCCGGCAAGGGATTGGCCTCCGCCATCGTAGGCAGTTCCTTCCGCTCCGCCTTCCGCGCCATCGCCTTGGCTGGCACGCCGCTGCCCGAAATGGCGGCGCGCCTCAACGACCTGCACTATGCCGAGGGTTCGGAGGCAAGGCGAAGGTACGTGACCGCCGTGTTCGCCAAGCTCAACCCCGCCACGCACAGCGTTGAACTCGTCAATGCGGGGCACAATCCTGCCATGCTGGTGGATGGTTCCCATAAAGTCATCGAATTCACAGCCAGCGGCACCCCCCTCGGCATGCTTCCTGGTGCGCGCTATGAGGCGGAGACGATCCGGCTGCACGAGGGCGCGCGCCTGCTGCTCTATACCGACGGGCTCACTGAGGTGTTCCAGGGCGAGGACGAGTTCGGCCCCGAGCGGCTGGCCGAAGTTTTCGCTCGCGCCCCGCATCCGGATGGAGCAGAATTGCTGCAATACGTCTGGCAGACCGTCGCCGAGTTCGGCGGCGATGGGCCACAGCATGATGACATGACGGCGCTCGCGCTGCTGCGCGCCAAGGGCGCATCTGTTCCCAAGGAGACTGCATGGCAGCAGCGATAGGCGCGGGCAAGCGGATGGCGACAACCGTCGAGGTGCGACTGCCCTCGCGGTTAGGCTTCGAGAAGGTGGCCATGACCACGGCGGCAAGCTATGCCAAACTGATGGGCTTCCCCGAGGATCGTGTGGAGGATCTCAAGACTGCGGTCGCCGAGGCATGCATCAACGCCATCGAACACGGCAATCACTTCGACGAGAGGGTCAGCGTCGGCGTCGTTCTCTCCATGGAGGACGGCTTACTCGAGATCAAGGTGCTCGACAAGGGCGCGGGCATGAAGAAGCAGACGCCCAAGCCAGATATCGACCGCAAGATGCACGGCGAGGAAGACCCGCGAGGCATGGGCATGTTCCTCATCCAGTCGCTGGTGGATGAGGCCGAGTGGGTCAACCACCCGCGCGACGGCAGCTATGCGAGACTGGTGATTCACCTCGACAAGACGGAAAAGGAACAGGAGTAGGCAACATGCAGGAACTCACGAAGGTACAGATCGAAAAAGGCTCCGGCACCGCTGTTCTGCGCTTCAAGGGCGACATCACCAGCGCCTCCAAGGCTGTCGTGGTGGACAGTTACCAGTCGCTCGACAAGGCCGCGTTCAAGCAGATCATGATGGACTTCGCCGGAGTCGAATACCTTAACTCGAGCGGCATCGCGCTGGTGATTCAAGTGCTGATGGAGGCCAACAAGAACGGCCAGTCGGTCGAGTGCTTCGGTCTCACCCCGCACTTCCAGAAGGTCTTCACCATGCTCGGCCTCACGAAATATACGCGTCTGCACCCGGGCGAAGAGGCGGCGCGCACCGCGTTGGCGTAGCTGGATGTGCGGGGAGGCGTAATACTCCGGCCGATGCCCCTCCCGATGTTCGCAATCGGCAGCAGGACGACAACACCGCGCATAAATGCCGGACTATCGGGAGACGGAATACCCTCGGGTTTAAGAGGGGGAGCGCCGCTGTGCGCTGTTACACGGCGATTGGCACAGCGTCCGTCGCGCTACCTGCGGTCGGGAAGGAAGTTCCAGATCGTTGGATCTTCTTCTCCCAGCACCCAGGAACAGAAACCCTCAAGACCGCGATCCTGCGCAAGCTGATACCGGTCCTTGAAGGTGCGCGCATCGGTAAAGAAGACCCACTCACGCATCTGGTCGCGATAGAAGTAGAACCAGGCAGAGTGGTCCACCGGGTCCCATTCTGGTGTTGCTTTGAATGTCCGGGCAAGCAGTTGCGCGTTTGGCGCGCTGATGTACTCGCCGGTGATATCGGGTTTGTAGTGATCGCCATCCTTGAGGGGTCCGCCGGTATACCAGTGATAGCCATAGAGCGCGATGCCGAGTGAGAGCTTCTGTTTGGGGACGTACTTGAGCGCGTAGTCGAGGTTCTCAAGGGTCCAGTCCCATCCGGCGACCGGCCCTGGCGCAGTCCATCGCGTGTGCTGGTCATAGGTCATCAGGCAGACGAGATCGACGGAGTCGCTCAGCGCTTTCAGATCGAACGCTCCGCGCCAGTCGGTCCAGATCCATTTGCCGAAGCTCCCCGCGCCGGGATGCCCCGGCGCATTGGGAACCGTCGCGATTGTCAGTTGCAAACCCTGCGCGTGCAGTGCGTTAGCAGTCTCCTTCACCAGCGCGGAAAGCAGGTCGCGGTCCGTCCACGAGATGTTCTCGAGATCGAACTGGAAGCCGGTGTAGCCGTTCTCCTTGGATTCGCGAATCAGCGCCTGGATCATCTCCTGGTGCGCCTTGTCGTTGAGAAACAGAGCATGGATCCCAGTCTTGTTGGTCAGGGCAACGATCGGCATCACCGGCACGCCGCCGGCGTGGGCTGCACTCAAGACGAGCGGATCGGCCGCGCCGGTCACCAACCCATCGGCGTCCACCTGGTACCAGGTGGGCACCAAGACGTCGATCTTCGCCGCATGCTGCAGGAATGACTGGATGGATGCCGGTGTTTCCGTCATATAGAACAGCGACTTTATCTGTGATTCTTTCTTTGTCTGCGACTTCACCTGGGCTCCGGCCAATGCCGGAATCAGCAGCAGCAGCCATGCAAGCTTCGTCATGCGTAATCTCCTGGTGGCTTCGGGTGTTTGCGAGAGTGTACGTCTGAACGATATGGCACGAGATAAGGAAATGCGCGGTCACTCTTCGCGTAAGCTGCTGTTACGCTCGCACTGGCAGTTGTAATGCAGGACAAACGGAATCTGCTGCGGCGATCGTACAGCGGCACTCCGGCCTTGAGAGGTCATGATTTCGGAAGGCGAAGCCAAATCAGTTCACACTGCTGCGGGATATAGAGTTTAGAGGAGCTGCAATTGATGTTCGATATGAAGAGTCTTAGAGCTATCTTCTTTACACTGGGCTGGCTGTCGTGCGCGTGGGCAGTTGGCGTCGCGCAAACCCCGCGTGTTCAGAATCCGCAGACCCAGACCGGCCAGAGGTATGAGCCTACCCTCAGCTCGCTCGACGCGCACCCTCTCCCCGCGTGGTATGCCGATGCCAAGCTCGGCATCTTCGTGCACTGGGGGCTGTATTCCGTGCCCGGGTGGGCGCCGGTGCAGCGTGCTTCGCATGACTTCGCAGCCAGCGACTACATCAAGAACAATCCATATGCGGAGTGGTACTACAACACCATGCGTGTGCCGGGCTCGCCCACGCAGGGGTACCACCGAGAGCACTACGGCGACGCCGGCTATTACGACTTCACCGCCGCCTTCGATCGCGAGAGCCGGAAGTGGAACCCCGACGCATGGGCGCGGATCTTCAAGGACGCGGGTGCGCGCTACGTCGTGCTGACGACCAAGCATCATGACGGGTTCACGCTGTGGCCGACGGCGGTGAAGAATCCTAACCAGAAGAATCTACAGGCTTCGCGTGACATCGTCGGAGACCTGACCGCCTCTGTCCGAAAGGCCGGCCTTCGCATGGGCCTCTACTACTCCGGTGGTTACGACTGGACCTTCAACCGGGGGCCGATTGAAAAAGCGTCCGACTACAACGCGGTAAAGCCGCAGAGCGTGGCTTACGGTAGATATGCGGATGCGCAGATCGAGGAACTGATCCAGCGCTATCATCCATCCGTGCTGTGGGACGATATCGATTGGCCGAAGTCCGGCAAGCCGCTGCAAGTGATGGCCGACTTCTACAACACGGTTCCCGACGGCGTGGTGGATGACAGGTTCGGCGTGCCGCACTCGGATTTCAAATCGCCCGAGTACGAAAAGCTGGATACTATCAGCGCGAAAAAATGGGAGGAATGCCGTGGACTCGGGCGTTCCTTCGGCTACAACCGCGCAGAAGGTGGGGCAGAAACCATCGCGCCGGACGAGTTGATCTACCTTCTCGTCGATATCGTGAGCAAGAACGGCAACCTGCTGCTGGATGTCGGTCCAGAAGCAGATGGCACCATTCCTGCGGTACAGATGGAGCGCCTGCAAGCGCTGGGCGCGTGGCTGAAGCAGAATGGCGAAGCTATTTACGGGACGCATCCCTGGTCGCGCGCGACCGGTGCGACAGACCAGGGTGTGGACGTGCGCTTCACGCAGAAAGACACACAACTTTATGCAACACTGCTTGGCAGGCCGAAGTCCTCGCCCATCGTGATCCGGGAGGTGAAGCCGCAGGCCGGCTCCGCCATCTTCCTGCTCGGCGATCCCAAACCACTCGCCTGGTCGCAAAAGGCTTCCGACATCAGCGTCTCCTTGCCCGCGGCTCTGCCCGGCAGCTACGCCTACGTCCTTCGCATGCGAGAGTAATCAGCGCTGCCTTCTGCATGAGCAGCGTCTCATTTCGCTCGTCCCTCTTGCGACTCGATGGCGCTTACACGCCCGCATCTCTATGAAGGACCATTGCGGTTACTTATAAAATACGGTGGAATACGGTCAGATACGCGCGAATTCGGCGTCGTTCTGCGGGATGATAATGGAAAGTCCGGTCTTTCTGAAATCCGGTTGAGGTCGTAGTCTGAGCTAGTTTGCAAGCTATGACTTACTGGAATTCAAATACCTGGAAAGATAGCTGGTGCCGAAGAAGGGACTCGAACCCCCACACCCTTGCGAGTACATGGACCTGAACCATGCGCGTCTGCCAATTCCGCCACTTCGGCACGAGTAAGGTCCAGGACAAGCTGGACGGCAGCAGGTGCTAGTCTTACAAACGAAAAGGGGAATGTCAAACAGGCGGGCTCGACTGAAACAAGCATGCGCCTGCGTGGTATTCGCCCGCACCGCAGATCGCGTGGTGAGCGGATCCCAAAGGAAAAATCAGTAGTGAACCGCAGGAGTGAGGCGCGGATGACGGAAAGTGAACTATCGCGGTACGGTCCGGAACAAACGATTACTGCGGCGGACGCTACAGAGATGCGCCGCCTCTCGCACGATTTGAACAACGCATTGGAGATCATCGTGCAGGCCAGCTACCTGGTGAACATGACCGAACTCTCGGACCCGGCGAAGGATTGGATGAAGTTGTTGGATCAGGGATTGAGGCAGGCGGCGGAGCTGAATAAAGAACTACGCAACTACATCCTCAGTCACAGCTAGAGTCGATTGCGATGGAGCGGGGATTGAGCGGCTCCTTCATCCATGGACTGCCAGTCATCGTAAGGACTGCCAGCACGCGAACCCATCCCGCGCAGAGGGACCTGCACGGGAGGTGATCGCAACATCCCCACCTAGGTAAACGGTCAGGAGACCAGGTTGGCGTCGAGCGTGATCTCGGTGTTGCCCTGGAAGAGCCGGGAGATGGGGCATCCGTTCTTGGCATCCTGCGCGGCTTTATCGAATGCAGACTGATCGGCGCCGGGGACTCTGGCTTCGGTCTTGAGCTGAATCATGGTGATAGTCGGCTTGTCGTCTTTTTTGCCAAAGGAGACGATGGCGGAGGTTTGCAGGGACTCCGGCGTTAAACCCGCCTTGCCAAGTTCCGCGCTCAGTGCCATGGTGAAGCACCCGGCGTGGGCTGCGGCAATGAGCTCTTCGGGATTGGTGCCGATACCCTCCTCAAAGCGCGTTCCAAACGAATACTGCGCGTCTTGCAGCACGCCGCTGCCGGTCGAGATCTTGCCTTTGCCATCCTTCAAACCATCCTGCCACTGCGCAGTTGCTTTCCTGTCCATAGTTGCTCCTTGATAGAAGTGCGTGGATAAAATGTGCGTGCCATCCGGAAGCGGCACCTGCTATTCGATGTTAGATGCGCGAAGGCGATGCGCAAAGATAGCGCGAGAGGTGATCGCCATCGCCCGTTGCGGCGCGGTACTGTATGAGCGTGGACGGGATGCGTCGAAACGCGTGCGCAGAGAAATGGGATTGCAGAGGGCTGATTTATCATGGGCAGACAGGAGTGGCAGAGTGGATGAGGACGACGTGAAGGCCACGGATGCAGCGAGGCTTGAAGAGCATCGCAGTCTCTACTGTCCAACCTGCGGGATGCGTCTGTTCAGCATGCGTTGCAAGCTTATCTGCAACCGGTGCGGATACTACGTGAGCTGCGCCGACTATTACTGAGCGGCGGTGACAACGGACAACGGTCGTGGCATGATCGTCTGTCTCAATAGGATGGATTGCACGTCCCCGCACCCACATTTGGAGGAGCGATTTATGCCGCAGGGTTTCTGGAAGGGTTTTATTTCAGGCGCGATCACCACGTTCGCTGTTACATATGTCATGAAGCGCGCACCTGCCAGGCATTCCGGCTTCAACGCTATTTCAGCATGGAAGACGAACGGGCCACAGAGGGTGGATCCGGCGCGCATTGCCTTGAAGCGGGACGAGAACAGTGTCGGCGATCCCGCCGCACTCACGGGAGCGCGAACCGATACCACGGCGAGCTTTGAACGTGCCGGCGGAGCGCCGGGTGGAAGCACGCCCGCCGAGTCATCCGAGGCGCCGGGTCGTCCGGGCAAGCCTCTGGACTACACCGATGCGAACAAGCCGGTGAAGCCATCCTCGCGCACCCTTCACCTTCCCAAGGAGCCTGCCCGCAAACGGACCAGTCGCAAGGCTCGGCCCAAACTCCCGCCCAATCTACCGAAGACGACCGAGTGATGTAGACCCGCGAGTGATTGCTCTTCCCGCCACTTCTGGTGTCAGAAGTCGATGTGTGCCCGCACGCCGGGGACGACGATCGGGCCGCGGTCGCGGTTGTAGCCGGGGTTGGCGACGGCGGAGAGTTGCAGCGCGAAGTAGAGACCACCGATCGCGTGCAGGTTGTAGTAGGTCTCGCTGACGAACTCACGCCCATAGTTGAGGCGGCCGTCACCCAGAAGAAAGCCCAGCCCTCCCAGGGCAAGGTAGTCGCGGTGATCGCGGCTCAGGCCGCTGGTCACGATGGCTGAACCGATCCGGTCGAGGGGACGTCCCCAGGCATCTCCAGAGACATCCGCGCCGAGAGAGACCGTGTTGTTGATCTCGGTGTAGGCAAAAGACTCGTGATGTCCCTCGTTCCATCCTGCGCGGAGATAGGCGCGGAAGTTCGCGGGAAGGTCCTGCTGCACGTTGAGGCCGAAGCCCTGCTTAAGCGTGCCCTGATGGCGGTGCAGGGTGATGTCCGGTGCTTTGTCCCGGCCATCCCGATACGCGTCGATCGCCTGCCGGTAGTCTCCCATGTTGGCGTGGTTCAAGTAGGCGAGCGCCCGGATCTCCGTCGTGTGGCCCTGCCACAGGTGCGGCCGCAACTCGAACTCCAGATTTTCCGCGCGCGCCCGGCGCAGGGCGTAGTCCAGAGTGATACCGTTCGCGACGGTTGGCATCAGGGCCTCGCCGAAACGCACGCCAAACCCCGGCCCCTGGTACTCGAGAGTGGCGGCGATGGTGTAACCGCGCGTGTCGGCCGCATAATCGTAACCACCGTTGTTATCAATAGCCCAGTTCGTGAACTGCAGATGGCTGTCGCTGCCGACGGCGTTCACGTCGAAGAAGTCGACCATGCTCATCTTGCCCATGCGGAACTCAATGCGCCGCCGGGGAAGGGAACGCTCCAGGTAGAAGGGGTTGGGCTGCGTCTCCACCCGGTCGGCGGTTAACGGGAAGGTCTGGTGCACCATATAGCGCGACAGGTAGACACCCTGCCCGAGTTGTGGGTTGCGCACGACATCCAGATTGACGTAGCCCGCCAAACCCAAGGCCTCGCTCAAACCTTTGCCGCCGGTCTCTTCCACATCGAGAAGGAACTCGCCCCAGCGCGTGAGGCGCACTCCGGTGTAGAGGGTGAGGACACGCGACAGGGCGGTCTGTCCCTGATTGCTCTGAAAGCTGTTCGGCCCGGAGTAAGGCGAGTGAAACGGATCATGAGCTTGAAAGATGAAATTGGCCTGGCCGGAGATCCATACCCGATCCGCGATCAGGTGATGGCGAAAGACCGCCGGGTTCAGTTGATCGTCCGATTGATCGCGCACTTCCTGGTTGATGACCTGATGTGGGGCCGGCGGAACTGTCACTGCGGGTTTTGCCGGTATGGTCTGCGTTGTCGGGCTGTCCTGTGGCTGGAGGATGGAGCGGACGTCCGCTTGCCCGGCAGCTTGCGACCGTCCAGCGTCGGCCGCCCTGGACTGCTGCACCCCAGACTGCTGCACCCCAGACTGCTGCGCCACGGATTGCTGCGCCACGGGTTGCTGCGCTGCCGCCATTGCGAGCGGCGCTAACAAAGCGGCGAGTCCGAACTGGAGCAGGTGCTTACATCGCAAACAATGCATTCACCTCCAGCCTAATCGATGTGTCTTGCAGAGGCGTGTGACTTCATCGTGAAGACTGGCTCGTCCGGTAACGATAGAATTGTTGAGTTGCACAATCACGGTAGGAGACAGAACTTGCGGTCTCATATCGGATACCGGTTGTTTGGAGGACGCTGGATGTCATCTGGATTTCGCATGCTGCTGGCTGCGGCCGTACTGTCGCTCGCCTGCTCCGCCGCGCAGGCGCAACTGTTCGAGTCGACGCACGGAATGAAGGAACAAGGCAAACTGACTGCCCGGGAGCAGCAGGTGGTGGACCGTTTGAGCAGCCTGGATACCTTGCCCGCAGACGGATGGCGCTTCCACGCCGGTGACGTGGCGCATGGCGAAGCGCCTGGACTGGATGACAGCACCTGGCAGACGGTCGAGCCCAAGACGACAGCACCCACGGATGCGGTGTGGTATCGCCGGATGATCGAAGTGCCAAAGACGCTGCATGGATATGACCTGACCGGGTCGCGCGTCTGGTTCCGCTTCATCGCCAATGCGAACGGGCCAATGCCGGAGATCATCTACTTCAACGGACGGCGCGTGGCTATGGGCGATGATCTGGAGCCGATCGTGCTGTTCGACGATGCCAAGCCAGGTGACAAAGTGCTGGTCGCCGTGAAATTACTGCCCACGGTCGATGAAAAGCATTTTGCAGGGGTGGAGACGCGCATCGAGTTCGCGAGCACTCGTCCGAACCCAGAAGACCTGCGCAAGGAGGTTCTTTCTGCTGCGGTGCTGCTTCCGACGCTCGCCAAGGACCCTTCGAGCGACGAGGCCGCGCTGGCCAAAGCAGCAGGCGAGGTGGACCTTCAGTCACTGGAAAGCTCGGATCAAGGTAAGTTTGATGCCTCGCTGCGGCAGGCGCAGCAATCGCTCGAAGTGCTGCGGCCCACGCTGCAGCAGGCCAGCTATCATCTGACCGGCAACTCGCATATCGATGCGGCGTGGCTGTGGCCGTGGACCGAGACGGTGGATGTGGTGAAGCGCACCTTCGGCACCGCGGTGCAGTTGATGAACGAGTATCCGACCTACACCTACACGCAGTCGGCGGCGGTGTACAACCAGTGGATGGCCGATAAGTATCCGGAGCTGAACGCGCAGATCAAGCAGCGCATCCAGCAGGGGCGCTGGGAGTTGGTGGGCGGCATGTGGCTGGAGCCGGACCTGAACATGCCAGATGGGGAGTCGCTGGTACGTCAGTTGCTGGTGGGTCAGGCTACATTCAAGAAGCTATACGGAGTCACGACGCGCATCGGCTGGAATCCGGATTCGTTCGGCTATAACTGGCAACTTCCGCAGATTTACAAGCGCTCCGGCCTGGATTACTTCGTTACCCAGAAGATGGCGTGGAACGACACTAACCAGTTGCCGTTCAAACTTTTCTGGTGGGAGTCGCCTGACGGCAGCAAGGTGCTCACCTATTTCCCGCACGACTATGCGAATAACAATCTGGATCCCGTTCGTCTGGCCAAAGATCTGGCAGTTGCGCGCACCCGCTCGCCGGGCATGCTGGACATGATGGATCTGTTTGGTGTGGGCGATCACGGCGGCGGTCCGACGCGCGCGATGCTGGATGAAGGCCTGCATTGGATGGAGCCGAACAAGGTGATCCCGAAAGAAGAGTTCGGCACCGCGCAACCGTACTTCTCGAAGGTGGAGAAGGAGATCAATCCGGCGTCGCCGACCTGGAACTACGAGAGCATCGCCAAGGGCGACACTCAACTGCCTACGCCCGGCACGGGACAAATCAGCATTCCTACGTGGAAGGATGAACTCTATTTCGAGTACCACCGTGGCGTCTTTACCACGCAGGCGAACCACAAGCGCAACATGCGCGACAGTGAAGAATGGGTGTTGAACGCCGAGAAGTATGCGTCACTCGCGTGGTTGGAAGGGCGGCCGTACCCCGCGACCGAGCTGACGGATGCATGGAAGAAGGTGCTGTTCAACCAGTTCCACGATCTCGCGGCGGGTTCGGGCATCGCCGTCATTTACCGGGAGGCGCAGCAGGACTACGATCAGGTGCACTGGGCGGCCAATGAGGTGTCGAACAAGTCGCTCCATCTGCTGCAGGCGGGGGTAGATACGCGCAGCACGACGGGTGTTCCCGTCCTGGTCTTCAATCCGCTGGGATGGCAACGGTCCGGCGTGGTCAACGTTAGCGTGCAAATGCCGGCGGCCTCTGCCGAAGGGGTGTCGGTCATGGATGCGCACAATCATGTGCTGCCATCGGAGATCGTCTCCGCTGACCCCGCGACGCATACGTATCAGTTGCGGATACGGACGGAGGCGGTGCCCTCCATGGGCTACCAGGTGCTGCATGTCGCGCCCGGGAAGAAGAGTTTTCCCAGCGACCTGAAGGCTAGCGGCGACACGATTGAGAACTCCGTTCTGCGGGTCAAGGTCGACCCAACAACCGGCTGCATTACGTCGCTCTTCGACAAGAAGGCGAACTTTGAGACGCTGGCTGCAGGTACTTGCGGCAATGAACTGCAGGCGTTCAAAGACACGCCGAAGGACTACGACGCGTGGAATATCGATCCGGGCACACTCGACCAGCCGCCGACCAAACTCGATACGGCTGACTCCGTCAAGCTTGTGGAACAGGGACCCATGCGCGCGACCATTCGTGTGACGCGTAGCTGGCAGAGCTCGAAATTCGTGCAAGAGATTACGCTTTACACTGGCGCAGATCACGTGGTCGTCTCCAATGACATCGACTGGCATGAGACGCACGTTCTGCTGAAGGCCGCATTCGAGCTTGCGGCAACCAGCGATGTGGCTACCTATGAGATTCCCTATGGAACGATCCAGCGGCCGACCACGCGCAATAACAGTTGGGAGAAGGCAAAGTTCGAGGTGCCGGCGATGCGCTGGGCTGATCTCGGCGACGGGCATCACGGCTTCAGCCTGATCAACAATTCGAAATACGGATACGATGCGGTGGGCAACACGCTGCGCCTGTCGCTGCTGCGCTCGCCTGTCTGGCCTGATCCGCAGGCGGATCGTGGTCCCCACCACTTCAGCTATGCGCTCTACCCACATGCCGGAGACTGGAAGCAGGCATTGAGTGTCCGCCAAGGTTACGATTTCAATTACAAGCTGAAAGCCATGCAGGTGGAGGCGCACACCGGCACGTTGCCACCCGAGCACTCGTTCGTGGGCGTCGAGGGGGACGATGTAGCCCTGACGGCGCTCAAGAAGACGGAAGATGGCAACGGGCTGCTGCTGCGCTTCTATGAATGGGCAGGCAAGCCCGGCAATGTCACGCTTACGGTTCCCGTGGGGGCCAAGAGCGCAACGCTTACGAACCTGATGGAGACACCGGAAGGCCAGCCGCTTCCGGTCACCGGCGACCACGTTACCGTACCGGTGACTCCCTATGAGATACAGTCAGTGCGCGTCGACTATGCGCCCGCTAGCCAAGGGGAAAGCGCGCAGAAGTAGCTTGTGCATTCCGGGGCGGCGTTCTACGTGAGCGCCGTCCTTTTTCTTGTATGCGCATGAACGGGTACACTCACCTGTGGCATCCCTTGGGAAGGTGGCGCGAGAAAGCATGAAGGCTTTGACGAAGAGCCGCGCGGAGCGTGGATTGTGGCTCGAAGATGTGCCGGTGCCGTCATACGGCATCAACGATGTACTCATTCGCGTGCGGCGCACGGGCATCTGCGGCACGGACGTCCATATCTACGACTGGGACGAATGGGCGCAGCACACCATACCCGTGCCGATGGTGATCGGGCACGAGTTTGTGGGCGAGATCGTGGCCGTCGGCGCGAACGTGAACGACTTCCATCCGGGTGACATCGTCAGCGGCGAAGGACACGTGACCTGTGGCCGCTGCCGCAACTGTCTCGCTGGACGGCGGCATCTTTGCGCCGCGACTCAGGGTGTGGGCGTCAACCGGCCGGGCGCGTTCGCCGAGTTCGTGGCGCTGCCGATGAGCAATATCTGGCGGCACGATCCGGCAGTAAACCAGGACATCGCCGCAATCTTCGATCCGTTCGGCAATGCCGTGCACACGGCGCTCACGTTTCCGGTGGTCGGGGAAGATGTGCTGATCACGGGCGCCGGTCCCATCGGCATCATGTGCATCCCGGTGGTGCAGCGTGCCGGGGCGCGTCATGTCGTCATCACCGATCTTAACCCGTTCCGGCTGGAACTCGCCCGAAAGATGGGCGCGACGCTGGCGATCAATCCTGCCGAGACGCCGCTGTCGGAAGTGCAGAAGCGACTGGGCATGACGGAGGGATTCGACGTTGGGTTGGAGATGTCGGGGAACGGCAGCGCCTTCCGCGAAATGATCGACAACATGGCGCACGGCGGCAAGATTGCGGTGCTCGGCATCCCGGCAAAAGAGGTCGCGCTCGACTGGTCGAAGGTCATCTTCAACATGCTGACCATCAAGGGCATCTACGGCCGCGAGATGTATGAGACCTGGTACAAGATGTCGGTGCTCATCGGCTCCGGGCTGGACATCTCTCCGGTGATTACGCATCGCTACAGCTACGACGAATTCGAGCAGGGCTTTCAAGCGATGCGTTCAGGAAAGGCCGGCAAGGTGATCCTCGACTGGACCAGTCTTATCGGGAGCTAGCGGCGGCGACCAGAGGCTCGAGCGCGGCGTGCAGCGCATCCTCGTTCCGCGTTGCTTGCTCGTCCAGGCCGGGGAAGAGCATCCAGTGTTCGATCAGGGTGGTGACGGCGCCGGGATCGAGGCTGCGTTGCTCACCGAGCAATTCGATTTCCATGAAGTCACCTGCGGCGAATACTTCAGTGTTCGAGCCGTAGTCCGGATAGTGCGCCGAGTCGATATAAGTGAAGGTCTTGATGAGTACGGATGAGGCACACACGTGCGCACCCCAGCCACGTTTGTTGCGAAACGCGATCTTCTGCGGACTGGGCATGCCGGCGTCCGCGCGCAGCAGCAGGTAGCTTTTGCCCAGGGTGTAACGAGGGTCCTCAAGATCAGTGAAGTGGTAGAGACCGAGCGGCTGGGCGATGGTCACACATTGATCATGGGAGCGGTAGGGCTCGCGCGGGAGCACGGCAGTGCCGCCTCGGAATACGGTTATGGCCCAGGGAGCAATGCTGATCGGCATCATGCCACAGTTGGTGATCGTGTGGGTGATGGTCGCGCGCGCCTGCGTAGCGTGGAGCGTCACGGCAAGCTCCTTGCCCAGGTAAGCTGCATCTACCTGCTGGCGGAGATGGATCGTCGTCCCGGCCTGAGGATCCTCGATCACTTCATACTTCACCGGTTCGTTATCGGGAGCATAGGTGCCGGGAAAGAGCTCCGGCGATGCCCACAGCCGATGTCCGGCGTAGGGCTTCCAATCTCCCAGTGCGGTCTTGATAGAGTTGTCGGGAAACTCACCAAGCGCGTTCTCTCCGGCACGCAGAGCAAAACGGAGGATGCGCGGACCGATAGCCGTCGCAACTATAAGCTCGGAGTCTTGGTTTTCGAGCCGAAGGCAATTTGACAATCCCATGTAGCTCATCGTTGTTGGTTGCATGCCGGAGCCTCTATTTCGTCGATGCGGATTTGCCGAGCGCGTCACCTTCGCTCGGCGGCCCTTCTTTGGGCCTCTCGCTATCGTAAGGGCTCAAGGTTTCTTGGCGCTGGACTTCTTACCGGCTGCGCTCCCGGCCTTCTTGCTTACGGAGCGGCGCTCGCTGGCCGAAGGCGATTTGGATTTCGCCTGCTCAGCTCGCTTGCCACCGAGTGCGATTTGTTTTTTGCGGGCAGTCTCGCGTTTCACCGTCTTGCCGCCATTGCGGCTTGCAGGCTTCTTCCGGCAGCTGCCTTCCTCGTGCTCGCTCTTGCCCGGCACCGGTTCGTATCCCGGCCAGCAGCGGGAGCTCTTGCTGTATTCCTTAGCGGATGCTTTGCTTGTTGTAGTTGCCATACGGCATGAGAGGAGTGCCTGTCCTCCGGAGTTGCGTCATGCATGGTTCCGCATTCACACGCTCAAAGATCAACTAAGCGGAACAGGAGACAAGACTCGGCTCCGCGGCCCAGGCATCGACGGTAACAAAGCGCATACCGCCGCGTGGCGCCAATGCCAGCAGGTTGGCGGTAGCCGTCACAGTCCGGCGGCGGTCGACACCGAAAGCGGTGTGGCTGCCATCGTGCAGCAAGATGTTGCTGCCGCGCCTTCTCCGTTGATTGCGCAGGATACCGCGCTCAATGCGCTCCTCGATCTCCGCCGCGGAGCGAGCGTTCCAATCGTGTGCCGTCACATTCCACATCACCGGAACCTGATCCATCTCGCGCAGGATGTGAAACAGCTCCGGCCGGCGCGCGCCGAACGGTGGCCGGAAGTAACGCACACGTTCGCCGATGGTGTCCTCGAGAATGGCCGTAGTCGCGGCGAGCTCAGACCGGATGCGCTTGCGCGAACTGTACATCAGCGGCGGGTGGTGCATGGTGTGGCTGCCGATCAGGTGCCCGGCCTGGTGGACTGCCTTGACTACCTGCGGATACTGCTTGGCGAATTGGCCGATGAGAAAGAAGGTGGCACGGATCTGGTGACGCGATAGGACGTCAAGCAGTTGATGCGTATAGGGATCGTTGGGACCGTCGTCATAGGTGAGCGCCACCTCAGCGGGGTTGCTGCCGGCCAGAATGGCATGGCCAAAGAAACGCGACTGCGGCCACAAAGCGGCGTAGTGATAGCCGCCTGCCGCGAGGGAGGCGGTTGTGGCGGCGATAGCGAGCGGCAGCAGCATTGGCGCAAGTGTAGCAAGCGTGGCGGCGTGCGCCAGATAACACAAGTGCGCACGAATGGGTGAGCAAGGCCCTGCATTTCTGTTGCAAAGGCGTATACACTGTCCGAGTACGGGTGGCATCCCCCTGGGAGCCGCACTGGAGAGATCGAATGAGCGTTACCGAACTGCGCAGCGTGCCGGCTTCCGCTGCTTCCCCCAAGACTACCGTCAGCACCCTCCTTCAAAAGAAGCATAAGGCAGAACCCATTACGGCGCTGACCGCGTACGACTACGCGATTGCGCGCATCGTGGATGAGGCAGGCGTGGACGTCGTTCTGGTCGGCGATTCGCTGGCCATGGTGGTGATGGGCCACGAGAGCACCATGGCCGTCACGGTGGACGAGATGCTGCACCACACGCGGGCGGTTCGCCGCGCGGTGAAGCGCGCCCTGCTGGTCGCGGATATGCCCTTCGGCTCCTATCAGGTGAGCAATGCCGATGGCGTGGCGAATGCGGTCCGCTTCCTCAAAGAGGCGGGGGCGGAGGCGGTCAAGATCGAAGGGGCCCGTCCGCAACTGGTGGAGCGACTTACCGCGGCGGAGATTCCCGTCTTCGGCCATCTGGGGCTTACCCCGCAGTCTATCCACCGCATGAGCGGCTACAAAGTACAAGGCAAGTCGCGCAGCGCCGTGAAGGAGCTGCGCGCGGCGGCGAAAGATCTGGAGCATGCCGGCGCGTGCGCCCTGGTGCTCGAAGGTATGCCGCGGGAGCTGGCGGCGGAGATCACGGCCGAACTGGAGGTTCCCACCATCGGCATCGGCGCCGGTCCGGACTGCGATGGGCAGATCCTGGTCAGCTACGATCTGCTCAACCTGACCTTCGCGCCTCCAGCGAAGTTCGTACGCCGTTACGGCGACGCGGCGTCGCTCATCCGCACGGCGGTTGCAGCTTTCCGGGAGGATGTGGTCTCCCGCCAATACCCGACTGACGCGGAGAGCTATCACCTGCCGGAAGAGGCGCGGGTGGCGCTCGAGGCGCAGGCTCCGCATCACCGTCAGAAGGCGTAACCTCCTTGCAGATTGAGACGACCGCGAGCGGAATGCGCGCGAGCCTGGCAGAGCTGCGGCGCGCAGAGAAGACCGTCGGTCTGGTGCCGACGATGGGCGCGTTGCATGCGGGCCATCTCTCGCTAGTGCGAGCGGCGCGAGCGGCTTGTGATGCAGTCGCGGTGTCCATCTTCGTCAATCCCACACAGTTCGGCCCCAACGAAGACTTCAGCAAATATCCGCGAACGTTTGAGCAGGACTGCGCCTTGCTGCGGGCGGAGGGGGTCGAGCTGGTTTTTGCGCCGGGGGTGGGGGAGCTGTATGCGGAGGGGGCCAGCACGTTTGTGGAGGTGGAGGGGATCAGCGGCCGGCTGGATGGGGCGTCGCGCCCGGGGCACTTCCGCGGCGTGGCGACGGTGGTGGCCAAGCTGTTCGCCATCGTGCAGCCGAACAAAGCGTTCTTCGGGCAAAAGGACGCGGCGCAGGTGGCGGTGCTACGCAGCATGGTGCGGGACCTGTGCTTCGGCGTGGAGCTGGTCGTCTGTCCCACCGTGCGGGAACCGGACGGTCTGGCGCTGAGCTCACGCAACCGCTATCTCACGGTTGCGGAGCGTGGACAGGCGCTGGTCCTTTCGCGCGCGCTCGCGCAGATCGAGGCCAGCTTCCGGGCCGGAGAACGGGATGCGGCGGCACTTCGGGCTGTGGGGCTGCGGGTGGTGGCTGCGGAGCCGGCGGTGCGGCTTGACTACCTGGCGGTGGTCGATCCGGACACGCTGGAGGAGCGGACCAAGGCGAGCACCGGAACGCTGGTGGCCGTGGCCGCCTGGCTGGGGACGACGCGGCTTATCGACAACGCGTTGCTCTAGAACCTGCTGCTCTAGGGCGCGAGGGGCCTCGCCTTCACCGAGACGTATTTGTTGTCCGCGATGAGGTACCGATGCGGGCGGTCGGCGGCTTTGGTGATGCCGATTCGAGTGGTGGCGACGATCTCCTCTGGCTCGAAGCCATCGTCAGCCAACTTCATGTCGGAGGCGGCTGCGGTCGGGTCCATGCCTTTGTGCTCCGCGCGGTTGATGCCAAGGGCCTGGCAGAGCCTGCCCGGGCCGGAGGCGAGGGTGCGCGGCGCCGCATCCGGCGACAGGCCGCGGTTGCGGGCCATCTCCGGCAGCCCGGCCAGCGGTTCGAGGGCGCGGATGAGCACGCAGCCGGCGCGTCCGTCGGGCTCGCAGGAGACGTTCAGGCAGCTATGCATGCCGTAGATGAAATAAACATACGCGTGGCCGGGCGGCCCGAAGAGCACCGAGGTGCGAGCGGTGTTGCCGGCGGCGGAGTGGGCGGCGGGGTCGTCCTGGCCGAAGTAGGCCTCGGTCTCGACGATGCGGCCGACGAGGCGTTCTCCGTCCGGTCTTTCAGGGCCAATGCGGCGCACCAGCAGCCTGCCGAGCAGGTTGCGCGCGACTTCATCCGGTGCGGGCAGGAAGAAGCTGGATGGCAGGAGCGTGGTGGCTGAGACTAGTGACATTCCAGTACCCTCCCCCCTCCCCATATGGTATGGAAGTCTTATGGATTGAGTGAGATAGAGAATGAGTGGCGCTCCATATCTCATTCTAAAGGGTTTACGGGCAAAAATTTGAAAGCAAAGGACTTGAGCAGCAAGGCAGCAAGTCAGTGAGTCAGCAAGTCAGTGGCTTTGCTGAGGCCCTATTTCC